>JANXOP010000246.1 GCA_025357755.1 Kofleriaceae bacterium | reverse complement strand
AACCACGTCTTTGGAATCCAGACGAACGGAGGCGGGTAGCCGGCCGGCGCCTTGTAGTACACGCCCGCCGCTTCGCGCTGCTTCCAGCCATCGAACGAGGGCGAGCTCGAGTACGGATCGACCTTCCAGGGGCGCTTGAGTGGAACCCGATCCTCGTCGTGATGCCGCCAATTGTTGAGGACGTACGCGATGCAGTTGCGCACCTGGCGCGGCGAGCGCAACGGCTGCGCGTGGTAGCGATCGGCGAACACCGGACGGCCCGTGCTCGTCGCGTTCGGCGCATCCGGTAGCGACGCGTTGATCCGACGAGCGGCTGAGATCCCGAACGCCTTCATGCCCTTCCAGAGTTCCCTGCGACTCGCGGCCTCGACGATCAGATGAACATGCGAGCGCTGGATGCTGAGGTGAACGATGCGAAACGGCGGCGGATAGATCTCGCTCGCCGCGACGACGAGCGTGGCTTCACGGATCGCTAGGAAGGCCGGGTGGCGACGTAGCGAGCCGACGCTTTCGACCGCGCGCATGATCACGTGGACCGGCTCGGCGGCCCGGTGAAACGGGCGAACCTTGTGTTTCTCGCTCGCCCGATAGCCCTTCTTGGGCCGCCCTGCTCGCTCGCGCTTGCCACCGCGACGCTGCCCGTTCTTGTCGGGCGTTGGAAGCGTGAGCTGGACGAGACGCTTGCGGGCCGTCGCCATGTTTGGAAGGTGGCAATGGCCCGAACGTTCGCGCGATTGATTTCGCCGATATTTTTTAACAGCGGATTTAGCGCGCGACCAAATCAGATCATGCAACGCACGTTTGGCTATTTGATTTAGGTCGAGTCGTCGCTGGTCGAGGTTCCGCGCTCGCAGGTTGGTGACCTTGCGAAGAGACCGCGAACGCACTGCCAGGGACGGGAGATATTCGATCTAGATCGAAGCGGCGGCGTGCAGGATTACGACGCGCTCGTAGAAAGGGGATCGTGAACGACGCGGTGCTCGCCGCCACCGACGCGCTGCTCGGGACGATCGCGAGCATGGGTTGCTTGTCGGCCGTAGCGTTCGGCCAGGCGATGATGAAGGGTGTGCCGTCTAGCTTACCGAAGCGGAGAGCTCGGAGACCGTCACTGCGAACCACAGCCGCGCGATCACGTAGCCCCGGCTTGAGTCGCAAGCGGATCGGTATCGGCTGACTGGCGGCCTGACGGTCGTCACACCGATGGGCGATGGCTCCTTCGGACCGGCCTCGGTGCCGGCGCTATTTAACTGGGTCGCTCGCACATGCGGAGCGCAGCGGTCTGCTATCAGGGTCGCGGGCTCGGGCTCCGCCCTTACCGCCTCAGCGCGGCCGAAAGCAGAAACGCCGACCTGTGAGGGCCGGCGTTGGAGCGGGAGAAGGGATTCGAACCAGGTGAGAGCGCGCGGAAATCATCATGATTGATCACGTGTTGCAATCGTTCTCGCCGGTTCGGTCTCTTCGTCGTCCCGCTCGTCCCCGTCGAAACAGCATCTTATCCCAATGCTTCTGCCAAAATTTCGCAGACGAGGTTTCATCTAGTTACGCGAGGGCGGGAGAAGGGAATGAACTTTCTCCCGCACTTGATCTTTTTGTCCTCACGCTTGCGCTGCCAAATTTTGGCATCAGCTCGTGAAGAACGGGTCGAAGATGTGGCCGGGGACGGTATCCGGAATGCCGGTGCCGGTATCACGCCCGGCGATTGCGATGTCGTCTCCAACCCGTCGCGTGCTGACGCCGAGCGTGCCCTTCAGCCCCACTGGTTGAGCTCGTTCGCGTCGCAGGAGACCTCGGGAAGCGGAGAGAGATCTGTTGCGAGGTCTGCGACGTACGTGTGCTCGTTCGACGCCACGACCAGCGTCGCTTCGATCGCCTGGTCGAGATCGATGGGCTGACTGCGAGCGTCATCGGCACGGGTGTGGCCGGCGGCGACGCCTGCGCGGCACGTCGACGAGGACATCGAACAGCTCCTCGTTTGTATCGCAGCTCGTGAGGTCATCGGCATCCGTGTTGTCCCTGAACGAGCTGCCGCGAACGGCGAGGACGTCGAGGTCATCTCCATCGAGTACGCGAACTAACGTTCACGGGCTGGCTCGCTGCGAGGCCGTGGGGTCTCGATTGGGGACCGCATGCTCGCGTCCTCGCGGCTGCCATCCTTGTCGCCGGCGAGCCGCCGCGGCCGCCCAGAATTCGCAAAATAAGCCGCCCGCGCGTCCGGGCGACGGTCGCGTCGCGTCCGGGATCCGGACGACTGTCCGACCCACGGACATCGCGTCCGACGACGCGCCTCCACGTCAGCGAGATCACGGGCGTGACCTCGTGGCACAGCATATGCCTGCGCATGCGCCGGTATGCGCGCGTCCGAATGCTCGTCGTCGACGCGCGCGTATGCCCGCCGCCAGCCCGAGACCACCGTGCTCTACGACGTGGTCTCGGACCACCTGCCCGCTCTGCTCGATCGCGCGCGAAGTCGTTCGGCGCACGGCTTCGTGCTATCCGCGCTTCGTTGAGCGCGAGTTCGAGAAGTTCCTCGCGTGCGGCCTGCTTTGCCATGGCTTCGTGCGCGTGCGCTGCGGCGACTGCGGCGATGAGCGGCTCGT
>JANXOP010000115.1 GCA_025357755.1 Kofleriaceae bacterium | reverse complement strand
CAAGATGGGCGTCGCGGCGGTCGCGGCTGCGCGCGCGGTGAACTACGTCGGCGCGGGTACGTGCGAGTTCTTGCTCGATCAAGGCTCGGGCCAAGGCTCGGGCCAAGGCTCGGGCACCGGCGGCTTTTACTTCCTCGAGATGAATACGCGGTTGCAGGTCGAGCATCCGGTCACCGAGATGATCTACGGGCTCGATCTCGTGAGCTGGCAGCTCGATGTTGCCGAGGGCAAACCGCTGCCGCTCGATCAGACCGCGCTCGATGCGAGGCGTCGTGGACACGCCGTCGAGTGTCGGATCTACGCCGAGGATCCGGTGAAGTTCCTGCCCTCGCCCGGCAAGATCACGCACCTCCGCATTCCCGACGGTCCGTACGTCCGCAACGATAGCGGTTGCTACGAAGGCGCGGAGATTCCGGTCCACTACGATCCGATGATCTCGAAGCTCGTCGTGTGGGGCGAGGATCGCAAGACCGCGATCGATCGGATGCGCCGCGCGCTCGACGAATATCAAGTGCGGGGCATCGAGACGAACCTCCCGTTTCATCGCCGCTGCTTGCGCCAAGCGGACTTCATCAAGGGCGACTACGACACCAGCTTCATCGCGCGCAACGCGGCCGAGCTCCATCCGCGCGCCGACGGTGGCGACCTCGATGCCGCGATCATCGCGGCGGTGCTCGACGCCCTGCAAAAGCCGGCAGCCGGCAGCACCGGTGTCGCGCGTGCACAAATCGCGCAGCCGCAGAGCTCGGAAATCTCCGGTTGGCGTCGCGGTTTGTAGCGCGACATCGTACGCGTCGCTCCTCTTGGGGCCATGACCCGTGCCGTACTCGTCGCTCTGCTGTTCTCCGCCTGTGCTTCGTCGACGCCTTCGGGCGCGGAGTGCCCGACCTCGAATGCGCCGACCTACGGCAGCTTCGGCACCACGTTCTTCAAGACCTACTGCACGCCGTGTCACTCGGCGACCGCGAGCAATCGTCACGACGCGCCGGCCGATCTGAACTTCGATACGGTCGACGACATCACGAAGCACGCGGATGACATCGATCTCGAGGCCGCCTCGGGGTCCAAGGCGACGAACACGTCCATGCCGGAGGTTGGCCCGACCGTGATGACCGCGCCGACCGCGGCGGACCGAGCGCTGCTCGGACAGTTCCTTGCCTGCGTCAAAGAAGGCAAGAACTAGGCGTAGTTAGGCGCAGTTAGAGAATCACGCAACCGCGGGCCGGGCGTGCCGATACGGCTCGCATGCAACGCAACAACAACTTCGAGAAGCGCGACTACCGCGAGCTCTACACGCCGAAGGGGAACAAGTTCGTGATCGGCACGGTCACCGGCAAGCCGTTGGAGATCACCGCACAGTACAACCCGAAGGAGCTGGCGCGGACCGCGAATGCCGCGTGGACGACGCATCCGAACACGAGCGCGAAGCAATCGAAGTCGGGTGATACGTCGTCGTGGATGGAGTACGGCACGAGCGAACCGCGCAGCCTGGTGCTCGAGCTCTTGTTCGACGGGTACGAGGAGGGCATCAGCATCGCCGACAAGGTGGAGCAGCTCGAGTCGCTGACGCTGCCGCTCGATCGCCAGTCGAATATTCCGGAGAACCGCCATCCTCAGCTCTGTGTCGCGGTGTGGGGCTCGCAACAGCTTCGCTGCGTCGTGGTCTCGGTCACGACCAAGCTCACGATGTTCGATGCGAGTGGTGAGCCGCTGCGTGCGACGTGCTCGGTCACGCTCAAAGAAGTCGATGTCGTCGCGATGATGAAGCACGAGCATTCCGCCGGCGCGAGCGGCTACGATACGCGCGTCGCCGATCTTCAGAAGAAGAGCGGGGATGCGACTCACGAGCGGCGCCGCCACTGGGTCGACGATCGGCAGATCGTCGACGCCAGGCAGCGCGCGGATCTACGCGGCCCGAGCACGCCTTCGAGCTCGGAGCCCGCATGGACACCGCCGCCGCCCCCGAACGCGAAGCCTGCCCAGCCCGTCGTCGCGACGCACGTCGACGGCATGGAAGACGAGGACGATCAGGACCTCGCTGATGATCAGGCCCTCCAGGCGCAGAACGAACAAGATCGCAAAGCCGATGACGCGCGAGACGCGGCAGAGGCCGCGCCGAAGCCGACCGAGACGGTCGCAGGAACGAACGCGATGCCGGGCGGCACGTATGGAGTCGGCGCGCCGAGCGAGAAGGTCGATCCGAACACCATCGAGAGCAGCGACCCCCCGAAGCCAAGCGAGACGGTCGCAGGCACGAACCAGATGCCAGGCGGCACGTATGAAGTCGGTACGCCGAGCGAGAAGGTCGATCCGAACACCCTCGAAAGCAGCGAGCCCGCTTCGCATCCGGTGGATCCCGAGATCCTGGGTGAGCTGGAGTAACCACCGCGATCCATTGCCGATCTCGCCCATTGTCTTTCGACGAGCGAATCGGTAGAAACCGTCAGGCACGGTTACGGTCCCCCGTCGGGGATTCAGCGCTGCGCCGCGAGGAACCTCATGGCGCAGCAAACGAAGTTCGTGTTCGTGACGGGTGGCGTGGTGTCCTCGCTTGGCAAGGGCATGGTCTCCGCGACCATCGGCGCCTTGATGGAAAACCGCGGCCTCCGGGTCGCGAACATGAAGCTCGATCCGTACATCAACGTGGATCCGGGCACGATGAACCCGACCCAGCACGGTGAGGTCTACGTCACCGACGATGGTGCCGAGACCGACCTCGATCTCGGCCACTACGAGCGCTTCGTCTCGGCGAAGATGTCCAAGCTCAACAACATCACGACCGGCCAGGTCTACTCGACCGTGATCGGCAAAGAGCGACGCGGCGAGTATCTCGGTTCGACGGTCCAGGTGATTCCGCACATCACCGACGAGATCAAGGCGCGGATCCTACGCTGCGCCGAGGGCCTCGATGTCCTCGTCGTCGAAGTCGGTGGCACGGTCGGCGATATCGAATCGCTGCCGTTCCTCGAGACCGTGCGTCAGCTGCGCGTCGAGCTCGGCACGCAGAACTCCGTCAGCGTGCACCTCACGCTCGTGCCGTACATTCGCGCGGCCGGCGAGTTCAAGACCAAGCCCACTCAGCACTCGGTCCAGAAGCTGCGCGAGATCGGCATCCAGTGCGACGTGCTCGTCGTGCGCGCCGAGGAGAAGCTGCCCGAGGACGCCCTGAAGAAGATGGCGATGTTCTGCTCGGTCGCGAGCGATGCGGTGTTCCAGTCGACCGACGTCGACACGGTCTATCGCTTGCCGCTCGCGCTCTCCGATCAGGGCCTCGATGCGAAGCTCGCCGCGATCCTCAACATCTGGTCGCGCGCGTCGCGGCTCGATGCGTGGGAGCAGGTGGTCGCGCGGATCACGCAGCCGAAGCGGCAGGTCAAGGTCGCGTTCGTCGGCAAGTACGTCCAGCTCGTCGAGAGCTACAAGAGCCTCAACGAGGCGCTGCTGCATGGCGGTATCGCGAACGAGTGCAAGGTCCAGATCGATCACATCGATTCCGAGGAGCTCGAGAAGGTCGGGACCGCTCAGCTCGCGCAGTACGACGGTATCCTCGTCGCGCCGGGCTTCGGTGCCCGCGGCACCGAGGGCAAGATCGCGTCGGTGAAGTTCGCGCGCGAGAAGCAGGTGCCGTACTTCGGCATCTGCTTCGGCATGCAGATGGCGTGCATCGAGTTCGCGCGCAACGTGTGCGGCCTCGACAAGGCTAACTCGACGGAGGTCGATCCGCAGACCCCGCATCCTGTCGTCGATCTCATGCCCGATCAGCGCGGCATCACCGACAAGGGCGCGACGATGCGGCTCGGTTCGTACCCCTGCATCCTCAAGGTCGGATCGAAGGCCCAAGAGGCCTATGGCTCGACCGAGATCAACGAGCGCCATCGCCACCGCTGGGAAGTGAACAACAACTACCGCGACGCGCTGGAGCGCCACGGCATGGTGCTCTCGGGCGTGTCGCCGGATGGCCGCCTCGTCGAGATGCTCGAGATCCCGCAGCACCCGTACTTCGTGGCGTGCCAGTTCCACCCCGAGTTCAAGTCACGTCCGAGCTCTCCGCACCCGCTGTTCTCGCGCTTTATCAAAGCCGCGGTCGAGCAGCAGGCGCGCCGCAAGTAAGCACGGCAGGGGCTAAGTGCCTGGGATCGGGACGCCTCAGCAAGAGGCGGGCCATGGTCCTTTACAAACCAGCATGGGCTGCGTACGCTTTAATTCAAGCGTCGTACCAGGCTGCTGCGCACCCGTCCATCTGATCTAATCTAACGAAAGTCAAGGAGAAATCATGGGAATGGAAATGCGGCAGGAGATGAGGCTCTCCCAGCAGCTCGTGATGACTCCACAGCTGCAACAGGCGATCCGCCTCCTGCAGCTGAGTCGCATGGAGCTGGCCGAGCTCGTGCATGAGGAGATGCTCGAGAACCCCATTCTCGACGACGAGATGGACCTCGATAACGAGCGGTCGCCCGATCTCGATCCGATCGGTTCCGACGAGCTCGCCGCCTCTCAGCTCGAGAACCAAGGCAACTCGACCGAGACCCCGATCGAGGGCTCGATGGTCGACGGCGTCGCGCAGACCGAGATTTCGGGTGATGCGAATGCGGTCAACGAGATCGACTGGGAGAACTATCTCGACAGCTATCAGTCGGGCCCGACGGCGCCCGGCTTTCGCGGCGATGGCGAGGAGATGCCGTCGCTCGAGCAGACGCTGACCCGCCCGCCGAGCCTCCACGATCACCTCGCGTGGCAGCTCAAGATGACCGACCTGTCGCCCGAACGGCTCGAGGTCGGGATGGTGATCCTCGGCAACATCGACGCCGACGGGTACATCAAGGATCCGCCGATCGACGAGATCGCCGCTGACCTCGGCGCCGATCCGGTGATGTGCGAAGAGGTGCTCGAGAAGATCCAGACCTTCGATCCGACCGGTATCGGTGCACGCTCGCTCGCGGAGTGCATGTTGATCCAGTGCGTCGCAGCCGGCCAAGACGACGACCTCTGCGTCAAGATGATCCGCAGCCACCTCGGCAACCTCGAGAAGAAGAACTATCAGGCGATCGCGCGCGACCTCAAGCAGCCGCTCGAAGAGATCTACGAGGCGGCGAAGGTCATCATGGACTTCGATCCGCGCCCGGGTCGCCAGTACTCGACCGATGACCCGCATTACGTCACGCCGGACGTCTACATCCACAAGGTCGGCGACAAATACTTCGTCGTCCCGAACGACGACGGTCTGCCCAAGCTCAAGATCAGCGGCTTCTACAAGAACGCGATGGGTACTGGCGCGGCGAGTAAAGACTACGTCCAGGACAAGCTGCGCTCGGCGCAGTGGCTGATCCGGTCGATCCAGCAGCGTCAGCGCACGATCATCAAGGTCGCCGAATCGATCCTGAAGTTTCAGCGCGAGTTCTTCGATAAGGGCATCGCCCACCTCAAGCCGTTGATCTTGCGCGACGTCGCCGAGGACATCGGCATGCACGAATCCACGGTCTCGCGCGTGACGACGTCGAAGTACGTCCACACGCCGCAGGGCATCTTCGAGCT
>JANXOP010000031.1 GCA_025357755.1 Kofleriaceae bacterium | reverse complement strand
TGGGCGCCTACATGCTGATCACCGCGCTGGCCGGGACGTGCCTCGGCTATCGCATGATGGGTCGGTCGACGTGTCCGCTCTAGCGGCGATCGAAGACGACGAGGCCCTCGCGGCGCTCGTCCGTACGTATCACGACCGCGTCGTGCGCTATGGCCGGCGCGTGTGTCGCGATGACTTCGATGCCGACGATGCGGTCCAGGAAGCCTTCAGCAAGGTCGCGAGGCGGCCCGAGCTCGTGCGTGATGGTGGCGTGCTCGGCTGGTTGATGACGGTGGTCCGTAACGCGTGCCACCGGTTGTGGCGCCCGTTCGCACGCGAGCGCCACATGCTAGGTGAGCGCGTCGAGCTCGAGACGCTCGCAACGACCGATCATCCGATCGAGCGCTGGGAGCTCGTGCAAGCGGTTCATGTCGCGATCGCGCAGCTCGATCGCCCCTCGCGCGAAGTGATCATCTTGCGCGACCTCGAAGGGATGTCAGGTGAAGAGACCTGCCGCGAGCTCGGCATCGATCTCGCGGCCATGAAGTCCCGCCTGCACCGCGCGCGGACTGCGTTGCGCGCGAAGCTAGGTTAGCGCCCCCTCAGACGCTAGGCTCCGGCCGGTGAGTCCCATCATCATCGGTGCGGTTGCGGGCGGCGTAGGCGTGCTGGTCGTCGGTGTGCTGATGCCCGCGCGCAAATGTCCGGGCTGCGCCGCGCGGCTTCCGAAGTTTCGCAGACCGGCGAACAAGCGGCAGGCGATGTGGGGTGGCACGACGTGCCCGGCCTGCGGCTGCGAGAGCGACCGCAAGGGCAACAAGATCAGCTAGCCACGAGCGCGAGCGGCTGGGTGTAGCGCTCTTCCTGCGGATCCCACGCGTAGACGTTCGTGGTGCTCGTGCGATCGAGCTCGGACAAGCCTGTCTTGATCACGCGATAGCCATCGGTCATCGGCAGCTGGGTGACGACGTGCACGCGACGCGGACGCGCGAACTCCGGGAGTTCCTTGACCGCCGTGCCGAGCGCGGCGAGATCGATCGTGGCACCCCGGCGAAGCTGCAACGCGGCGATCGGAACTTCGAAGCCGAGCTCGATGGGTCTCGCCGCGACGATGCACAGCGCGACTGCACCGTAGCCATACAGCGCATCTTCGATCCGGGTGGATGCGATGAAGCCGCCCTTGCTGCGCACCATCTGACCCTGGCGATCGACAAACCAGTAATCGCCTTCGGCATCGACGCGCATGAAATCGCCCGTGATGAACCACGAGTCGCCAGCCTCGAACGCGTCGGCGAGGATGCGCTTTGGATCGATGTGACCGACATCGCCGCCGACCCGCGGCAACTTCGCGACGAGCATGCCTGGCTCGTCGAGCCGAGCGTGGACGAGGAAGCCGCGCGCATCGCGCACGAGCTCGCCGGCGCGTTCGTCCCACGCCGCGACCGCGACCGGTGCGCTTCCAGGAAGTGGGCGCCCGACCGAGCCGACCTTCTTGCCAGCGGTGTTCGCGAGCACGGCGCTCGCTTCGGTCGAGGCATAGATCTCGAGGACGCCGACCGGTCCGAACCGATCGACGAGCCGACGCCAGACATCGGGCCGCATGCCGGAGCCCGCGAACAAGCGCACTGGATTGTTCTGCTCTCCGACGACGGGCGCGGCATCGACGAGCCGGCGACACATCTCACCGGCGTAGAACGTGACGCTGACGCCATAGCGCCGCACTTCATCCCAGAAGGTCGCGGGCTCGAACACGGAGGCGAGCGCGAGGCGCGCGCCACTCGCGAGCGCGCTTCCGGTCGCGACGAGCGTGCCGGTTGGATGATGGAGCGGCAGGCAGCAGTAGACGGTGTCGCGCGTGGTCAGCGTCGCCGCCGCGGCCGCGCCGAGTGCCGAGATCGCCCAGCGGCGATTGGTCACGCGATGTGCACGTACCGGTTCGTGCGCACCCGAGGTGACGAAGATCATCGCGAGGTCACGCGCGCGCCCCTGATCGGCCTTGTACCAGGCGGGCAGGGTGATCGCGCTCGGATCGATCGTCTCGAGATCGATCACGCCGGCGGGAATCACGCGCGGCGCGCGCACTTCCTGGGGGAGTGTATCGCCCTGCTCGCCGACGCCCCCGAGTACGAGGATCTTGATCGCGGTGAGTGCGCGCGTCCGTGCGGCATTCTCGGGATCGACGATCACGACCGCGGTCTCGCCGAGCTCGAGGGCCTTCGGCACGATCTCGTCGCGGGTCTCCGGCGAGATCAGCACCGCGACCGCACCGAGCCGATTGATCGCGGCGACGACCGAGAGATGCGAAGGCCGCGATTTCATCATCACGCCGACGCGCATCGCGGGCTTGACGCCGCACGCGATCAAGCCGCGCACGATCGCATCGACTCGGCGATTCGCATCCGCGAACGTGAATGCACGCCCGCGCCACAGAAAGAACGTGCGCTCGCCGATCTTGCCGGCTTGATCGCCCAACGTGCGGCCCAGACCGACGAACGAATCGTCCTGGAGGTTGCGCAGCTTGTTGAGCCGCGGCACCTGGAACCGCGCGTTGTCGAGATAGTGACCGAGGTCCTCGCCGAGGCCCTCGAGCCGGCTCAAGGCCGTGCGCGCCGCACTCTCGACGACATCCTTCGCGAGCTCGAACGTGGTCTCGTCGTGGTCGTCGTGGCCGTCGTGGTCGTCGTGGGGATGCAGCTCGGGGACCTCGCCCGCGAGCACGTCGACCGCGGTCGCGGGAATCTCGCCGCGCATCCACGCGACGACGCTCGGCCACGTCACGGTCAACGCGGTCGTGCCGACGACCAGGCCGAAATGCCCCGCCTTGAGCGGAATCTCGTACATCTTCGGTACGTGCGGTGCGGCGCGCCGGATGCCACGTACCGCACCCGGCCGGCCCATCTCGTCGCGGCTGCCGACAAAATACAAGATGGGACAGGTCAGATCCGCGAGCGTGACGGTGTGGCCATCGACGACGAAGCCGCCGCTCGCGAGCCGATTCCCGACGACGACTTCATCGACGAACTTGCGAAAGGCGGGGCCCGGCCACGCGACGAACCCCTGGCCACCCAGGAACAGCCGCTTCGCTTCGCGTTTCTCGAGAGCGGATCGATCGTGCAGGTTGCGCACGAAATCGAATAGCGCGGTGACCTCCTTGCGCGCGGAGAACAGCTTGAACGCCGGCGCCGTGAAAGAGCTCGGCAGCCCTTCGATCCGCGCGAGCGGCCACTGCATCACCGATCTCAACCCGGCGGTCAGCCGCTCGGTCAGATCCTCGTCGATCGCGAGCTGGCGATGGAGATCGACCGGCGAGCCCATCGCGATGATCGAAGCGACGCCGGCGGATTTGCGAAATGCCGCCGCCTGATAACAGAACATGCCGCCCTGCGAGTAGCCGGCGATGTGAACATCGCGACCCGTCGCTGCGCGCACGCGATCGATCGCGTCGCTGACCGCTCGGATGTGATCGTCGAGCGTGCGATCCATGCCGCCCTGCTCGCGCTCCGGTGCACCAAAGTCGGCGAGCCACACGTCGACACCCTGACCCGTGAGATACGCGACCGCCGAGACATCGGGCGAGATGTCGTAGACCTCGGACGCGACCATCAGCGGCGGGATCAACAGCAACGGCTCGGCGATCAGCTTCGCGGCATTCGCGTAGCGCCGCAGCCGATACACTTTCTCCTCGTGCATGACCTCGAAGGCCGCGCCGTACGGAGCCGTCAACCGACCCGAACGTGCGATCTCGAGCGCGTTCTCCCAGGCGAGACCGAGCCGGCGAATCCGGCGGCCCAACCAGACCTGACGACGACGACGAGGTGACCCTGCCATTACGCGACGACTACCCGGGGTCGCCGGCAAGCCGGTAGCCGACGCCGCGCTTGCTCTCGATCAAATCTTCCGCTGCCACCGAACCGAGCTTGCGACGTACGCGATGCACGAGCTCGCGCACGTTCTCGCTATCGGCCTGCACGGACTTGAACGCGAGCGCATCGGCGATCTCGTGCCACGCGACATACGCGAGCTCCGCATCGGTCACGATCCGCCGCCGCTCGACGAGCAGCTGGAGCAGGCCGAACTCCATCGCGGCAAGCTCGATCGAGCTGTCCGCGACTCGCAGCACACCACCATCGACGCGCTGCCGCAGATCGAGGGCGGTGCCCTTCGGCGTGGTGACCTTCGCGCTGAACACGAGCTCGTCGCGCCGCGTGGGCGCAGTCCGACCCGAGCCACGCGGTGGTTCCATCTTCGGCAGCGACTCGGGCCAGAAGTAGAACCGGACATCGCCAAGCCGGATCGTGGCGCCACTCGGCAGGACCGCATCGGCCGTGCGCTGGTTGTCGACCTCGGTCCCGTTACGGCTGGTGTTATCGACGAGGTGCCACGTGGTGCCTTCGAGCTTCGCGATCGCGTGCTCGCTCGACACCGAGGCGTGCAACACCGCGAGCTCCGCGCGCGGGTCACGACCGATCTTCGTGCCGTTGGCCAGCGCGTGTGCGCAGCCCCAAGCATCGACCAAGGACGCCACACCATCGGTCACCCGCGAGAAGACCTGTTCACTCGTAATCCCGGGCGACGCGATCGCGACGCCGTGGGCCGTACAGAGCAAGCCGATCGAGCGAGGCGACGAGCACAAGAGGCAGTTCGCCATGCACCCGAAACATCTCGCGTCCTAGCGATACGCGCAAGCGGCCCCTCACGCTGTTAATTTGCGGCGCGACCGACTGCGTTAGATCGCGACCACGAGTCGGCCGCGCACCTTGCCCGCGAGCAGATCACCTGCGGCCGCGACAGCATCCTCGAGCGCGACGGTCCGGGTCATGAGGTCGAGCTTCGCGAGATCGAGCTCGGTCGCGAGCCGCTTCCACGCGGTCTCGCGATCCGTGGCGGATCGATACACCGAGTGGATGCCGACCAGCACCACGCCGCGCAGGATGAACGGAATCACCGTCGATGGGAAATCGGCGCCCTGCGCCAACCCACACGCCGTCACCACACCGTCATCGAGCATCTGGGCGCACACATTTGCGAGCGTGTGGCTGCCCACGCTGTCGACGGCGGCCGCGTAGCGCGCCTTCTGCAGCGGGCGTGGATTCGGCTCCGACAGCGTCTTGCGATCGATGACCTCCGAGGCGCCGAGCTGCTTCAGGTAGTCGGCTTCTTCGGTTCGCCCCGTCGACGCGACCACTTTGTAACCGAGCTTCGCGAGCAGCTGGATCGCGATGCCGCCGACGCCACCATTCGCGCCGGTCACGATCGCTTCGCCACGCGCGGGGGTCATGCCGAGGCGTTCGAGGCCCATCACGCACAGCATCGCGGTGTAGCCGGCGGTGCCGATCGCGGCGGCGCGCGCCGGGCTGAGGCCGGCGGGCAGGGCGGTCAGCCAATCGCCATCGACGCGCGCTTTCTCCGCCAACCCGCCCCAGTGCAGCTCGCCGAGGCCGAAACCATTCACGAGCACCGCATCGCCAACGTTCCAGCGCGGGTCGCTGCTGGTCTCGACGGTGCCCACCAGGTCGATGCCGGCTACCATCGCGAAGGTACGTACGACGGGGCCCTTGCCGGTGATGGCGAGGCCGTCTTTATAGTTCAACGTGGAGTGGCTCACACGCACCGTGACCGCACGGTCGGGAAGCTTCGACTCGTCGACGGTGGTGACAGTGCCGGGGGTGCCTTTTTCGATCAGCAGCGCGCGCATGTACGCGAACCATAGACCGAGAACCCGCTTCGATGGGTGAGCGCTTGTGACACACGTCGCTTCACGTTTGTTCGCATCCCGCAGATGTCCGTGAGGATGTGGATCAAGCGGTTAGCGGACCGATATAGTCCGGATATGAGGGACTGGCTTGCAGCTCTGACAGCGACGCTCTGCGCCGGCGGCTGCTCGTTCATTTACAACCCGAACAACATCGACAAGACCAACGACAGTGGCAGCCACCCGATGGATGTCGAGGTGGTCGTCGATGTAAATCCGGCGGCACTCGCCCTGACCTCGGTCTATCCGACGATGGTCTACGAAGGTGTCGGCACCGGAGATTCTCGACCCGCGTTGATCGTGGTTCGTGGCACGGACATCAAAGCGAATGCGACGGTCACCGTCACGGCACCTATGGGCGCCACGACACAGATCACCGTGGTAGACGCGAAGATCGCGCTCGACCACAACTGGATCGCAATCAGCTTGTCGGTTGCGGTCGATGTGGACCATGACGAGAGCGGTGCGAAGATGGCGGCCCCACTAGCGCTCGATGTCACCGTCGACAACGGGGCCGGTGTCCTCCAGACGATCCACGGATCAGATCCCGGTGGCTTGAAGGTGCAATTCCTCGATCAGCTGACCACCGCGATCACGGCACCGCCTCCAGCGAACAAACGCTACTCGATGATCAACATCCAAGCGTCGAATCCCTTCACTGCGAGCTCCACGACGACCCTCGTCCATCTGCGTTCGGAATCAGCTATCGTGTTCGGCGCTGATGTGACGGCGAACGCCACGGCAAATGTCCCTGGCACCGGCGGGTGTTCGGGCGGAGCCACGGCAACATCAGGTGCGGCGACGAATGGCGCGGGTTATCCGTGTTCGGTCGGCGTGGGAACTACGAGCAGCGCTGGCGGTGGTGGTGGTCACGGCTCGGCAGGGACCGCGGGGACTCAGACCGGACTCACTCCAACAACGAGTCCTGGCGGCGGCGTCTCTGGCTCGGATCCGATTTCCGATCTCACGAAAGACGCGGGTGGTGGTGGTGGTGGTGGTGGGCTTCTCGGCGGCGGCGGCAGCGGCGGCGGCGGTGGCGGCACGATCTACTTGGATGCGGCAGGCGACCTGAACATCAATACGACCGTCGCCGCGAACGGTGCGCCTGGCACCAGCTCCGGACCGAGTGGAGGCGGTGGTGCTGGTGGGACGATCATCTTGAAGGCGGGTGGCACGCTGACGGTACCGTCGGTCACCGCGACAGGAGGACTCGGAGGGACGGCGGGTGCGCATGGTGGTGATGGCGGTGTAGGTCGGATCCGGTTCGACGCTCCGATGGGAGCTCCCACCGCCGCGTCACCAGTGGCTTACCAAGGCGCGATGTTCAAGACCGTGAACTTCTACAGCTACGATCAGATCGTGAATCCCGGCACTGCGATTCAGGTGATCGGTCCCACGGGTACGACAGGCTTCACGGGCCAAGCCTACGGGCCCAATGATACCGCCGACGAGTCCTTTGATTTGAGCTTCGGCGGCGGCGGACTTTCACAACCCAAGGTCACGCTGACCGCGGGCTACAACAAGCTCTGCGTAGCAGTTCCGGGTGGCAACGGTCTCCAGCATCCGGAGTCGGCGAACTGCGCAGAGATCGCGTTTCTCCCCGGTGGCGCGCCACAGTAGAGAGCTACTTCTTCAGCTCGATGAGCTTCGCATGAATCTTGTTGAGCGTCGTCCGCGCCGCTTCGCGATTCACCTGCGATGACGCCGCGCTCATGAAGTTGATCGCGCTGTACTGAGCCTGGAGATCGCTCACGTTGCTCGAGCCGTTCGTCTGCGAGAAGGAGCGGAGCTCCGAACCGACGTTGGCCCATTGAGTGCGGAACGCGTTCGAGTCGTAGGCGGCCGGTAGCGCGGGCTTGACCTCGGGTTGCGCCTTCACCTGCGCCTCGACCTTCGCGATCGCCGGGTCGACCTTGGTCGGCGTCGGGGGCACGATCGTCGTGACCGGTGTCGCCTTGATCTGCGGCTTGGTCTGCGCCTTCGTCGCGAGCTTGGGCTCGAGCTTGGGCACGACCTTGGTTGGCGTCGGCTCGACCTTCGCTTCGACCACGGGCGGCGTCTCGGTCACCGGCGGTTTGACCTCGGTCACGGGCGGCGGCAGAGCGGGTTTCGGCGCGGGCTTGAGCTCGGTGGTCGCGACCGCGCCACTACCGACTTCGCCGGGACGCTTCGCACCCGGCGGGAGCTCGTCGTCGGTCTTGCGGCTCGCGACGAACGCGATGCCGCCGATCCCCAGCACGGCGGCGAGTGCGCCCGCGATCAAGCGGGTGCGGTTCTTCTGCACCGGGATCGCGACGCCGCTCTGGTACGCAGGCTCGCTCTTGAGCGCGATCGAATGATCGACACCGCGCGGCGGCGTCTGCGCGCGCACCGCGAGCGCGGCCCCCATCGTCGGTGCCTGCAGCGGGGTCTCGGCCTCGCGGAACGTCGGCGGGAACGTGTCGCCGTTGTCGTGACCGACGTGGCGTGCCTGGACCGGCTCGGTGGCCTTGGGCGCGCGCACCGCGTCGAGCGGAACGTTGAGCATCGCGGCTGCGGCCTGGCGATCCTTGACGATCAGATCGAGGATCTCTCGCGCCGCCTTGGCCGTCGCGGGCCGATGATCCGGCTTCTTCTGCATCATCTTGCGCGCCAGCGCTTCGAGCAGTGGATCGACCTCGAGATACGGCACGCGATCCGCGATCAGCGGCGGATCGAGCATGAGGTTCGCACGGGCGACCTCGGCGCCGTGGCCGTCGAACGGGAGCTTCCCGCACAGCATCTCGTAGATCATGATGCCGAGCGCGAACAGATCGATCCGGTGATCGATCGGATCATTGACCGCTTGTTCGGGCGCCATGTAGTGCGGCGTGCCGAGCACGAGACCATTCGTCGTGAGCCGACCTGCGCCGCCGGTGGACTCGCCACCTTCGCGCAGGATCGCGATTCCGAAATCGACGATGCGCGGCAATTCATCACCGTGCGAGTCGCGCTCGATGATCACGTTCTCGGGCTTGAAGTCGCGATGGATCAGCCCTTCTTCATGAGCGTGATAGAGCCCCTCGAGCATCTGACGCGTGAGATGGATGACGCGCTCGGCAGGCATCGGTGCTTCGGCGAGCAGCGACGCCAGGTCGTGCCCCTCGGCGAAGTCCATCACCATGTAGCGCAGGCCGTCCGAGGTCTCGCCGACATCGACGACACCGATCACGTTCGGATGGTGCAGCCGACCCGCGAGCTCGGCTTCGCGCTCGAACCGCTGCAACTGCTTCTCGTCCTCGAGCAGGCGAGGGTGGAGGACCTTGACCGCGAACGGCCGGCCGACCTTGACGTGCTTGGCCTTGTAGACCGACCCCATCGCACCTTCACCGAGCCGCGCTTCGATCTGATAGCGGTTCGCGAGCACTTCGCCGATCAGCTTGTCGACGCGGACCGAGTCGGCCCGCGCTTGCTCGGCGCGAATGGAATCGGATGGCGGCATCAGAATCTCCCGAAGTAGGACACCGATGCCCCGTTCTCCATGGGTGTGGCGATGACATGCGATTCCTCACCCGAGCTCGCGAACAGGATGCTCGTCGCGATCGCTCCGCCCAGTGCCGCGAGATAGCCGATATCGGCGATCAGGTCGGTGTGCTTGATCGTGTCCCGCTGTGACTGGCTACAGGTCACGGCCGCGTTACAGGTGTTGTACTTGCTGCGCGCCGAGAGGCCGAACCCGATGCCGACACCGAGGCCGACGATCGCGACCCCACCGGTGACGAGCGACGGCGTCGTGAAGTGGCGCGGCTTCGCGTCGCTGACCGAGAGTGAATTGCCGCCGCCGACCTTGAGCTTTGGCCGCACCTTCGCATCCGGAAGGAACTTGGTCGCGTTCTCCTGGAACCGCGCCTTGGCGTCCGCGTCGGTCGTCGAAGAGAGCGAGACGCTCGGGCGATTGCTGGTCTTGCCGGTGCTTGGCTCGACCCACGTCGAGTCGACTTGGAGCGAACCCGTGCCGCTCGCGTCGACCATCACGACGAACAGGATCTGCGCCGCGCCCGTCGCCTTCGCGACCTCCGCGGCGCAGCTCGGCAGCGTCGCGCAATCGGCCGGAAGATCCGCGCGCAGGTTGCGGCGGACATCGAGACCGCCGACCGCTTCGACGTCGAGCTCGGCGTTCAGGCCTTCCGCGAGATCTTGCGCGAGGGCATCGACGCGTTGGGTATCGATGTTGACAGCCGCGACCGGAACGACCGCGATGCGCGCAGGTTTTGCGACCTGTGCGGACGCGACGCTGGTCAGCGCAGCGAGTACAAAAAAGGTCCTCATCGTCGTCACTTAGTTTAATCCTACCGCGCAGTTCCGGCCACTCGGGTAGAACTCCCTCACAACTCACCTGGCTAGTGGCGAGCGCCGCTTTTTAGCTGTTTGGCGGGGTCTTTATCGAACAAACGCTGCCGCGAGCCGTGCCGATTGTACTGCAATGCGTACACGACACCTGCAATACCCGACAGTGGGAGCGCCACCAGCAGGACCGGCATCAGGAGAAACATCGGCAGAAACTTCGAGACGATCGTGCCGGCGATGATCCACCCCGCCGATGCGGGAATCGCTTCACGCCACGAGCCCGCGTAGAGCCACCCGAGCGGACCGAGCAACATCGAGGCGAGGCCCGATTTGATCCACGACTTCTCGCCGCCCTTCTGGAGCTCTTGCTTGACCTGATTCGCGCGATTCGCGAGCTCGAGTGCACCACCCAGGCCGCCGGTGTGATCGATCACGTCGTCATCATCATCCGGGTCGCGCCGCGTCTTGGCGGGGAGCTGCTTCTGCTTCTTCGGCGCGACTAGCTCGGCCTGGCGGCGGCGGAGCTCGACTTGCTCGGCCTGCTGCGCGCGGATCTTTTGCATCGCGACATCTTTGCGTGCGCGCTGCGCGTCGGCATCGGCCTTGACCTCGGCATCGAGCGCTGCCAGCCGCTCTCTCACCGCGCGATCGTCGTCGGCCACGCCTGGACTATGGCATGATCTGGGACATGTCGCTGCGGCTCGTGTGTCTCGTCCTCGCGCTGCATTTCGCCGCCGCCTGCGGTGGCTCTGCGACCGAGGCTGACGAACCGCAGACCGCGAAAGAGAAGCAGTACGCCGAGGCGAAAAAGAACGGCGAGCTCGACGAGCCAACGCACAAATCCGCGTCGACCTGGCGCTACTCCGGCGACCGCAAAGACTGCCGCTTCGTGATCGGTCGCAAGTGCTACAAGGACCAAAAAACCGCCTGTGGGGCGGCGGCGTGTGGGGCAGCGAAGTGCGACGTCGTCGGCGCAGGCCCGGCGTCCGTGTCCTGCAAGAAGGGCTAGGCCGCGGCCGCTTTGGCGGCGACGACCTTCGGGATCCGCACGCGCGGACCGACGTGGTAGGTGAGCTTGGTGACGTTGCGGTAGTACTCGCCGTCGATGATCGGCTCGAGCAGCTCGCCGCTATTCGCTTCGAGCGTCATCTCGCGGCACGGGCGATCGAGGATGTTGCGACCCTTCATCTCTTCACCACGCGCCATGCGCGGGATGTTGCGGATGATGCTCCACGGCGAAGGCGTGCCGACGATCGCGTTCATCAGGCCCGGCTGATCCGCCTTGCCGAAGAACCGCAGCACGTTGCCGAGGTTGATCGACATCGAAGCGATGTGCACGCCGGTGAACGCATTGCCTGGCAGCACCATGCCGTCGAGCGTGACCTTGCACGGCGTCGGCGCGAAGATCTCTTTCGCGAACGTGTTGAGGTTGCCGATCTTGGGGCCGCGCGCGAGTGGCGTCAGCGAGATCGGCGCCGAGGCGACGGTGTTCGCGACGATCTGAACGATCGTGCGCGGGTTCGGATCGCGGTGCGCGTAGTACTTCGAGTAGAAGCGCTGACCGATACCACCCGCTGCCGAAGCAAAGCCGTAGGTCCGGAACGGAGTCTCGACACCGTCGACGAGCTGGATGCCGTCGATCACCATCGAATCGACCTCGGTCTCTTGTACGAGCTTGCCGTCTTCGACGTTCGAGCGAAGCATCGCGAGGATGCCCTCGGCATCGCCGGTGATCCCGACGTTGTTCGCGACGAAATCGATCGTGCCGCCCTTGGTCGGCAGCGTCATCGGCAGCGAGATGTGCTGGTCGACGAACTCCTCCTCCTGGAGGACCTCCATGCCCATGCGCAGCATCCAGTGAAGCGCGCCGTCGCCGCCATCGGCGACCCAGTAGCGGGCTTGCTTGCGCAGAAAATCGCGAAGCACGGGCTTGATCGACTCGACCGAGCTCGTTTCGTGAACCTCACCCATGGTCCCGACGATGCGCTGCAGCCTCTCCGCCCGGTCAGGACGGTTACGGTTCTTGCGGCTGTTCGGGTTCGTGATGACGCCGATTTCCATCTTGTCCCCGGAGATTTGCAAACGCGGGCCCACTTGATGCGGTGCGTAACGCCTGGAAATGATGAGTGTGAAGTTTGCCGCAAGTGCGTAACGCGTAAGCAGTTACGCGGCCGGTGGATAAGCGTGGCGGCAGGGTGACGGCTATTGTTTCGGTCAGGTGAGGACGACGGCGGTTTTGTTGCTCGCGAGCTGTGGTAGTGCCGTGGAACCGATCCCCGATCGTCCACCCCCGGCGGCGGTCCACCGTTGGTCCGAGGCCGAGCTCTCCGGAGCCACGCTCGGCGATCCCGAGATCGAAAAGACCTTCACGCGCCACGCGTATCTCGCGCGGATCGGGACGTCTCGGTTTGCACGCAAAGGCGAAGCGATCGAGGTCGATTCGCACGTGCTCGAGCACGCCGAACCCTTCGCCGTCGTCGGCGAGGGACCGGATGTCGTGCGGATCGTCGAGACGTATGATGGTGCGCGACTCGCGCTCTGGGTCGGGCGTGCGGGGTTCGCGCCGACGCTCACGAGCCCGAGCGAGCTGCTCGATCCGGATGGCGCGCCAGGCGATGGCACGCACGGTGTGTGGCTCGCGGCGGGAACGCAGATCATGGTGGCGACGCCGGAGCATCACAGCGCGCTTCGATCGATCACGGTAGATCTGGAGGAGCTCGCGGTCACCGGCAAGGTCCGCGACGCCGCGATCGGCGAGGTGTTCAGCGGCCCCGTGCCGGATCCGAAAACCACGCATGGCAACGTGTACGTGGTCGGCGCCACGCCGATCTATGCCGCGCCAGCTACGACCCACCGCTTGCTCGCGACGACGAAGGAAGGCGTGACCGTTCAGCAGCTCGCCGCCACGGGCGGCTGGGTCGAGATCGAGCTCGACCACGCCGGCCTGCGCCTGCGCGGGTTTGTCCGTGCCGCGGCGATCGGCACACCGAGTAACGCGCTTACGGACGGCGTGATCGGCCTGGGCAGCGTGTTCACCGTCAGCGAAATAGACAAGATCGTCGTCCCCTCGGGGACCTGCCTCTACGATCACGACGAAGGCTCCGTGGTCGGCGTCGCGCTCACGACCCAGCAGCGGCTCGGCCACAACCGGAGCGACAAGCCGTGGAGCCACGTCTACGTCAACACGCGCCACTGGGGCCATCCCCTCCTGACGATCATGCGCGCCGGCGATTCCTGGGAATCATGCGCCGTGCATTGATGCTCGTGATCGCGAGTTGTGGCGGGGCGCCGCCCTCGCCACCTTTCGCTGTATCGAAACCGAAGCCGGCTGCGAGCTCGCATCCGAGATCGAATGCGGAGCCACTCGACCCGATGGTGGTGCTCGGCGCGACGGCCTATCCACGCTCGTACGTCGTGCCGGGGCTCGCCTCGCTGGAGCTCGATGGCGCGACCGTTCAAGCGCCTCCCGCTCAACCGGAGGTCGCGGGCACGATCATCGACGAACAATCGACGATGGTGCGGATCGCAGTCAAGCTCGACAAGCTCGCGTTCGCCCTGTGGACCGAGCGACCTCGGCTCTTGAAGATCGTCATGCGCAACGAGTTGGTCAGCAAGTACGCGGGCGGCGGCTTCCCTAGCTTCTCGGACGACGCGCCCTTCGCGGAGCTCCACGCTGGCGCGCACGTGCGCGTGATCGGGCACCGCGAGACGTGGACCCAGATTCGCTACCTGGGCTCGCTCGAGATCGATGGCTGGGTTCCGGATACGGTACTCACCGATCGCACGACCTCGGATCCGGCAGGACACGGGCGCATCCCGACCGGCCTGCCGACCTTGATGGTCACGCCGGGCACCGTCGTCCGCGCCGAACCGAAGTGGGTCGGCGACGAGCTCGCGATCATGGCGAACGGATACTTCCTCGACACGATCAAGGAGATCGACGACGAGTGGGCACTGATCGGCTACGAAGACGGCGAGATTCGCGTGCGCGGGTTTGCCTCGCGACGTTCGCCGCCGGGACGCGTCCACAAGCCGCACGAGGCCGACGGCGTTGCCACGATCGCGGCGAACGCGACGGTCGCGCACGGCACGTGCTTGTACGGCAAGCCGCACGGCGATCCGATCGGGTTCGTGATGCTCGACGTGGCTGGAGAAGTCTCTGCGGGCCGCGGTCCGGGCTGGTTCACGCTGTCCTTCGACACGCCGTGGGGCCCGCTGATGTTCGCGGCGAGTGGCACGAGTGCCACGGATCTGGATACGTGCGGGCCGCCGGCTACGCCCTGACGCTGGTGCTCGCGTGTGGGCCACCACCGCGGCGCGCGCCGCTCGCGGGCATGGATGTCGTCGTGTCGAATGTCGAGTGGCGCGTGCAGGCGACCGACGCCGAGCACGTCGAGGTCACGCTCGTCGTCGATGGCGGCGTCAACAAGCTCGGCTCGGTCGAGGCGACACCGGAGCTGTGCGCGATCCGCGCCGCCGCGGCAAAGATCACCGACCTGATGTGCGGCTCGGAAGAGTTTGTCGCCGAGCTCCAACCGGGCGAGCTCGTGGTCACCGAGCTCGTCGGCAAGAGTCAACGCGAGCTAACGCGGATTCCGATCGGTCCCTCGATCGCGATCATCGTCGCGCCCTATCGAATTCCCGAGCGCGCTAGCCCTTGAACGCGCGCGCGGTTCGGACCACGCTCTCGCCGTGCCGCCAATCGTTCGCAAGGGCCTGAGGTCGAAGCTGTCACGTGGGTTCTTGAGCGATGCGCGCGCCGCATACTCGGACGGCAACAGCGATGCGGCGACCGAGCTCGCGGCGAAGGTCTTCCTCGCCGAAGGCCGCGACGCATTCGGTCCGAGCGACAAGGCGCTGTTCGAAGCGATGCTCGCGCGGCTCGAGCCGCCCGCGGGCTTTCGCACGTGGGCCGAGTGGTTCAAGCACGATCCGGTGAACCCACCGCCCGTCGACACGCGCACCGAAGATGGCGCCAGCGCCGAGACTGCGGTTGCAGGCACGCCGCTGCACGATGCGGTCAAGCGCGGCGACCTCGCGGAGGTCGAAGCCCTGTTGAAGAAGGGCGCGAATGTCAACGAGCTGCATCGCGAGCTCCACACCACGCCGCTGTTCGACGCCGTCACCGAGGGCCATCTCGCGGTCGCGAAGCACTTACTCGCCGCGGGCTCGAAGGTCGCCGGCGAGGACATGGCGCCGGTGATCCTGGGCGTCAAGTCGGTGCCGATGGCGGAGCTGATCCTCGGCGCGGGCGCGAAGCTCGACGTCGTCGATGGCTCTGGTCGCACGCTGCTCACGCGTATCGTCGACACGCTCGGCAAGGTGCCGCTCGCTGAATTCATCGCCGCGAAGTCGCCGGTGATGAAGGACGAGCAGCAGCGCAAGGTGCTCGAGCGCGCGATGAGCCAGAGCTCGCCGGAGCTACGCGCGATCGCCGAGAAGTACCTCGCGCGCAAGCGTTGAGCAGCGCGCCGACAGGTTCCAGCTGCTCGATCGCCATGGTCGGCGACTCGGCTAGCGCCCCTCGAACACGGGCTCGCGCTTGGCGAGCAGCGCCGCGATGCCTTCGGCCGCATCCTCGGTCACCACGGACTGCGCTTGCAGCACCGCTTCTTCGCGCGCCGCGGCGCGGATCTCGAGACCGAGTCCACGCCGGATCAGCGCCTTGGTCGCGCGCACCGCGAATGGCGCATTCGCGGCGATCGCATTCGCGAGCTCGGTCGCAACGGCGGCTACCTCGGCCTTCGGCACCGCTCGGTTCAAGAGGCCAATACTCGCCGCCTCGCTGCCGCGCAGTAGCATGCCGGTGAGCAGCATCTCGTTCGCGCGCGGCAAGCCGACCAGGCGCGGCAGCATGTAGCTGATCGCCATCCCGGGTGCGAGGCCGAGCTTCGCGAAGTTCGCGCCGTACTTCGCATCGGCATCGCCCACGCGGAGGTCGCACATCATCGCGAGACCGAAGCCGCCACCGACTGCGTGGCCGTTGAGTGCGCCGACGATCGGGACCTCGATGTCGAGTAGCGACAAGAACGGCACGTACATCGCGTACGAGCGATCGTGCGGCTCCTCTCCGCTGTCTCGTTGGATGTTCGATTTGAAATCCGCGCCGGAGGAGAAGCAGCTGCCGGTGCCGGTCACGATCACGCAGCGGATGGTGGTGTCGGCGCGCGCGGCGGCACTCGCCGCGGCGAACGCATCGAGTAGCTCGGGCGTCATGCTGTTGCGGTTGTCGGGCCGGTTCAGCGTGATGGTGCCGAGGCGACCATGGGCGGCGTAGGTGACGGCGTCGGACATGAATCGAAGGTATGCGGAAACCGCAGCTGGCTGCGGGAGTCGCATCCAAAAGATGCATGTTCATCAGTAATTGCAGTGGCTTACGTCGTGGCACTGGCTCTGCAATTGCTCCGGTTCGTAAGGAGAAACCGTCATGAACATCAAAGCCATCGTCACCGCCGCCCTCGTCCTTGGTTCTTCGTCGCTCGCCCTCGCTCAGCCTGGTTACTCGCAGGGCGGCGTCGAGGTCTCGGGCACCCAGCAGAACGTTCGCGACCATCGTGACGAACAGCCCGACTTCTATCGCCCGGTCGCGCAGCCGGCACCCCAGGTTCCGTCGTGGAATCGCCCGCCGATCATGCAGACGCTCGCGACCACCAAGCTGATGTACGGCAAGGACACGATCAGGTTTGCCGGTTCGAAGGCGCTCCACTCCATCAAGCTCGAGGCGACCAAGGGACGCACGCAGGTGAGCGAGGTGAAGATCAAGTTCGCGAACGGTCAGTCGCAGATCGTCTACCCGAACAAGCTGCTCACCGGGTCGGCCTGCATCGATATCGATCTCGACGGCAACGTCCGGAACGTCACGGGCATCACCGTGTTCGGCAACGCGAACCTGCGCGCTTCGTTCGCGATCCTCGGTGCGTAGTTATTATCCAAATTGACAATAACAGTTCGGGCGCGCATCCTGGATGGATGACGCGCCTGAAATCATGTTTGCTCGTGAGCCTCCTGTACGCGCCGAGTGCGCACGCCTTCGGCGAGGACCTCTGCTACCCGGCCGCGGGTGGTCCAGTCGTCTCGTGTGGCCCGCTGCCGGATGAGTGTCAGCCGGTGCCGACCTCGACCGACGATTGCAAGCAGGCGATCACGACGATCGATCAGAACGCGACGTCGGGCATCTACGTGTTCGGTCGCAGCGAGGTCCACGTCGATGCCACCTACTACATGGCGCAAGCGCTCGGGTTCTCGCAGAGCGATGCGTACTGGATCGCGGCCTACGACGGCACCGTGGATAACGGTCAGTTCTGGCCGTACGACAACAACTCGCAGAAGTACATGGGCGACAGCCTGACGACCGGCAACCTCTCGGGCATCACGCGCGGCGACATGGACTCCGGCGGCATGCTGCTGCACTTCATCGCGCCGTACAACGGTGGCTCGCAGCAGCCACCGACGGTCGTCGACGGGCTGCATCCGGATCCTCAAGATGCCGCCACCGAGCCGACGCTCGCGAACTGGCGGGGCTGGGCGATGACCGGCAGCGTCGCGTGCACGGCCGGGCTCACGGTGAAGTCGGCGAACCACGACTACGGGACGGGCGCGACGTGCTTTCCCGGCGCGATCGCGATCCGCGGCACGATCTCGGCGCTCGGTAGTGCGGCGGTGCCGTTCAATACGAGCTCGGGGCTGCAGATCATCCTGGATCCGGCGAGCGGGCCGAAGACGCTGTCATCGATGTTTGCGACCGTGATCGCGGGGGATGGTGCGATGACGACCGATGCGACGCACCTCGCGGACGCCCGGCTCGGGGTGTATCTGCACATCCTCGCCGATCGAATCACGCATCACGAGTGCACGGATAAAGGCGTGATCGCCGGCCCCACCGTCGCGGGTTTCAACATCGATCTGTCGAACGACCAGTGCGTCGTGGGCTGGCACTTCTTGCATCACGCCTGGGAGACCGGTGTCGATTTTACGCTCGTGCCCGAAGCCGATCGCACGACGCAGGCGGCGCTCGAGACCGTGTACGACGAGCTCCAGAAGTTCGCGACCGCGCGTGGCCTCACCCCACGGAACATCGACAAGGCGATGCTGCTCGCGGATCTCGCGACGGCGCTCGAGACCTACGATGCGATTCCGCGCGTCACCGCGATGACCGCGGTCGGGTGTGCGCGCGGGCTCGTCGCGTTTCCAGGCCAAGCGACCTGTCCTCCGCTGCCCGATGGCGCGCCGTTGGTAGGTGGTGGCGATGCCGGCACGACCACGTACAGCAGCAGCGGCGGCTGCACCACGACCGGAGGTGCAGGAGGCGCTGGCGTGGCGGCACTCGCGCTGCTCGCGCTGCGCCGCCGTCGCCGTTAACCGCCGAGCTCGTCGAGGAACTGCTGCGCATCCGCGAACTGCGGATCTTCGCGCAGCGCCTTCTTGGCCCACAGCTCGGCCTTCGCGCGATTGCCACGCGCGTGCTCGATCTTCGCTTCCCAGAGCAACGCCATCGGTCGGGTGACCGGCAACGGGTTGTCCATCAGCGTGATCGCGCGGAGCGGCTTGAGCGCGAGCTCGTAGTCACCGATCTCGGTCGCGAGTTGCGCGAGCTCGGCCGCCACCTCGGCGTTCTTGCGATCGACGTCGAACGCCTTCTTCAGCCAGTTCAGCTGGCCGTCCTTGTCGTTCATCATCGCGCACACGCGGCCCATGCGCTGCTGCGCGACCGCGAGCTCTGGCGTGCGCTTCTTCTGGGCGCTGATCGCCGCTTCGAGCGTGCGCGCCGCATCCTCGAGCTGCCCGCTCGTGATCAACACGTCGACGTTGAGCATCAACGCGGAGTGATCATCGGGCTGGAGCTCGAGCGCCTTCTGCGCCGGAACCTGGGCACCCGCGGCATCCTCGAGCTGATAGAGCAGCAGCTCCGCGGCGCGCTTGTAGTTCGTGTAGCGCGTCGTGGGATCGCTGCCGTGGTCGGCATCGGCGATCAAGATGCCGGCGAGCTGCTTGTACTCGCCCGCGGCTTCGTACATGTCGCGCAGCTTGTCGCGGATGATCTCGATGCCGGGCTGTTGCTGGTGAACCAGCTCGAGCACCGGCACCGAATCGCCAGGACGTCCCGACTTCTGCGAAGCCTCGCCGACCCGCATCGCGGCCTTGACCTGCTCGGTCCCCTCGGTGACATACGCGAGCCGCGTGGCCGCGGCGGCGACGCCATCCCAGTGTTCGATGCCTTCATCGAGATCGCACAGCATGTAGAGCGGCTCGGCATCGCGCGCGTCGCGCTCGATCCACGTCACGAGGAACGAGCGACCGCGCTCGATCTCGCCGTGTGCGACGAGGAGCTTCGCGAGCTCCAGGGTGGCGCGGCGCTCGGTCGGCATATCGCCATCGCGCTCGGCGCGCGAGCGCAACCGCTCGAGGCCATTGACGAGCGTCTCGCCGGCCCGCTCTTTATCGAGCGCGTACGCTTCGGTCAGGTCGGTGACCGCCGAGGCATCGTCCCCGAGTTGCTGCCGGAAGCTCGCGCGCAACATCAGGAGCGCGGTCCGACCCGCACCCTCGACGGTAGATAGCGCTTCACCGATCGCGCGTTGCGCGGCATCGAGCTCACCGGCTGATGCCAACGCCGCGGCATGGTCCGTCACGAGCTCGACGACGAGCGGCGCCTTCAAGCGCGCCTTGCGCAGCACTTCGGCAGCCTTGAGCGGTTGGCCGAGGAAGCCGGAGTACACGCTCGCCGCTTCGCGCAGGCGCTGGACGGCCGCCTCATCGGGCATGTGCTCGGCATCGGCGGTCATCAGCTCCGCGAGCTCCGACCACTGTTCGTGATCGCGGTACCACTGCTCGAGCCGAGCGTGGATGTGGCGATCATCAGGCGCCGATTTATGAGCGAGCTCGAGCGTGCGTTGCACGCCCTTGCCATCGCCTGCGGCCTCCCACATCGTGGCGAGCTTGCCGGCGAGCGCGGGGGCACGCTCGGGGCTCTCGACCGCGAGCAGGCGCTCCATCAGGAGGGCGCCTTCACGCGGGTTGTCGTTCGTGTCGAGCTTGTTGACGACGCGGCGGAGGATCTCGCGATCATCGGGCGCGACGACGAGCGCGGCGCGATACACGCGAATCGCATCGGGCGATTCCTGCTTCTCGAGCAGATCACCGAGGCGGGTCGCGACATCGATCGTCGAATCGCGATGACCGCGACGCTGCGCATCTTCGAACCGCGACCACAGGAACTCGGCGATGCCGTCTTGATCGTCGAGGAGCCGCAGCGTGTCTTCGTAGAGCTGCGCGGCCTCGAGGTTGTCCGCATCGTCCGAGAGCGAGTCCTTGAGGACATCGAGCGCGTCGTGATGGCGCTTGAGGTTCTCGATCAAGAACTTCGCGTGCTCGAGCCGCAGCGCGTTGCGCTCGGCCGGCGTGACGAGCGCGGGTAACGTCGAAGAGACGACGCTGCCGAGCCGATCACCATCACCGAGCTCGCGATAGATCGTGAGCAGCGGCTGCCACACGGCGCGATCCGCCGGGCTGCGCTCGCGCAAGAACTCGTAGACCTCGGCGGCCAGCTCGAGCTTGCGATGAGCGAGGGCACGGGTCGCGATCCGCATCGCGAGGCCATCGATCTGGGCGACCGATTCTTCGTCGCTGACGATCGGCGCGATCTCGTACGTGAGGTCGCGGGCCTGGGTCAGATCGTTCGCGGCGAGCCGGCGCTCCGCGAGCGCGAGCACGGCCCACGGTGCCGAACCGAGACTCTCGACGGTCTCGCGCGCGGCGGCCACCGCACGTACGAGTAGCGCTTCCGCGCGTTCGTCGTGACCGAGCTCGACCGCGAGATCGACCGCTTCCTTGATCTGCTGCGGCGTGGCGTGCGTACCGCCGGCGCGGCGCTCGAGGAAATCGAGCAGCAGCTCTTGGTCGCCGCCGTTGCGAGCGACGCGCTCGTACATCGTCAGGATCTTCTCGTCCTCTGGCGATGCGATCGAGGCCGCCTTCAACAGGCGACCGGCTTGCGCCCACCGTGGCTCCGCGGCGAAGGCCCGCTCGAGCAGCTCGATGCCTTGCTTGCGACGCGTGTCGCTGCCGATGAAGATCTCGGCGAGGCGATACAGCGCGTCGACCTGTTGCGGGGTCGGCTCGGTATCGGTGCCCGCGAGCTCGAACATCTTGTCGAGCGTCCGAGCCTGCTCCGCGGTGTCGCCGAGTGCCGCGGCCACGCGCGCTTGCGCGTAGAACGCTTCGGCGAGCTTCTCGCCGAGGATCTCGACCCGGCGATACAGGTTCGCCGCGCCGCGCAGATCGTTCGCATCGGTCTCGAGCGCTTCACCCGCGCGCATCAAGATGTTCGCGATCAGCGGCGGATCGTCCTTGCGGCGGAGTCTATCGACCGTCGTTTCGATCGATTCGACGTACTTCTTCGTCGTGCCGTTGCGTTTGGCGAGCTCGCGCGCGCGGTCGTAGAGATCGAGCCGCGACGGTGCGGCATTGATCGCCTTGATCAGCGCCTCGAGCGCATCGGCCGGGCGGTTGAGCTGCTGGTCGAGCGCCTCGGCCATGTCGCCGAGCATGCGCGCCTGCGATGCGGGTTCGGGGTTCGTGGCGAGCCGCTTCTCGAGCACCTCGAGCAGACGCTGGCCTTCGTTGTGCGCGAGCAGGCTCTTCCGCAACCGGCGCACGCCGGCATCGGATTGGATCGCCGACTCCATCGCGGATTCGAGCAGCTCCTTGGCCTGGTCTTCTTCGCCGCGCGATTTCGAGAGCTGGTGGAGCTCGTAGAGTACTTCCGCCGCGCCGACCGCGTTCTCGTCTTCTCCCGGCGGATTGCGACGTACGACGAGGAGCAGCGCGCGGTAGGTGCGCTCGGCCTTCTCGAGCTGACCCGCGGCTCGCGCCATCTCGGCGAGCTCTCTCTGGATGATCGCGTTCGTCGCGTCCATCTTCGATGCGGACTCCATCTCCGTCATCGCTTCGTCGATCTTGCCTTCGGCTTGCGCGACGCGTGCGAGCTCGACGTGGAGAGCCGCGCGCTCCGGCGAGCGGCGACGCCCGAAGCTCTCGATCAGCTCGTTGAGTAGCGTGCGCGCTTCCGGCAACTTGCCCGCAACGCGCTGACCCATCGCGAGCGCGGTGCGCAGATCCT
>JANXOP010000018.1 GCA_025357755.1 Kofleriaceae bacterium | reverse complement strand
CGGTGACGAGGTTGCCGTAGTGATCGATGTGGACCACGCGGCCCTCGCCTGCGGCCCGCGTGCCCCATGGCAACCTGCCCTCGAGCTCGACGAACGGCCTGATCGCGGTCGGATCGATCTTGAGCGCCAAGGTGGCGGCCGCGGTCGCATAGACATCGCGCCCGTGAAAGCTGGCCTCGGGTGCCATCACGTTGATGTTCTCGATCGCGCGCGCCCACTGCGGCGCGAGATACGCGAACACGCCGTTGTCGGGGCCGATGAAGTACGAGCCGCCCGCATCGATCACGACGCCGCGGCTGCGCACGCGGCTGCCGACGACGACGACGTGGATCGTGTCTTCCGGAAATTCACGGCAAGCCGTGGCGACGACCCACGCCGCGTGGGCCACATCGCCGCGCGGCACGTCGTGGGAAATATCGACGATCGTGGGCTGGCGACCGAGCCGTACGAGCATCCCCTTCGTCGCCCCGACGTATCCGTCGCTGGATCCGAAATCGGTCGTCAGCGTGATGATCGCCATCCCAAACGGCAGTAAGACACAGGCGATGAACAAGGTCTACAAGGACGCCGCCGCGGCGCTCCACGACGTGTTCGACGGGTGCACGATCCTCGCGGGAGGCTTCGGCCTCTCCGGCAACCCGGAGAACTGCATCGCCGAGCTCGCGCGCAAGAAGACGCCCAACCTCACGATCGTGTCCAACAACTGTGGCACGACCGAGAAAGGGCTCGGAGTGCTGCTCGCGCAGGGCCAGGTCAAGAAGATGATCGCGAGCTACGTCGGAGAGAACAAGATCTTCGAACAGCAGTTCCTCTCGGGCCAGCTCGATGTCGAGCTCTCGCCGCAAGGCACGCTCGCCGAGCGGCTGCGTGCGGGGGGCGCCGGTATCGAGGCGTTCTACACGCCGACCGGCTATGGCACTCAGATCGCCGAGGGCAAGGACACCCGCGAGATCAACGGCAAGCACTGCGTGCTCGAGCATGCGATCCGCGGTGACTTCGCGATCGTGAAGGCGTGGAAAGGTGATCGCTGGGGCAACCTCGTGTTCAACAAGACCGCGCGCAACTTCAACCCGCTCGTCGCGACCGCCGGCAAGGTCACGATCGTCGAGGTCGAGCAGCTCGTCGAGGTTGGCGAGCTCGATCCGGATCAGGTCCACCTGCCTTCGATCTACGTGCAGCGGATCTTCTTGGGCACGAACTACGACAAGCCGATCGAGCAACGCACCACCCGAAAGAGGAGCTGAGCGTGCAGAAGCTAACCCGCGAACAGATGGCCAAGCGCGTCGCCGGCGAGCTCGCCGACGGCTTCTACGTCAACCTCGGCATCGGCATGCCGACGCTCGTCGCGAACTTCGTCCCGGCCGACATGGACGTCGTGCTCCAGAGCGAGAATGGCCTGCTCGGCATCGGTCCGTTTCCGTTCGAAGGCGACGAAGACCCGGATCTGATCAATGCTGGCAAGCAGACCGTCACGACGATCAAGGGCTCGGCGTTCTTCGACTCGGCGACCTCGTTCGCGATGATCCGAGGCGGCCACGTCGACGTCAGCGTGCTCGGCGCGATGGAGGTCTCGCAGAACGGTGACCTCGCGAACTGGACCATCCCCGGCAAGATGATCAAGGGCATGGGCGGCGCGATGGATCTCGTCGCCGGAAGTCGCCGCGTGATCGTGATGATGGAGCACGTCGCGAAGGACGGCTCGCCGAAGATCCTGCGCGAGTGCTCGCTGCCGGTGACCGGGCTGCGCTGCGTTCACACGATCGTCAGCGATCTCGCGGTGATCGATGTTGCGAAGGACGGGCTGGTGCTACGCGAACGCGCGCCCGGCGTGACGCCAGAAGAGATCGCGAAGGTCACGGGCGCGACGTTGCGCTGGTCGGCCGACGTACCCGAGATCGTGACGTAGCGTCGCGTAGATAGGCTACTTGCAGACGGGGCACGGCTTGCCGTCGCAGCGGTCGTCAAACGGATTGACCTGACCTGGCGGCTGGCAACGCGGAGCCTTCACGACCGGCGGAGGGTTCTTCGGTGACGCTGGCGTCTTCGTCGAGGTCGTGTGCGTCACCGTCGGCGTATGCGTGGGCGTGGTGACGCGCTTGGGCTCTGGCTTCTCGGGCGGATCCGGAGGTGCCGTCGCAACGGCCGAGCCGGTCTCGGTGGGGGTGGCGTATGGTGGTTGCTTCGCGGCGCTGCCGGTCTCGGACAGTCCGGAGCCACCCTTATCGAGAGTCTTGGGCGCGACCTTCTCGACGAGCTTCGTGAGCGTGATGCTCTCGTTGTCGTAGGTCGGTGCCGCCAGATCGATCTTCGACATGAAGTCCGAGTAGCCCACGAGATGAACGACGAGCGTGGTCACCGCCGTGCCGTGCTTGAGCTTGCCGTCCCACGGGGTCACGCCAACCTTGCTGCCGGCGATCAAGACGTCGGCGCCCTTCGGCTGCGAGACCACCCGAATCTTGATGTAGTCGTCGGTGACCGGCGCTGGCACCACGTTCGCGCTGCCATCGGAGCCGACGGTCGCACTGCCGGTCTCCGAACCAGGTGCGAGGCCGTCGCTGTCTTTGGTTTTCGTTCCACCCGCGAGCATCGCCGTCATGACGATGATGCCGATCAGGAGGACCCCGACGCCGATCGCGAGGACGCGCCGATTTGGCCGCAGCGTGATCTGCGAGACGTCGTCGGTCGGTTCGTAGCGCGGATACTGGAGCTCTCCCGTCGAGGTCGCCGGCATTCCCGCGCGACTGACCGCGGCCCCGCTCGCGTAGCCGTGGCGCGTGCTCGCGATACCGAGCAGGTGCGGGCCTGTTTGGATTGCTGCATGCGCGGGCCCGGATTGCGAGCCCGTGCCCGTCGGCTGGAATGCCGCGGGGACGGGTATCGCCGGCGAGCCCGAGGGCATGTGCGCCACTTGCGGAATCGGCGTTGGCCGATGGACCTCGGTCGCGCCGTCGTTGTCTTCGTGTTGCGTGCCTAGATCCAGCGTGGTCTTCGCCGCGATGCCACCCGAATCGGGAAACCGTTCGGCGAGCTCCGGCACCCCTTCGGCTTGGCGGTGCGGGCGTTCGGACTCGGTCGCAGCGCGTTCGCTGAGCGGCGAGATGCTGACGTCGCTGCGCCCGTCCGTCGAAGAGATCGTACTCTCCTTCGCGACGACAGGCGGGTTTTGCGGCGCGCTCAGCCATGGCTCCTGGCTCTCGCCGAACATGTCGCGCATGAAGCGACCGAGGCCCATCGTCGAGAGCGAGAATCGCGACGCGATCGCGAAGCTCTCGAGCGCCTCGAGCAGCAGCGCGGCGCTCTGATAGCGATGCACGGCGTCGACCGCGAGCGCCTTCATCACGATCGCCTCGAGCGCCGGAGGATAGCCTTGGACCAACCGGGTCGGCCGCACGACATCGCCGGTGACGATGCGATGCATCGTGTCGAAGTCGCTGTCCGCGCGGAAGCAGCGATGCTGGGTCGAGATTTCGTAGAGGATGATGCCGAGGGAGAACACGTCGCTGCGACGGTCGACATCGCGACCACGGCACTGCTCGGGCGCCATGTACGCGAACTTGCCCTTGATGATTCCGGACTGAGTCTGCACGGATCGCGAGGTCGCTTTCGCGATGCCAAAATCGAGCAACTTGACCGAACCGTCGTAGCCGATCATCAGGTTCGACGGCGAGACATCGCGATGGACGATGCCGAGCGGCGTGCCGTCCGCCGCGCGACGCTCGTGCGCGTGGTTGAGCCCCGCGGCGGCACCGGCGATGACGGTGAGCGCGAGCTCGAGCGGGATGCGCGTGCCTTGACCGCCCGCCTTCGCGAGCAGCGCCCGCAGATCCTGGCCATGGACGTACTCCATGGCGAGGTAGTGAATGCCGAGATCTTCACCGACCTCGAAGACCTGTGCGACGTTCTGATGGTTGAGCGAGGCCGCGAGCCGCGCTTCATCCAGGAACATCTGAACCGCGGTTTCGTCTCTCTCACGCTCCGGCGTGATCAATTTCAGGACGACGTGACGTTCGAAGCTACCGATGCCGGTAGAACGGCCGATGTAAATTCGCGCCATGCCGCCGGCAGCGAGCGGCATGAGCAGCTCGTACTTCCCGAGTTTGGTCGGGAGGCCCGTCGACGTGGCGACAGCCGGCACTGACTAAGATCGTTTCATCTCGGTAGGTTCAAGTCAATCGCGTCAGCGAGACGTACCTGCGAGCATCATGTGCGATACGCGGAATGTAGGTGCGACGGTCGAGCTCCGCATTTCGACGTCGTTTCCCACCAGATCGATCCGCTTGAGGATCTCGTCGAAGTTCGCCGCGATCGTGACCTCGCTGACGGGGAAGGTGAGCTCCCCACCCTCGATCCAGAAGCCCTGAGCGCCCCGCGAAAAGTCGCCGGTGATCGCGTTGAAGCCGAACCCCATCAGGCTGGTCACGTACAGGCCCCTCGGGGTGCTCCGGATGACCTCGTCGTGGGTGGCCGATCCCGCCGACATGATGAGGTTCGAAGTGGTCGGGCCAGGGTTTCCACCGATGCCCCGCCCTGCCGAGCCGGTCGATTCCCGGCCGAGCTTGCGCGCGGAGTAGACATCACAAAGCACCGGCGAGAGGACGCCGTGTTCGATCACAGAGTTCTTGCGGGTCGCGAGGCCGTCGCCATCGAACGGCCGGCTGCCTGGCGCGCGGGGGATCAACGGATCGTCGACGATCGTGACGAGCTTGGAAGCGACGAGCTCGCCCTCCTTGCCGACGAGGTAGCTCGACTTGCGCCAGAACGACGAACCGTTCGCGACCGAGAAGATCGTCCCGACGATCGACCGCGCGACTTCCGGATCGAACACGATCGCACACTCCTGGGTCTCGACCTTGCGCGAGCCGAGCGTCGCGACGGTGCGGCGCGTCGCCTCCAGGCCCACGGCCTCGGCATCGTCGAGCTTCGCGAGGAAACGATCGGCGGTCCACCAATAGCCGTTGCGCTTCTTCGGCGCGGTCGGATCGGTCATGTCATCGCACAATGGCTCGACGACGAGCGACGCATAACTGCCGCGATAGCCGCCGACAAAGCCACCGCTCGTCGCAAACGCGGTCGCGCCGAGCACGCGTGCCCAGGTCGCGCCTTCGGAGTTGGTGACGCGCTTGTCGGCCTTGCGCGCTGCTGCTTCGCCCAGGATCGCTTGCTTGAGGGCCCACGCGGCATCGACCTCGGCGACCGCGGGGTCGTAGAGATCGAGCTCGGGAAACTGCTTCGCGAGCAGCGCCGGATCGGGCGGCAGCGCGTACTCGTCGA
>JANXOP010000414.1 GCA_025357755.1 Kofleriaceae bacterium | reverse complement strand
CCGGGGCCGCCCTTGGCGCGGAGAAGCGCCTTGGGCGCCAGGAACATCACCGGGTTGGGATCCTTGATGGCCGACAAAAGGAGCCCGTAGGCATCGCGTGGGTTCGACGGCATCACGATCTTCCAGCCCGGAATGCGCGTCGCCTGACCGTCGAACGAGTGCGAATGATAGATGCTGCCGCGGATTCCGGCGCCGACCGGCATCATGAGCACGAGCGGCACGTTCCAGTCGCCACCACTCGACCAGCAGGTATTGCCGGCGATCTTGAGGAGGTCGATGGTGTTGAACGCGTAGTCGCAGAACTGGATCTCGGCGACCGGCTTGTGGCCCGCGAGCGCCAACCCGATCGCCATGCCCACGATGCCGCGCTCGTCGAGCGGCGTGTTCCACGCGGTGGTGAGTCCTTGCGTGCCCGTGAATGCTCCGCCGAGTGGCGGGCCGACATCCTCGCCGAAGATGTCGGTGACACCGAGCTTGGTCTCGCCGACGTGCAGCGCCATGCGAATCGCTTGAATCATCGTCGACATCAGCGCTCTCCTCCAACGAGGTTCTTCTCGGAGTAGATGTTTTCCCACACGGAAGCGGGGTCCGGCATCGGCTCGCCGCGTACCACCGCAGAGGCGTCGAGCATCTCCTGCGTGAACGCCGCGCGGCGCTTCTCGATCTCGCCGCGATCGATAAACTTGCGATCGATGATGGTCGCCTCGAAGCGCTCGAGACAATCGATCTCGCCCTTGACCGGGTTCGCGCCACTGGCCGAGGAGTGACCTCGCAAGCGCGAGACCATCGCCTCGAGCAGGTACGGCTTCTTCTCGGTTCGCACGTAGTGGAGCGCCTTCTCGAGGGCGACGTAGCTCGCCTCGGGATCGTTGCCGTCGACGACGGCCGTGGGCATACCGAACGCCTTGCCGCGATCCGCGATCTGGTCGTAGCCGTGCTGACCGGCGTACTGGGTCGAGATGCCGTACCGGTTGTTGGTCACGATCATCAACAGCGGAATCTCGTTCCCCTTGCGCGAGCTCCACACGAGCGCGGTCGCGAAGTCGCCTTCCGCGGTCCCGGCGTCACCACCTTGCACGACCGTGATGCCCTTCGCGCCCGTGCCCTTGCGCTGCGCGCGCGCGGTACCGATCGCGATCGAGAACTGGACCTCGATCGGCGAGCTGACGGGCACGATGTTCCATTCGCGAACCGAGTAGTGGCCCGCGAAGTTGCGCCCCTTGGAGTACGGATCGGTCGCGGTGTTACGCATCTGGCGGAGCGAGTCCACCGGGTTGGCGCCCATCGCGAGCAACGCGCCACTCGCGCGATAGTGCAGATGCAGATAGTCGTGATCGACGCCCGCCCCCTTGTCGACGAGCAGCCCGAGCGGGACGTTGAACGCCTCCTCGCCCGGACCACCGATCCAGAAGAAGCCTTCGCCCTGCTTGTACATGCTGATCAAACGCTCCTCGAGGATGCGCGCGCGCAGCATGAGGTCGTGGATCTTGAGGCACGTCTCGGCCGAGAGTTGGCCGGAGGGCGCGACGGACAAATTTGGAGACGCGGGGGACATCGCGAGTACGTCTTACCGCAAATCTCCGGCTGAATGAATCACCCACAGGCCGAGTCCGCCAGTAGACGCTCGGTGTGTCCACGTGAAGCGCGAGTGAGGAACCATCGGCACTTACCAGTGGTACGCCGGGTGCACTCCCTGTGAGCATGCGGACCTTCCTTGCAGCTATGTTCCTCCTCGCCGCTACCTCGGCCGTACACGCCGATGAACGCTCGCTGAGCGCGAGTGACATCACCGCTCAGCTGCGCCCGATCTCACCCGAGATCGAACGGTGCTACCTGGAGCGCACGGCCGAGGTTCGGGGTGCGGGGCATCTCGCCATCGTGCTCACGATCGACAAGCACGGCATCCTGGATCAGCTGAGCGTGAAGACCCCGGGCATCGCCGCGAGGGTGAGCAAGCAGATCGAGAGCTGCATCCGCGAGACTGTCGCGCCGATGTCGTTCCCGAAGAAGCGCGTGACCACGACGGCCACCGTGCCTTACTTCTTCCAGCGAACTGTGGCTCCGAACGCCGGTCCGCAACTCAGCTGTTTCGACCCGGCCGGCTGTCACGCGAAGAAGTGAGCATCCCGGTCGCGATCGCGTCCATCAGCGCCGCGAACTCGCGCGCGCCGAAGTGCGAGCCGCTCACGAGCCAATCGCGATGACGCAGCTCCGGCGCGACGCGCTCTGGATCGCGCTCGTCGGTGTAGTGGCCGAGCACGTCGAGGTGATCGCCAAAGCCGGCCCAGACCACCTCACCCCAGAGCTGCGAGCGCACCGGCACGATGCCGTCGTTCGCGTCGAGCCCGGTGATCATCCCGAGTTGCTTCGCGAGCAGCGTCTCGATCTCGTCGCCAGCCCATGGCTGCAACCCACGCAGTGCGGCACACGGGTAGCGCTCCGGCACCTTCGCGGTGACGCGATGGAGCGCGTAGAACAAGGACAGCGACACCGCATGCCACGGATGACCGATGGTCTGTAACCAGCGCTGCGGCTTCGGGGTCGGTGACATCGACGCCGTCGCTTGGTAGTGCACGCCTGGCCGATCCTCGAACCCGGCGACGACGAGATCCATCGCCTCGGGGCTGAGCTGCAGCATCGAGCCTTGATCGTCTTCGATCGCACCGAGGAACGTGCGCACTTCGGGGCTGCGCGCATCGTCGACGAGCCCGACGATGGACTTCACCGATCGATCGAGCGCCTTGACCTTGAAGGGCAGCGCTTGATCACTGGAGCTGACGTATCCGAGCACGACGCTCGCCGCGGCGAGCGGTTGCGCGCCGAGCGTGAGCCCGGCCACGGTGAGTGCCGATAGTGCGGCGAGCACGCGCTGGCCGTTGACCGTGGCAAAGAAGCTCGCGAGCGGCGTGCCGTAGTGCGGCGTGTTCATCGTGGTCACACTGCGCAGCTGCGGCAACCACGCGAGCTTGGCCGGTTCGATCGAGCGCGTCGCTGGTGAAGCGACGAGCCGCGCATCGAGCCCGCCCGTCGAATGACCGAGCAGGTGGACCGGCTCGCTGCCGGAGGTCTTCGCGACGAGCTCCGCGAGGCGTTGCGCGCGCCGCCGGATCGACGCGGTTGGCAGGTCTTCGATCGTGTGGGTGATCAACTCGTGGCCGGCGGCAGCGAACCGCGCCGCGAGCTCGCGCTCGACGTGGGCGAAGTAATTATACGAGCCGAGCCGGCCGAACCCGAACATCCCGGGCGACATGAACACGTGCTGCCGCATCGCCGACAGCATAGTCTCTTCGCGTGCTACAGGACGACCTCATCGGCCGGCTTATCCTCGATCTCGCCGCACTCGAAGATCGCGTGACCGGCCTGTGCGCGAAGCACACGTTCGACGAGGCGCTCGGGGATGTCGAGACCGCGTGGGAGCGGTTGCTCGATATCCCGCGCGAGATCACCGAGCGCGTCGATGCGGAGACGCTCGCGCAGCTCGTGGGCACCGAGCCGGCGAAGCTGCGCGTCGCGAGTCAGTTGCTCGCCCTCGAAGCGAAGGTGTTCGCGTATCGCGGGCAGACCGCGCGGGCTGCCGCATGCACCGAGCGGTCAGTGCTCCTCGCCGCTCGGGCTAGTGCGCGTCGGTGACGATGGTGCCGCGGCCCCGCGCTTCCGCGCCGTAGAGCCTCAGCACCGCGAGTGCGAGCGACATCAACACCGGGCCGAGGATCAGGCCCTTGAGCCCGAAAGCCTCGACGCCGCCAAACAGCGACGCGAACGTGACGAGCGCTGGCACCTTGGTCTCGCCTTGCACGAGCCGCGGCCGGATCACGTAGTCGCAGATGCCGACCACGAACACCAACGAGAACACGAGCTCGAGCGTCGCATAGCCCGGATGATCGATCAGGAAGAGGCCCACCGTCACGGGGACGATCACGAGCAACACGCCGACCGCCGGCACGAACGAAGCGACCGCGGTCGCCGCGCCGAAGAACAGCGGCTCCGGCACGCCCGCGATCCAGTAGCCCACCGTCGCGAACGCGCCTTGCGCGATGCTCGTACCGATCGCGCCGAGCAGCGTGGTCTTGCCGACGGATCGGAACTCCTCGAACAAGGCGCGCGTGTACTCGGGCTTGAGCGGGAACGTGTCCTGCGCGCGCAACGAGATCGTGGTCCAGTTGCGCAGCACGTAGAACATCGCGAGCATCGCGAACAACAGGCCAAGGATCGACGCGCCAGTCGTCGAGGCGATCGTACCCGCGATATCGCCGATCCGGTCGCCGATGTCCTTCGCGAGCACCTGCGCTCGATCGGTGAGGTCGTTCTGCGAGATACCGATGCGCGAGGTCAGGCGACCAAGCGAGATCAGTGCGTGATCGCCCGCCGCACCCGGCTTGAACGCATCGATCAACATGCGCGCGAGCGTGGTGCCCTTCGAGACGAACAAGATGCCGAGACCGCCGAGCGTGACCGCGAGCACCACGCTCGCACCCGCGACGGTCGCGATCGCGGCCCACCGCGCGCCGAGCCAGCCCTTGAGGCGCTCGTGCGAGCGCTCGACCATGAACGCGAGGAACGTCCCGAGCAGGATCCCGATGCCGATCGGCATGACGAGCCACGCCACTGTGAGGATCGCGAGCAAGGCGGCCCAGCGCAGAGCGACGCGCTGTTCGCGTTCGCGCTCGCCTGGAGCTAGCGTATCGGGCGGGAGGTCAGCCACGCCCCATAGTGATCTTGTCGGTCACGGGGGCAAGTTAGTGGCGCGTCGTCGCGTTGCATTCCACTCGGTGTGGAACGTCGTTTGCTACGAGTCGGCCCATGACCCGACTTCCTGAGCTCATGAAGCGTATCGGCGACGCGATGGCCGTGCTCCGGGCGATGCTGCAACCGGCACCGAAGCGCAGCTACTGAAATTTCCTACTGGAGCGACGCCGGCCCGGGCGCAACAGGGTCAGCATCGTCCCGAAGATGACCAGCGCCGTCGTGCCGCCACTCGAACCGGTCATGGCGCAGCCCGCACACCCGTGCGCGTGCGAGACGGTCTGCTCGGATTGCTCGACCTCGGGCGCCGGCCTACTCCCGCCCGAAGCCTCGTCGTTGGCCGTCGAACCGGTGTGGAGCTTCACGTCGAGGTTCGTCGCGATAAACGGAGAGCTCTTGCCGCTGGTCGACGCTGGGGCCATTGCCACCTCGTTCGCTGCCATGATCTTGGCCTTGCGTGCGCGCGCGGCGAGCACGGTGTCGTGCATGCCACCGAGCTCGGACTCCGGCACCGCGAGGAATGCGGTGTATGGCGTGATGACGTTGTAAGCGAGCGAGAGCTCGAGCACCTCATCCTTATCTTCGGTCTTCGAACCGTCGAGCGCGATCTCTTCGAGCAGGTGATCGATGCGAGCCTGGGCCCACAGCGATGCCGCCCACGGTTGTGGCGTGGCTTTACCGAGGTCGATCGAGCGAGTGTACGAGACCGGCTTGCCGGCGAGCTTGCCGGTCACCGTGAACTTCACCGTGCCCGTGCCACGCAAGCGCCCCGAGATGCGCAGCTCGTCCTCTGCAAACAGATCGGGGAGCGTGCGCGGGTAGATCCGTACGGCGTTCGCACCATCGATCGTGACCGCGACATCGACGAGCAACGGCTTCGCGATATTCTTCGCCAGCCGACCGACCTCCTTCTCGATCGCATCGGCGTTCTCGATGAACACGAAGCGACCGCGCTTCTCGGCGGCGAGCCGCGACAACAGTGGCTTGTTGACGTCACGTCCGAGGCCGAGCGTGAACAACCGCACGTTGCCGGTCGTCACCGCCGACGCTTGCGCGGCATCGGACTGACCGTCGGTGAGAAAGACCACCACCTCGGGATTCTCCGAGCCGGCGACCTGATCCGCGACCGCGGTCTTTAACGCGAGCGCGATATCGGTGCCACCAATCGGATGCAGCCGCGAGATGAAGTCGAGCGCGGCCTGACGATTCTCCGCGGTCATCGCCTGCGGGGTCTTGAACAGAGGATCGACCTCGTCGGAGAACGAGATCACGTTGACGCGATCGTTGGGCCCCAGCAGATGGACCATGGCGATCGCGGCACGCTTGGCGTGCTCCATCTTGTCGTCGGTCGTCATGGAGCCCGAACGATCGATCACGATCGTCATGTCCTTCGCGGTCACGGTGGTCTCGGGTAGCGTCGGCGCGGCGAGCGCGAGCGCGAACCAGCCCTCCTCCTTGCCGTTGCCCTGTTGCACGTAGACATCCGGCGTCCACGCCGGCTCGTCGAGATCCCAATCGAGATCGAGCTCGCCCGGGGCGACCGCGCCCTTCGAACGCAGCCGCACGCCAGTCGCGAGCTTCTCGACCGAGAGCTCGTGCGTGGAGGAGCGGACGTTCTTGATGTTGCCGTTGATCTCGATCACGATCTCCGCGGCGCGGCTCGTGATCGGCGCGCGGTAGTGCACCGCATTCGCGTGCCGCTCGAGCCACTTGTTCCAGCGAACCTCGACGCGCTTGTTCTCCTTCGGCTCGATCGGAAACACCTTGAACGCGAAGGCGCCCTCGCCGTCGGCCTCCAGCAGGCCCGGATCGCGGCGCCGCGCGGTGACCGAATCGTAGACCTGGTGGGCGAGCTGCTTCTCGAAGACCTCGCCGACGATCTTCTGTTCCCCGTTCCAGTACGCGAAGCCATCGACGTGGCTGCCAGAGCCGGGGCGCAGCGAATAGTTGCCTTCGATCCGCGAGGACGAGGCGTTGAAGTAGGTCTGGCGCATCGTCGTCGTCGCGTATTCGCCTGCGATTTGGATGGTCAGCCGCTCCTCGTGGACGGGCAGCTGGCTGCCGTCGCTCGCGAGCATCAGGGCTTCGACGCGATCGGTCGCGAGCTCGATGCGAGGTTGAGCCAAGGCGGGGGCAGCGACCAGCGCGACAGCGCTGGCGCAGAGGAGGCGCGGGTTCATGTCGGGTCCAACGTGCCTGCCCAAGAAACGATCCATTGCCGGTGTCATTTCGATCGGCCTCGTCGGGCTGAGTGTTAGCCTCGGGCCATGATGAGGACGCTGGCGATCGTGCCTGCGCTGGTGTTTTTCACCGCGCTCCTGGCCTGTGGACCGAGCAGCAGTGGTGGTGATGACACCAGCGGCTTGCAGGCAATCGAAGTTCAACCCGCGAACGCGACGGTGCTCTACACCGGCACGGCGCAACCGATCGAGTACACCGCGATCGGGCACTACGCCGACGGTCACGCCGCACCACTGACCGAGGTCGCGTTCTCGCTCGATGGCGATGCGTCGCAGATCGGGACGCTGACCCAGGCGGCGTTCGCAGCGAACGGCCTCGTCGCCGGCACCGGTACGATCACTGCCGTCGCCGGCTCGCTCAGCGGTGCAACGGGCGTCAGCGTCATCATGCACACGACGCATGTCGATCCGATGGCGCCGCCGGGCAGCGAGGGCAACTTCCCAGAGACGCCACCGACCGGAGCGCAGGCGCCGACGATCGCGTATCCGCTCGATGGTGCGGTCATGCCGATCAGCGCCGCCGCTCCCGACGTGCAGTGGGAAGGGCCCGCAGCCACGGGCGATCTGTTTCGCGTGCGGCTCGTCGGCGGCCTCGCGACGATCGACAATATCGTCGCGGCCACACCGGGCTTCAAGCTCGACACGATGCCGCTCGCGAATGATTGGCAAGCGATCATCCAGAGCGCCCATGGCTCGCCGGTCAGCGTCTATGTCGATCACTGGGATGCGGTCACCGGTGCGCAGCGCAGCGGAACCATCACGATCAAGGTCGTCCAGGCTCAGGTCACCGGCGTGATCTACTACTGGGATCTGTCGCAGGGCATCATCCAACGCATCGACAGCACGGGCCGTGGCGCCGCGATCCCGAATCCGCCCGCGAGCCCGGCCGACGCGACCAACCACTGCGTCGCATGTCACGTCGTCAGCCGCGATGGGCGCTACCTCGCGGGCGAGCTGTGGGGTGGCGGCGACAAGGGCGCGGTCTTCGATCTGAGCAAGCCGGCCGTGCCGACGGTCTCGCCGGTCGGGGGCACGTCGTATACCTCGCTCTTCTCGACGTTCAACGCCGATGCCACGCGCTTGATGACGAACCCGGGCACGATGCTGCAGCTCGTCGATCCGCAGACCGGCACCTCGGTCGCGACCAATGGCGCAGCGCTGCCGACGATGGCAGCGCACCCGTCGTGGTCCCCGGATGGGAGCTCGATCGTGTTCGTCAACAACATCTCGCTCGGCGGCGCCGCGGCACCGTGGGCTGTCGACTACGATCGCGGTGACCTCCAGCTCATCCCGGCGCTCGGCAACGACACGTTCGGTGCACCGGTCTCGTTGATCGACGCGACGACCGCGGGCGCTGCGTACGCCGCACCTTCGTGGCCGACATTCACGCCGGACTCCAAGTTCATCGCGTACGCCGCGGGCGTGAACTCGCGCGGCCGCAACACCAACGGCACGACCGAGTTGATGTACCCGGGCTCGCTGTTCATCATCCCGACCACGGGTGGCCCGACGACGAAGCTCGATACCGCGTGCGCCGGCGTCGCAAATTGCTACCTGCCGAACTTCAGTCCGTACGACGACGGCGGTTACGTGTGGCTCGTCTTCTACAGCCTGCGCGATTACGGCAACGCCCTCGCCGGTACGAAGGGCACGCAGCGCCGCCAGATGTGGGTCACGGCGATCGACAAGTCCAAGCTCGGGACCGGCGTCGATCCGAGCTCGGTGCCGTACTGGCTACCGATGCAGGACTCGCAGACCGAGAACATGAGCTCGTTCTGGGCCGTGCCTCCTCCGCCCCAGTAGATCACGCAGTGCTGTCTCGTCGCGCGACCTGGTCCGTCGTCGTCCTCGCGATGCTGACGATGACCGTCAGCTATGTCGATCGCCAGACGCTGTCGGTGATCGCGCCCGAGGTCACCAAGGCGCTGCACATCACCGACACCCAGTATGGCTGGCTCGGATCAGCCTTCTCGTTCGCGTATCTGATCGCCACCCCGCTCGCGGGTTGGTGGATCGATCGTCGCGGCGCGCGGCGAGGCCTCGTGTGGTCGGTGCTGACGTGGTCGCTGATCGCCGCGCTACACGCACTCGTGCCGAACTTCGCAGTCCTGTTCGGTCTGCGCATCGCGCTCTCGCTCGCGGAAGGTCCGGGCTTTCCGGGCGCAGCGCAGACCGTCCAGCGCATGCTACCGCCCGAGTCGCGCTCCCGGGGCTTTGGCCTGTTATTCACCGGCTCGTCGATCGGCGCGATGATCGTCCCGCCGCTCGCCGCTCGGCTCGCCGCCGCGTATGGCTGGCGCGTCACGTTCCTCGGCACGACCCTCGTCGCCGCGGCGTGGATCCCGCTGTGGATCTACATGACGAGCAAGCGCGAAGTGCGCGAGCGCCTCGATCTCGCACCGCCGCCGGCGGCCGAACGCCCGAACCTCCTCGACCTGTTGCGCGCACCGGTGATCCAGCGCGGCATCATCTTGGTGATCGCCGTCGCGCCCGTTCTCGGCATGATGCAGCTCTGGGGCGCGAAGTATCTCGTGCGCGCGTTCAGGATCGACCAGAAGTATGTCGGCGACTACTTGTGGCTGCCCCCGCTGTGTCTCGATGCCGGTGCGATCCTCGTCGGAGATCTCGCGTCGCGCTTGCGGCGCTACGGGAATTCGTCGCGCTGGCTCCTCGCGGTCGCGATGGTGATGGCCGCGACGATCGGGCTGTTGCCGTACGCCGCGACGCCGTGGCAAGCGATGGCGGTGATGGGCGTCGCGTGTGCCGGTGGCGGCGCGATGTACACGCTGGCGACCTCTGACATGTTGTCGCAGGTACCCGCCTCGGCGACCTCGTTCGCGGGCGGCACGATCGCGTGCGGCCAATCGCTCGCGATGGTGATCGCGAATCCACTCATCGGAGCGGCCGTCGACCACTCCCACAACTACGACGGTGTGGCGCTGGCGCTCGGCTGCTGGGTCCTCCCCGGTGCACTTCTCTGGATCGTGTGGCGTCCGCGAGCGAGCGAACGCTTTGGGCTCCAAGTATAGTGCGCGCGTGACGACCACGGCTCCACCTGACGAGCCCCCCGACGAACCTCCCCAACGACCGAGCGTGGACGGACCGAATCCGTTCATGTACGCGACCAAGGCCGTGCTGCGGCCGGTCCGCAATCTCGCTCGCCTCCTGACCCCTAGCGACCAACCGCTCGAGCTCCAGATCGTCGGCCGCACGCTGTTCCACGCGGCGCTCGTGGGGCTCGGTGCGGGCATCCTGGGCTGCGCGTTCTTCGCCGGCGCGGAGGTCGTGCAGAACCTCCTGCTCGAGCAACTCGCCGGCTACGATCCCTTGCGCGCTGCGGGCGAGCGGGTCATCGGTGCAGCGGCCTCGCCGCACACGCGGTTGTGGCTGCTCGCGCTGATCCCCGCGGTCGGCGCGCTGCTCGGCGGCCTGCTCACGCGCTACGCACCGGAGTGTCGGGGCGGCGGTGGCGACGCGACGATCGACGCGTTCCATCACGAGGACGGCATCGTCCGGCGCCGCGTGCTGTGGGTGAAGCCGCTCGCTTCGATCTGCACGCTCGGCTCCGGCGGTTCCGGCGGTCGCGAGGGGCCCACGATGCAGATCGGCGCGGGGCTCGGCTCGACGGTCGGTCGCTATCTCGGTGTGTCCGCGCGCGAGCGTCGCGTGCTGATGGTCGCGGGCGTCGCCGCTGGCATCAGCGCCGTGTTCCGCGCGCCGCTCGGCGCCGCGTTGATCGCGATCGAGATGCTGTATCGCGACGACTTCGAATCCGAAGCCTTGATCCCGAGCGTGCTCGCCTCCGTGATCGCGTACTCGGTCTCGATCTCGGTGTTCGGAGAAGCGACCCTGTTCGGACACCTCCCGCCGTACGCGTTCAAGCCCGGTCACATCCCGCTCTACATCGGGCTCGCGCTCCTGGTCTCCGCCGCGGCGTCGCTGTTCGTGGGCACGCTGCGGCTCGCGCAGCAGCTCGCGAAGCGCTTGCCGGTCGCGGTGTGGTTGAGACCCGCGATCGGGGGCCTCGGGCTCGGCGTGTTCGTCGCGCTCTTCCTCCACTTCATCGGTCCGACCGTCGGCCACGGCGAATCCGGGCTCGGCATCCTCGGCGGCGGCTACGGCGCGGCGCAGGTCGCGATCAGCGGCGCGGATTGGTTACCGATCGGTTGGCGCGGTGTCGAGATCCTCGTGTTGCTCGCGCTCGTCAAGATCCTTGCCTCGGCGCTCACCATCGGCAGCGGCGGCAGCGCGGGTGATTTCGCGCCGGCACTCGCGGTCGGCGGCTTGCTCGGCGGAGCGTTCGGGCTCGCGGCACGGATCGTATTGAAGGATCCGTCGATCGAGCCGGGCGCGTTCGCGCTCGTCGGCATGGGCACGTTCTATGGTGGCGTCGCGAACGTCCCGCTCGCGGCACTCGTGCTGGTCTGCGAGATCGCCGGCAGCTACGAGCTGCTCGTGCCGCTGATGCTCGCCGAAGGCGTCGCGTTCCTCGCGCTTCGCAAGGTCTCGCTCTATCCAGCGCAGGTCCCGACCCTGCGCGATTCGCCCGCCCATCGCCGCGATAACGATCCGCTGAGCAAGTTGCGCTGCTCCGAGGTGCTGCGTCGCGAGCGTGCCTTCCTCAAGTTCATGCCGAGTACGAAGGTGCCGGACCTGACCTCGCAGATCGCGAACGCGCCCGATCAAGATGTCTTTCCGGTCGTCGACGCGGCCGGCGTCTTGCGCGGCATCATCTCCGCGGAGGCACTCCGCGTGATCGCTTCGAACCCGGAGCTCCATCAGCTCGCGGTGGCCGCGGATCTGATGTTGCCGCCGGTCTCGGTCACGCTCGATGCGGACCTACGTTCGGCCGCGCAACTCATGGTGTCGCGCGATCTGCGTTCGCTACCGGTGCTCGATGTCGGCGGTGCCGTGGTCGGCTTGATCGACGAGCACGACATCACCACGGCGACGACGGCCTAGCTCAGGTGCCGAGCGTGATATCGACGCGACGATCGGTGGTCCAGCTGCTCTCGCTCGTGCCCGCGGCATCGAGGGCGCCACGCGTGGTCGCGCCGAGCTGCGCCTGGTGAACGCCGAGGCGTTGCAGGAACGTCGCGACCGAATCGGCGCGGCGCGTCCCGAGGCCGAGGTTGTACTCCTCGGTGCCGCGAGGATCGGCGCGGCCGGTGAGCTCGAGCTTCTTGCCCTTGAGCGGCCCCGAGGTCACGCACACAGCGATCTGCTGGAGCACGTCGCGATCGGCGGGCGCGAGCTCGGAGGTGTCGTAATCGAACTTCGGCGCAGCCTGCGGGTTCCCGAGCTTGAGCGAGCACTGCTGCGCGAGGTTTTCGTCGACCGCCACGGTCGGGCTCACGACCTTCGTGGTGGCACCGGGCGCGGGCTTCGCGGCGGGCGCTGCGGCCACGGGCTCGGGCGCTTTGACCTTGGTCGGATGGCTACAGGCGGCGGCAAACAACAGAGTTACGATGGAGAGGCGCTTCATATAGGGGCAAGACGAGCACGACTCGCACCTGTTCACCTGGATCGACGAACAAACGCTAAAATCGACCGTCCTCGTAAATGGGGAGTCGCATGACCAACACCGCTGATACCCAGATCGCCGACCAGCTCGAACGGATCATCCGTCGCGTGAAGCAATCGATGAACTATCGCGGCTCGTACTCGACCCGCGACATCCTCGGCTCCTTGGTCGCGCGCTGGGTCCACAGCGGCGAATGGGAGCGCCTGAAGGAGCTTCCTGCCGAGCAGCGCAAGCTCGGCGAGAGCGTACGCAGGTTCATCCTCGATCGGTTCGACCAATTGCGTCGTCGTGGTCATCGCGAAGAGATCGATCGCGAACAGATCGCGATCCCGGACGAGCAAACGCTCGGCGAATTGGTCGCACTCGCGGAGCTTCGCCAGTGGGTGATCGGGCGGATCGCGGAGCTCGAGCAGGAGATCATGGATCCACGTGTGCGGATCCCGCTGGCCCGCCCGGCGCAGGTCGGCACGATCCTCCGCCTCTATCACGCGGGCAAGACGCAGCGCGAGATCGCGACCGAGCTCGCGCTGTCGCTCGGTGTCGTCAACAAGCGCATCGTCGAAGGTACGAACTACCTCGTGCTGATCCAGAGTATCGAGGCCGGCCTGACGACATGAAGGATCTGGTCGAGGCACTCGCGCAGATCGCGGCACGGCCCGAAGCATCCTGGGCCGAGCTCGTCGCGCAGCGCTTCACCGAACCTTCGCTCGCCGCGCAAGCGATGATCTGGTTGCGCGCGAATCGCGAGCGCGTCGATGACGACGAGGTCACGCCCGAGATCGCGGGCGAGCGCTATCGCCTCGGCGTGTTGCTTGACGTCGGCGCCACTGCCTCGGTCTGGCAGGCGCACGACGCGAAGCTCAATCGCAACGTCGCGATCAAGGTGTTCCGAGGCGAGCGCTCGCCCGTGCTCGACGAGATCCTAGCCGAGGCGCGCGCCGCGGCGGAAGTCGCGAGCGATCACGTCGTCCGCGTGCTCGACGTTCACGATGCCGACGATGCCGGTCCGCCCTACATCGTCATGGAGCTCGTCGGCGAATGGGAACCGCGCGGCGGCATCCTCGCGCCTGGCGGCTCCGCGGCGACCGTCCGCCCGCGCGGCCTCCCCGAGGCGGTGCGCTGGGTTCGCGATGTCGCGCGAGGCGTTCACGATGCTCACCTTCGTAACGTCTTTCATCGCGACCTCAAGCCGCACAACGTGCTCATCACGCCATTCTCGCGGCGCGCGCGGATCGCGGACTTCGGGCTCGCGATCAGTGAAAACTACGAGCGTGATGGCGCGCTCGAGATCGCCGGTACGCCAGGCTACATCGCGCCCGAGCAAGCCGCCGGCCTCCCGGCGTCGCTCGATCCCCACGACCTCGCAGATCGCGCCGTCCTCGTCGGGCTCGATGTCTGGGGCCTCGGCGCACTCGCGTTCGATCTCGTCGCGGATCGCGCCCCGTGGCAAACCGACGCCACCCTGGAAGCCTGGGAGCACGCCGCCGCCGCCGATGCGGCTCCGGAGCTACCACCCGGGCTCCCCGCGCGGTTGCGTCGCATCCTCGACAAGGCGCTCGCACTGTCGCCGAAGGCTCGCTATGCGACCGCGGGCGAGCTCGCCGATGATCTCGACGCCTACCTCGCGCGCCAACCGACCAGCCACGACACCTCGCGGATCTCCTGGATCCGGCTGTGGATGCGGCGCAATCCGCAGCTCTCGATCACGGCGGGCCTCGCCGCGATCCTCGCCACACTCAGCATCGTGGCGTACGTCAACGTCGTCGAGGTCCGCGCTCAGCGCAACGCACTCGATCTGGAAGCTACGCGCGCACGCGCCGAAAACGAAACGCTCTCCGCGCGCGCCCAGAAGACCCGGCAGGAGCTCGCGACCACCGAGACCGAGCTCGCGACCAAGGCCAAGGAGCTCGAGGAGCTCCGCACGCGCCTCGTCGATGCCGACAAAGAGTACGAAGCGATCGTGGCCGCCAAGGAGCGTGCGCTCCGTAACGCCGACGCCGCGACCAAGCTCCTCGCCGACCAGCTCGCGTCGGTTCGCAACGAGCGCAACGAAGCGCGGGTCGCGCGCGGCCTCTACGAGGGCTTCTGGACCCGCGCGCGCGCCGAGAGCAGCGAGGCCGGCAGCGAGCGCGATCAGGCGCAACACGATCGCGATGCCGCGCGCAAGGAGCGCGACAGCGCGCAGCACGATCGCGAACAAGCGGTCGCCGCACGTGAGGTCGCCGAAGCCGAGCGCGACAAGGCGCTCGCCGAGCGCGACCGCGCCGAGGCGATTCGTCGGCGGGTCGAGAGTGACCTCGCGCGCGTGACGGCGGAGCTCGCCGCCGTGCGGCCCCATCCGATTCGTGATCGCGGCAAGAAGCCCACGATGGACGTCAAGCCGGCTATCGCGCCCGTGGTCACGGCCCCGCCGACCGACGCTGCGGTTGCGGTCGAGCCCGCGCTGTAACGGTCTACGGCAGCTCTTTGAGCAGAGCGAGCCCCTTGAACGCGGCCTCGCGCGTTCGCACGAACCCGCCGGTGCGCCGCGTCTCGAGCGCCTTGCGTCCATCGGCCCCGGCCTTCTTCGTGCCGAGCATGCCGATACCGACCGCGGCGTTGACCTGGACGTTCTCGGCAGGACTCTCGATCGCATCACACAAGATCTCGCACGCGTCGGGGAGCGCGCCGATCAACTGCAAGATGCGCTGGGCATGGCTTTCGTCGTCGGTCTCGAGGCCCTTGAGCAGCGCCGTCAGCACCTTCGCTTTGCGCGGCGCGAGGACGTCCGAGACCGCCTTGGCGACCTCCGCATCACCGCGCAGGGCACCCACGAGATATGCCGCGGTCTCCTTCACGACGTCGTCGCCGAGCTTGTCGAGGCCTCGAGCGGCGGCGACGCGCACGCGCATGTCGTCATCGCGCATGAGCACGCCGAGCGCGAGCGCGGCGGACTTCGCGCCGAGCGCACCGAGCGCGGTGGCTGCATTCGCGCGCACGGTCGAGCGCCCATCCTGTGCGAACGCGACGAGGAGTCCCTCGTCGAGCTTGGCCGGATCGGTGAACGCCGCGGGCTCGAGCAAGCGGGTCTCGAAGCCATCGATCTCGATCGTGGCGGGCCCCGTCTGCTTCGGACCGTCGAGCATCTCGAGGGCCGCGAACACCGCGGTGCGCGTTTGTTCGAAGCCGCCCGTGCGCGCGCCTTCGAGCGCTCTACGGCCCTTACCAACGCGCTTCGCGCCGAGCATGCCGAGCGCGCGCGCCGCGTTGATCTGGACGTTGACCGCGGGGCTCTCGAACGCGTCGCACAGCGTATCGACCGCGTCTTCGAACACGCCGAGCAGCTCGCCGATCCGCCGACCATGGTTTGGTTTGTCGGTCTCGAGGCCACGCACGAGCGCGCCGATCATCCGGCCCTTGCGTGCACGGATCACGGAGGCGACGACCTCGGCGACCTTCTCGTCGGAATCGCCGAGCGCGCCGACGAGATGATCAGCCACCTCGATCACGGCAGCATCACCGACCTTGTCGAGCGCTTGCGCGGCAGCGAGGCGGACCTTCGCGGAGTCGTCCTTGAGCAACGTGCCGAGCGAGAGTGCGGCCGAGGCCGAGGCCGCGCCGATCGCGCCGAGTGCGAGCGCCGCATTCGCGCGCACCACGTCGCGACCGTCGGTGAGATGGCCGATGAGATCCGCGACGCCAGCCTTCTCGAGCTCGGCCTTTGCTTTGTCGAGGTCCGCGGGAGCGAGGAAGCGTGTCTCGAAGCCTTCGACATGGACCGGTTGCGGGCCCGTCGCACCACGCGGCTCGATCTGCTCGAGCGCACGGCGCACGGCATCGCGCGTGCGGGCATCGCCGCCGGTGCGCGCACCGTGGAGTGCGGCGAGGCCAGCACCGACGTTCTTGCCGAGCAGGCCGAGCGCGAGGGCCGCGTTGACCTGGACGTTGACCGCGGGGCTCTTGAAGTGCTCGATCAAGATCTGCGATGCGTTCGAGAGGCGCGCGAACAACTCGCCGACGCGCCGCCCGCCTTCTTCACTACCGGTCTCGAGGCCCTTGATCAGGGCGTCGAGCGCCTTCTGCCCCATCGCATCGAGAGTCTCGCGCGCGGCCTCGGCGACGTCAGCCTCGGCGTCGCCGAGCGCACCGACCAGATCGTGCGCCGCCGCGAGCGCGGGCTCGCCGAGCCGGCCGAGCGCCTTGGCGACTTCTCGCCGTACGGTCGGCACACTGTCGCGCATGAGTAAGCCGAGCGCGGCCGCCGCCTCGCGACCTGCGGCCGCACCCTTCACGGCGAGGGCGCGGGCTGCGTTGATCTTGACGTGGGCACGGCCGTCCTGGAGCGCGAACATCATCTCGCCCGGATCGATCGCGTTCTCGTATTCGGCGAGCTCCGAAGCGGAGAGCTTGCGCTCCTCGAAATCCGGGATGTGCTTGGGCAACCGATCGACGACGACCTGCTTCTCGCGCGCGATCACGGCGAGCGCGGCTTGCTTGGCGGCGGTGCGCACGTCGGGCACGGGATCGGTGCCTTCGAGCTCGGTCAAGAATGCCATCGCGCTGTCGAGATCGGTCTTGCCGATCCGCGCGAGCCCGCCGACGGCATTGATCCGCACCGCGACCCGATCGTGCTTCGCGGCCTTGATCAGGAACGCGACGCCCGGCTTACCGAGGAGCTTGGCCGCCTCGACGATCGACTTCATCGCGAGGTCGTACGGCACGTCGAGCGATGCCACGAGCTCGTCATCGGCGTGACCGATCTGATCCGCGAGGACCCCGACCACCTTGGACGTGACCTCGGGTTGCGTGCCGTCGAGCGCAGCGACGATCTGTGGCAACAACGGCCGGATCGCGCGGCCGAGCTTGACGAGTGCTTCGGCGGTCGCATTCGCGACCACGAGCTCGCTGTCGCGCAACAACGGCACGAGCATCGGCACCGCCTGCCCCGTCGCCGCGAGCCCGAGCACGGCATTCGAGCGCACGTGCGCCCGTCCGTCGACGAGCATGGCGACCAAGGTTTCGGGTACGAGCTGCGCGGCACCACGCTCGAGCTCGTCGAAGCTATAGCGCCGTTCCTCGAGCTCGAGCGGCTCGGCCTTCTTCGCGGGAGCTGGAGCCGCCTTCTCCGGCGGCTTGTCAGCCTTCTCGGGCGCCTTCTCGGGCGCCTTTGCCGGTGCTTGCTGAGCCTTCGCCGACTTCCCAGGACCATCCGCTTCGTTGCTCATGAGGCCGAGCTAACACCGAGATGGGATTTCGGTGTGGCTTCGTTACACCGGGATCCGCTCAGCGCGCGCCGGCAGCTGGAACACCCACGACCTCGGGGTGTTCCATGCGACGCTGCTGGATCGCCATCGTGACCGAAGCCTTCTTCGCGAGCGCCGCGCGGATCATCGCGACCCGATGCGGTGGGTGCTGGAAGAAGTTGCGACCGAGCGCCGCATCGTCGCCATACGCGCGCTCGATCTCCACGGGGTCCCAGCTCGTCGGAAAAGCGAGATACTCGAGAGGTGGTTCACGCAACCACCAGTTCGTGAACCCGAACCGCTCGTGCTCGCGCTCGTAGAGCTCGGTCCCGGGATACGGGACCACGACGCCGCGTGCATTGAAGCCGCCCGCGAGGTGCGCGGCGCGATCGAGAAATCCGATCGTCGCGGCGAGCTCGCTATCGGTCTCGTCGGGCCAGCCGAACATCAAGTTCACGACCGTGTGGAGCTCGAGCTCTCTGGCCCAGCCCAGCACGTCGAGCACGCGCTCGACGGTGACGCCCTTGCCGATCCGGACGAGCATGCCTGGATCCGCGCTCTCCATGCCGAGATCGACGCCGGTACAGCCCGCGCGCTTCATGTCGGCGAGCACGTCACGATCGAGGTGCGCGGGATGTGCGGTGCACGTCCAGTACGACACCGTGCCGAGGTTCGCGATCGCATCGCAGAGCTCGCGCACGCGGCGCTTGCCGACCGCGAAGGAATCGTCGAAGAACGAGAACGCGGGCATACCGAACTGGTCGCGAAGGAGCGCGACTTCGGCCGCGACCGATCCCGCACTGCGATAGCGAAACTTGCGGCCGGTGACGTCGTTCGAGCAGAACGTGCATGCCTGCGGGCAGCCACGGCTCGAGAGCAACCCGGCCGGGGGGAGCGCCTGCGTGGCGCCGTACCACGCGGGATCGAACAGATCGAGCGCGGCGAGCGGTGGCGCGAGACGATCGAGCTCGGTGTTGAACGGCCGCTCCGGGTTGTGGCGCACCATCCCGCGCTCGATCCACGACAACCCCGCGATCTCCGTCGCGGCGCGTGCGCCATCCACCATCGCCGCGAGCTCGCACAGCGCATCTTCACCTTCGCCGCGGATCGCGTAGCGAAAGCCGTGGGCGAGCGTCTCTGCGGGCACGATCGTCGCGTGCGGCCCACCCGCGACGAGCGTGAAGGCAGCGAGCTCCTTCGCGAGGGCATAGGCCGGTTGCACGTGCAGCGTCTTGAGGTGCAAGCCCACGAGATCCGGCGCGAACGCCGCGATCCGCGCCGCGATGGTGGGCGCATCGTGCGGCGCGAACGGCGCGCTCGCATCGAGCAACGCGACCGCGTGGCCTTGCTCGCGCAGGGCGGAGGCGAGGTGGCAGAACGAGAGCAGCGGGGTGCGCACCGGCTCCGGCGACGGCGGGTTGAGTAAGAACACGCGAGCCATCAGCGCCCCATCTCGCCGATCTCGCGTGGGACGATCGCGAAGTTTTTTGGCGGCGCGCCGTCGCACAGGGTCGCGACCGCTGCCGGAATCGCCTCGACACTGCCGAGGAACAGCTCGTACCCCGTGTGATGGCGGGCGCGCATCCGTGCAGCGACCGCCGGTGGCAGCCAGTAGCGTGGCGGCACGACATCGAGCGACGTGTGCGGAGCGGTCGTGACCTGCCCGGCCATCGCATCGATCGTGATCGCGGCTTCGCCCACGCGCGTCCAAGTCCGGAACGACCCACCGACTTGCTCGGTCGCCAAGCACATCGCGCGGAGCGCATCTCGCACGATCGTTCGATCGAACGCGGCATCCTCGGGGACCAGGCCCGCGAGTGCGATCGCAACCCACGGCTCGGGGTCCAGCGTGTCGGCGAGAAAGTGCAGCGACATGCGCGCGCGCCAATCGTTCCACGCCGTCCGCGTGAGCTCCACGATCACCGAAGGCGGCAGCGCCGCATCCCACGGCAACGCACCGGCCTGCGCACGGACGATTGCCGCCACCCCGAACGCGCGGGCGAACGCCTGCCCGACCTGCGCGAGCCACGGTGCTGCATAGATCGCATCGTCCTGGCCCGCGCCGGGGTACGCGAACTCCGGCCACACGTGGACCGCGAGCCAGCCGCCGATGCACTCGTCGAGGTGCGGAGGCAAGGCGTCGCGGTCACGCGCGAAGTGACACAGCTCGTGGAGCACCGGCGCGACCAGGTAGCGATCGATCAACTGATCGCGATCCTCGCCGCGCGATGCGATGTACGCGAGGTCTGCCGGCGAGCCATACAGCATCGGCATCGCCCCCCCGAAGGCCGTGCGCTCGTACAGCCGCGCGAGCGATGGCGCCTCGGCATACAGCGCTTTCGGCGTCACGCAGCCGACCACACCGGTCGTCACGCCGCAGTCGTGCAACAGTGCGAACAAGCGCTCGATCGCCTCGCGCATCCGCGGCATGCGCGGCCACGCGAGGGGATGATGGAGCAGCGGATCACCACGATTCGCGAGCTGTGCCGTCCGCTGCTTCGGCATCTCGAGCGCGTAGTGCTGGCGAATCTGCTCGGCCATCTGCGGTGCCGTCGCCGAGGCGTGGCTCGCCATCCTGCGCAGCGAGGCCGGCAGGTCCGGCAGCGCCTCGCTGTACTCGAAGGCCGGCTCGCTCATCCCCGTGACCGCGCTGAAGATCGCCGCCGCGCCGCGCGCCTTGTACGCGACGATGACGATCGAATCTGGCGAGCTCGCGAGGCGATGCTCCTCGATCGCGCCGAGCTGCGCGGCCTCGCACCACGCGCGTAGCTGCGACGTCGGATAGACGTCGCCGCCACCAGTGTAGATCGCCATGTTGAGCGCGAACATCAGGCCCGACATCGGCCCACGCCGATCCTCTTCGAGCCGGAGATCCTTGATCACCAGCTTGCCACCCGGCACGAGCAACCGTGCCGCGCGCTCGATATACTTCTGACAGAACACGGGCGCGTGGAGATGGACCACGTTCGCGAGCAACGCGACCTCGTATTCGTCGCGCCCTTGCACGGTCGAGATTTCGTCGCCGACGAGCTTCACGCGATCACCGAACCGCGCGAGGAACTGCTTCGCGATCGGCACGACATCCCAGAAATCGATGCCCGTCGCGTGAGCTTCCGGGTGTGCGTCGAGGAAGGCCGCGGTGTAGGTGCCCGCACCGCAGCCGAGATCGAGCAGCGTAGCGCCGCCGATCAGCTGCGCGAGCTCTGCGGCCGCCGACGCACCGACCTCGGTGAGGTGCGTGTGATAACGCTTCTCGACCTCGCCGCCTTCGATCGGTAACGCCGTGTCGGAGCGAAACACGTCGACCATCAAGCCCCAGCCCGCGTGCGCGACCTCGCGCGGCGCCGGCACGTTAGCGGCGATCACGCGCTCGCCATCGCGGTTCAAGTGTCCCATGGCGATCAAGAGATCGAGCAACGGGCGCATCCGCCGCCGGCCCTTGGCGATACCATTCGCATCGGCAAGCTCGTCGAGCGTGCGCGCGGTGCCATCGAAGACACCGAGCTGATAGCCCGCGACGATCGCGGCATCGCGCAGCGCGTCTCCACCCTCGGTCACCGCGAACCCGAAAACGTCAGCCACGGTGCTAGTTGAGGTAGATGTTCGTGCCCACGACGCGAACCTCGCCCTTGGCCTCGACCTCGAGGTCGGCTTCACTCTCGATCTTCACGCTGCCGCCTTTGATCTCCACGCGTGGTGACTCGAGCGTGATCGCCTCGTCGGCCTTGAGCTCGAGCTTGAGGCTCTCCATCCGCAGCACCGGACCGCGCTCGGTGAGCTCGATGCGGACCTCGACCATCCCGGAGCCACTGCGGATCTCGACCAGATCATGGCCACCCGATTCGCGGACCACGAGCGTGCGCCCGTCGCGCAGGTAGACCTCGCGCTGATCGGTTTCGGCGGTCACGTCGGACGCCTCCTGGAGCTTCTCCTTCGGTGAACCCGCCATGCCCACAGGCTAACATGGTGATTCCCACCCGCCCCTCTCCATCACGCGCCCGATCCGGGCGGCCGAAAGGGAACCTTGGTTCTCCAGGACCCGTATAATCTGACGTAGCTGGTATGCCCGCGCCGCAACCCATGATGTTGAGCCAGTTGGCTCGCTTGAAGTTCACGTCCTTCAACTTGAAGGTCCCCTCGAACTGGCGCGACCCCGAAGGCGATCCTGCCGCCGCTCACTACCGCGATGCGTTCAAGGACAACGAGAAGGTCGCGATTCCGGGGCTACCGCCTCTGTTCCAGCCGGCGACCGCGAACAAGTATCACGTCGACACCCAGAAGCAGCACATCGCCACCGTCGGCGGCTTCATCGACGACATCACCAGCGCGATCGCGAGTGCGTGGTCGCAATGGCAGTCGTCCGCAACGATGACGGGCATCATGATCAACGCCGCGATGGCCGCCGGTGGACAGATCGTCGGCCCACCGCTCACCCCGCTCATCCTCGCGCGCGGTCCCAAGAACACGCCGTCCATGATGAAGTACACGAACGTCGTCGCGTCGGTGATCGGCACCGCGTGGCAATCGTTCACCGCTACCGTCAAGGTCCCGGGCCTGCCCTGGTATCCCGCGTACGTGGCCTTCCCGGGCCCGATGGCACCACCAACGCCGAACATCCCGGTGCCGTTCGCCGCGCTCACGCAGGTGCCGGTCTCGATCTCGGCGCAGGTGATGAAGATGCAGATGGTCTCGCAGCTCGGCGATCCCCAGGCGCCATTCCACCAGGAGCTGTTCGAGTCGATCTGTGACGGCTTCGAGAAGACGTACAACATGTGGAAGGCGACGTGCATGGTGACGAACGTGATCCCGTCGCTCGCCCCCGTCCCCACGTTCGCCCCGCCGTACGTTCCGGTCGGTCCCGTCGTTGGCGGGATGGCGACGATGATTCCGGGAGGGTTTGTCTGATGCCTCCTCAAGGTCGTCTCGGTGACAAGTCGCAAGTCCCGGCGTGCGCGCATGGGTGTCCCGGCTGCCCGCATCCGTGCGTCGGCCCCGCGATCTCGGGCTCGCCGAACGTGCTCGTGAATGGCCGGCCGGCGCTGAGGATCCAGGACCCGGGCATCCACACCGCGTGCTGCGGCCCGAACACGTGGAATGCCCAGCAAGGCAGCGGCACCGTGTTCATCAACAACAAGGCGTCGCATCGGCTCGGCGACGCGGTCAAGCACTGTGGCGGAATGGGCACGTTGATCGAGGGATCGAACAACGTGATGGTCGGCGGCTGATCTTGCTCCGCTGCGCCCGGTAGCGCAGTGTTCCCGAGCAATGCGCCGCGCGCTGGTTGTCTGTCTGGTCCTCGCATCTCGCCTCGCGCACGCCGATGAGCCGGACGACAGCGGCCTCTACCTGGCGCCGCATCCCGATGCAGCGTGGTGGCTCTCGGCGCAGGGCAACGCCATCCTGCAGTACCAACCGGGGTTCCACTCGGACTACCAGGGAGTCCACAGCTTCACGTCCAGCGATCACCTCGCGATCTCGTTCGTCACGACGGTGTTCGCAGGCTACGCCTACGAACCGACCTTCACGAGCGTGGTCGTCGCGGGTGAATCGGCCGGCGGCGACGGCCTCTCGCAAGCGCTCGGCATCGCCGGCTTCACGAACCTCGATGTTGTCCGCAACCCGACGCTCGGGCCAGCGCCGTACATCGGCCGCGCGTACATCGATCAGATCATTCCGCTGTCGAGCGAGATGGTCAAATCCGATCGCACCCCGCTGCACGTGTTCCGCACGGTACCCGCGCGCCGCATCGAGATCCACGTCGGCAAGCTCTCGACCGTCGACGTGTTCGATACCAACGAGGGCGCGACCGATAGCCACCTCCAGTTCATGAACTGGTCGGTCGACAACAACGGCGCCTACGACTACGCGGCCGATACCCGCGGCTACACGCTCGGCGCCACCATCGAATTCATCGACAAGCTGTGGGCGCTGCGCTTCGGCGAGCTGCTCATGCCCAAGATCGCGAATGGCCCCGACTACGACTACGACGTCGCGAATGCGCGCGGTGAGAATCTCGAGCTCGAGCTCCACGATTGCATCGCCGGACATCCCGGGCTCGTACGCGTGCTCGGCTTTCTCAACCACGCGAACATGGGCACGTACGCCGATGCGATCGCGGCATATCGCGCGGACATCGACACGGTCCCGGACGTCACGCTCTACCGCGTGAAGGGCCGCACGACCTATGGCGTCGGCCTCAACGCCGAGCAAGAGGTCATCACCGATCTCCACGTGTTCGGCCGCCTCGGCTGGAACAGTGGCAAGAACGAATCGTTCGCCTACACCGAGATCGATAACACGTTGATGATCGGTGGCGACCTTCGCGGTGGTCGCTGGGCTCGCCCCGGTGACAAGATCGGTCTCGTCGGCGTCTCGAACGGGCTCTCCGACGGTCACAAGACCTACCTCGAGCTCGGCGGCAGCGGCTTCATCCTCGGCGATGGCAAGCTCCACTACGGACGCGAGAACATCCTCGAGGCGTACTACACGGCACGCGCATATCGCGGCGTGTTCCCGGCCGTCGACCTCCAGCTGATCCAGAACCCTGGCTACAATGTCGATCGTGGACCGGTCGTTGTCGGTTCGGTCCGCTTGCACCTCGAGCTCTAGTCGTGATGATCGAGAAGGAGCTCGTGATCGTCGGCGGTGGCCCCTCCGGGCTCTCGACTGCACTGCA
>JANXOP010000407.1 GCA_025357755.1 Kofleriaceae bacterium | reverse complement strand
CGTTCGTTCCCTCGAGGCGCACGACGAGCGGCACCTTGAGGCCGACCTCCTTCACGGCCTGGATGACACCCGCCGCGATCGTGTCGCACTTCATGATGCCGCCGAAGATGTTGACGAAGATCGCCTTCACTGATGGAGACGACGTGATGATCTTGAAGGCCGCGGTGACCTTCTCCGCGGTCGCGCCACCACCGACATCGAGGAAGTTTGCGGGCGAACCACCGTAGTAGTTGATGATGTCCATCGTCGACATGGCGAGGCCTGCGCCGTTCACCATGCAGCCGATGTTGCCGTCGAGCTGGACGTAGCTGAGGTCGTACTTCTTCGCCTCGAGCTCGGCCGGATCCTCTTCATTCGGATCGCGCAGCTCTTCAAGCTCCGGGTGGCGGTACATCGCGTTGTCGTCGAAGTTGATCTTCGCATCGAGCGCTAGGACCTTGCCCTCCTTCGTCGTGATCAACGGGTTGATCTCGAGGAGCGAGCAGTCGAGCTCTTCGTAGCACTTGACGAGCGGCTTCATGAACTTGCCGAACTCGACGGCGGCTTTGCCCGAGAGGCCGAGCGCCTTCGCGAGCTTGCGGCCCTGCCAGTCCTGCCAGCCAGTCGCCGGATCGATCGATTCCTTGAGGATCTTCTCGGGCGTCTTCGCGGCGACCTCTTCGATGTCCATGCCGCCTTCGATCGACGCCATCACCGTGACTCGGCCGGTCGCCCGGTCGAGCAGCATGCCGAGGTAGTACTCGTGCTCGATCGCGAGGCCCTGCTCGACGAGCAGGCGCTGGACCTTCTTGCCCTCTGGACCCGTCTGGTGCGTGACGAGCGTCATGCCGTAGATCTGCTTCACGGCGGCTTCCGCATCTGCCTTGGTCTTCGTGACCTTGACGCCGCCGCCCTTGCCGCGACCACCCGCGTGGATCTGGGCCTTGACGACGACGATGTCGGTACCCGAGAGCTGCTGGACCTTCGGAATCGCCGCGAGCGCCTCCTCGACAGTCATGGCGGGGATCCCGATCGGGACCGGCACCCCGTACTTCTGAAACAGCTGCTTGCCCTGATACTCGTGGATCTTCACGCAGCGGGTTTATCATAGCTTCGTGAAACCGACGTGGCTCCTGGCCGTTGCCCTTGTGGGGTGCACGCCGAACACGTTGTTCCAGTGCGCCTCGTCGGTGCAATGCCGTTCCGGAGCAACGACCGGCACGTGCGAAGCATCCGGATTTTGCAGCTTTCCCGACACGATGTGCACGTCGGGCCAGCGCTATGACGCGACCGCCGGCGAGCTCGCCGACGCCTGTGTCGAGGGGCTCTCGATGGGTACCGATAGCGATGGCGATGGCGTCGTCGATGCGCTCGATAACTGTCCGACCGTCGCGAATCCGGATCAGGGCAACGAGGACAGCGACAAGTACGGCGACGCGTGCGATCCGTGCCCCCCCGTCGCCGATGACACGTTCACCGATAGCGACAACGACGGCATCGATGATCAGTGCGATCCGCACATCGGCCAGATCGATCACCTCGTGTTGTTCGAGGGCTTCCACCACGGCATCCCGACCGGCTGGACGAACGCGGGATGGGTGGCAACCGGCGACTCGGTCGCGTTCGATGGCGTGCCGTTCGGTCAAGGGGGCAGCCGGACCATCGCGTTGCTGACGACGCCGTACACCGGCATGACCTCGGTGACCGCCTCGGCAGGTATCTCGCCAACCATGCTTCCAGCCGAAGGCACCGCGGGCGTGGTCACCACGGCAAACGATCAGGACGCGCTGCTCTGCGCGCTGACCTACAAGAGGAATGGCACCACTACGCAGAGCAACATGATCATGGAGGACACCAACTCCAATACGAGTGCGACGAAGCCATGGGCGATCAACACCACGTCCTCGTACACGCTCGCGCAGACCTGGAACCTGGGACTCGCGGCGAGCTGCACGGTGTCGAGCAACGGAGTCTCGGCGATCGCGCCGATCACGCTGCCTGGCAATAACAACGAGGGAAAGCAGGTCGGGGTCTACGCGAAGTTCTTCGCCGTGCAGATCCAGTGGGTGATGCTCACGTCGTTGTAACGGGCGCGAGCTCTCTCTTGCGCGGCCACCAGATGTACGCCGACACCGCGAACACGACCGGCACCGCCATCATCGCGACGACGCTGATCAGGATGTCGTTGAGGAGGCCGAGGACGGTCGGCGACCACAGATCGCCGAGCAGGTGGATCGAAAAGATCATAGCGGCCATCGCACTCGCGCGAAGCTGCGGCGGTACGGAGCGCAGGCCGATCGCGCTGACCGGGGATGTCGAGAGGAACAGACCGAACTCGGCGAAGAACGTGAACGCGAAGAACAAGGTTGGCGTCGGCATCGCGAACGCGAGGAACGTCAGCGGCGCCGCGATGACCATGCCCCACGCGCACACCCGCAGCTGCGCATTGATCGCCTGATTGTTCTCGGCCGAGTTCCACGCCGTTTCCGCCGTGATGAGTGGGCCCTTCTTCATCGCGGCATCGGCCCAGCGGCCACCGACGATCGTTCCGATCGCGCCGGCAACGACGGTCACGCCACCGAAGTAGATGTTTGCGGACTTGTTCGAGAGTGCGTGCGTCGTATCGAGGACAACGTGCAGGATGCCATTCTGCATGACGAACGACGCGGTCGCCGCGTAGTGCTCGGAGAGGTACTTCGGCGCCCAGTAGGCAAAGCCGCTCACCGCGGCGGTGTACGCGCAGTAGCCGAGCACGGCGCGACGAAACAGCGGCAGCTTCGCGAGCGAGCGGAGCGACGTGACGAGGCTGACCTTCACATCACGCAGGATGCGCGCAGGCTCGGCGATCATCAGGCATGCGAGCCCGAGCACGATGCCCGGTCCACCCGCCATGAAGAAGGCGCCACGCCATCCCCAGCGCGCTTCGATCACGCCACCGAGCAAATATCCGAGCGCCGACCCGACCGGAATCGCGAGGTAGAAGATCGCGAGCGTGCGCGATTTCTGATCCGGTGGCGTGATGTCGTCGATGATCGTCGGTGCGAGCGTCGCGAAGCTCGCTTCGCCGATGCCGACGCAGATGCGTGCGATCGCCATCGTCGCGAACGTGTGCGTGAGGCCGGTCGCGAGGGTCGCGACGCTCCAGATCACGACGCCAAGCGCGATCAACCCGGTACGCTTGCCGCGATCCGCACGCGCGCCGAATAGGGGGGACGTGAGGAAGTAGCCGAGCAGAAACGCGGTGCCGAGAAACCCCGCTTCCAGGTTCGAAAGGTCGAGGCCACCCTCCGCGACAGGTCCCGACATCTTGCCGAGTACGGCCGCGACGACGTAGCGATCGATATAGTTGAGGAGGTTGAGCCCGGTGAGCAAGGCGACGATCGCAGTCCGATTCTTGATCATCGAAACCGGACCTCCGCGGTGAGCTCGAGTGGATAGTTGGCACCGGTCGACGCGCCGCTCGAAGCGGTCTGGCTGTACGCGCGCGCTCCGACGGCCGCGAGGATCGAGAAGCCGACCCGGCCCGAGGAAGTGACGTCCCAGCGCAGCCCGCCCTCGACCAGGTAGCCGCTGCCGATGCCACCGCCCGAGTAGCCGGCGACGAGGAACGGCGCCACGGCTGTCGGTAGGAGCGTCCACCGAAACAGCGCATCGAACTGCGTGGCGCCATTCGCGCGACCGAGCCGGAACACGCCCTCGTACTGGTTCGCGCCGATCGCGAGCTCCGCGAGGCCGGTCGGATCGCCGCTCGAGAGATCGGCGCCACCGACGGCACCGAGCGCGTACTTGATCGCGAGGCGACCCGGGTTGGTATCGGTTTGTAGACCGACGGTCGCCAGGTCGCGCGGCAGCAGCGCTTCGACGCTCGCGGTCCGCCCCGATTCGATCTGCGCCGCGGTCTCGTAGGGCGTGTACCCCAGAGCGCTGATCCGCACCGTATGGGGACCGGCGGCGACGTCGAACGTGCCGGGGACCGCGCCGACCGTGATGTTGTCGATCGAGACGAACGCGCCGGCCGGTGTTCCGGATACGTACAGCCGCCCGGGGGTGCCGCTCAGGCTGAACACCACATCGTTGGGCTCGCCGAATTGGAGCTCGACATCGCGCTCGTCGTGGTCACTGCCGCGGTCGATGATGACGTGATGCGTTCCCCCGGGCAAGGTCACGTTCACGGGCGAGGTCCCGACGACGTTGCCGTCGACTTGCACGCGCGCGCCTCCGGGTAGGGTCCGGACCGAGAGCGATGCCGGTCGGCTCCGTAACTGCGCGAGCAACCGAGCGACCTTGTCGTGGTCGGGACCGGGCGGCGCCGCGGCGAGATAGAGCTCGTAAAAGTGGGCCGCCTCGCGGAGCGCACCGAGGCGCTCGTAATCGGCCGCGATGTTGAACAGCGCGAACGGGTGAGGCACTAGCTCGTTCGCCCGCGTGAAGTGCTGGATCGCGGTCGTGTAGTCCTTGTCCTTGTCGGCCTGCTGGCCGAGCGCGAACTCGGTTCGCGCGACCTCGCGATTATCTGCCGACGCGACGCGCGCAAACGCCAACAACACGAGAAACGCGGTTGCCTTCACCAGCCGCTATTATGGTGGAAGTAGGGGCCCGGACGCGATAGCACTGGGACGTATGAAGCGCCGTTCTTCGCTCTCGGTCGTGTTCCTCGTCCTGGCACTTGCCGCGTGCGAGAAAGACGGCGCCGCCCCCAAGGGCTCCGGTGACCTCGGCGCCGACGACAAGGCGCTGTTCTCCGTGCTGCCGAGCGGCGCGACCGCCGTGTTCGGCGGGAACTACCTGCGGCTGCAAGACTTCATGTCCTCGACGCTCGGCAAGACCACGACCGCGATGATGGAGAAGTACGGCCCGGGGATGGCGGAGTGGACGAAGTGCTTCGTCGACATCAAGCACAACCTCCGGATCGTCGGTGCCGCCAACGTCACGGGCCAGAAGGGGCTCGACCTCCGTATGGTGTGGTCGGGCATGACCCTCGACGACGTCGCGACGTGCGCGGCGAAGGGTAGCTTTCCGACCACGCTCTCGGATGACAAGCAGTTCCTTACCGTCGCGCTGCCGGCGCCGTCGGGCGCGCAAGGCTATCTCGTCACGTCGACCGGAGCGCTCTACGTTCGCCAATCGATGGTGATCAGCGCTGCCCCGGTGATCACGCCGTCGTCGCGCACGGAGCTCGAGGCCGACCTCAAGGCCGCGGCCGCGTCGAACGTGCTCTCGGACACCAAGATGATGGCGCTGATCGCGAAGACCGATCGAACCAAGACCGTGTGGTTCGCGGGTAGCGGCGCGGGGACGGCCGCGGCGACCAAGCTCGGCGAGGTGGTCGGCACCTTCGATCTGAACGATGGCATCGCGGTCGATGTCAGCGCGCAGGTCCTCGACGACGCGATGCTCGGCAAGCTCGAGGACGGCGTCGCGGAGCTCAAGAAGATGTCGGATCAGCTACCGGGCAACATGAAAGAGATCGTCAGCCAGCTGCAGTTCTCGCGCAAAGGCGATCGCGCGCGGTTCGCGATCAAGGTCAACGACAAGCAGCTCGCCGACCTCGTGAAGCAGGCCGGCATGTTCGGCGTTCACTGAGCATGGCGGTCCGGATCGAGCGCAGCGGGCATGTCGCGACGGTGGTCCTCGATCGCCCCGACGTGCGCAACGCGGTCGATCGCGACACGGCGCAGGCGCTCGCGGATGCATTTCGCGAGCTCGAAGCGGATCCCGAGATCCATGTCGGCGTGCTGTTCGGCGCGGGCGGCCACTTCTGTGGCGGCGCCGACCTCAAGGCATTCAGCGAGGGGCGCGCGAATCGCGTCGCATCGGATGGCGACGGGCCGATGGGGCCCACGCGGATGCTACTCGCCAAGCCCGTGATCGCGGCGGTCGCGGGCTACGCGGTTGCCGGTGGGCTCGAGCTCGCGCTGTGGTGTGATCTGCGCGTCGTCGAGGAGACCGCGACGTTCGGCGTGTTCTGTCGCCGTTGGGGCGTGCCGCTCATCGATGGCGGGACGATCCGGTTGCCGCGGTTGATCGGCCACAGCCGCGCGCTCGATCTGATCCTCACGGGCCGACCGGTCGGCGCAGCCGAGGCCCTCGCGATCGGGCTCGCGAATCGCGTGGTGCCGGCAGGCGAAGCGCGCAACGCTTCCGAAGCCCTCGCCGCGGAGATCGCGCGGTTCCCGCAAGCGACGATGAACAGCGACCGGCGCTCGAGCTACGAGCAATGGGATCTCGAGCTCGAAGCGGCCCTCGCACGCGAGCTCGAGCTAGGTGCCAAAAATCTCGGAAGTGCGGCGGCGGGTGCGGCGCGCTTCGCGAGCGGCAAAGGCCGCGGCGGCGGGTTCGAAGATATCTAGTTAGTTAGTATGGATTCGGCAGGGAGCCGACCGGCTCCGTCGACGGTGGCGGCTTCTTGATCACGGGGGTCGGGGTGACCTCGCTGCCCGAGGGCGGAAAGGGATCGGTCGATTCACCGGGCTTCGGCATCACGACCGGCGGCTTCTTCGGCACGACACCGGCGCTGTTCGAGTGGGGGTTCGTCTTGGCCACCGGGGGCTGTCCGGGAGCGCTCGCGGGACGCATCGTGATGACGATCGTGGTGCGCTCGTTCGCGGTGACCAGCTGATCGAGATCCATCGTCGCGTAGCCGGGGAGCTCGGCGTGGAGCTGATGCATGCCGGCATCGATGCTGACCTGGATCGGCGTCGAGCCGACTTCCTTGCCGTCGACCTTCACGATCGCCCCACTAACCGGCGCGGTGCGGATCTGCAGATCGCCGATCGTACCGGTCGCGGGCGGCGGGGTCGTGCTCGTGACCGGCGCGATGCTCGATCCGGCCTTCGGCTCGTCGTGGTGGGTCAGCAACACGGCGGCCGCGGCGATCGCGCCGGCGCCCGCAAACGCGAGGATGCCGCCGAGCCATTTGCGTGACGAGGCGCGCGGCGGGTGCGTCGTGCGCGCGACGCCGATGCGTCCGGGTGCGGAGAGCTTGGCGCCTGGTGGCACCGAGCTACCGGGTGGTAGCGTCGCGGCCTGCTCGAGCTCGGGCTGCGTGATCGCGACGACCGGCAGTGCCTGCGCGAAGGTTTCGCAGTTCGCGAATCGGCTATCGGGATCCTTCTCGAGCGCCTTCGCGACCGCGTTGACGAGCGAGGCCGGCAAGCCCTTGCGGACATCCGAGAGCAGCGGCGGCTCGGCGGTGAGCAGCTTCGCGACGAGCATGTTGTAGTTCGGCTCGTCGAACGGCGGACGACCCGCGAGCATCTCGAACAGGATCACGCCGCACGCGTAGATGTCGACGCCGCGCTCGGCGGGTGCACCCATGGCTTGCTCGGGTGCCATGTAGAGCGGCGTGCCCATCACGACACCGGTCGTGGTGAGCCGGGTCGCGGCCGCCATCTCGGCGGTGTCGACCATCTTCGAGATCCCGAAATCGAGCAGCTTGACGAAGTCGTGCTCGTCATCGCGATTGACGATGAAGATGTTGTCGGGCTTGAGGTCGCGATGAATGATGCCCTTGTTGTGCGCGGCGCCGACCGCGCGCAGGACCTGGCGCATGATGTGGATCGCGCGCCACGGTTGCATCGGCCCGGTGCCGGCGAGGATCGCGGACAGCGGCTGGCCGTCGAGTAACTCCATCACGACGAACGGCCGACCATCCGGCGCGATGCCGATGTGACTGACATCGATGATGTGCGGATTGCCGATCCGGCTCGCGGCGAGGGCCTCGCGCTTGAAACGGATGACCGCTTCTTCGTCGTTCGCGTACTTGTCGAGCATCACCTTGATGGCGATGCGCTTACCGAGCTCTTTGTGCTCGGCCTCGTAGACCACGCCCATGCCCCCGCGCCCGATCTCCCGAAGGATCGTGTAGCGCTCTTCGAGCGCCTGCCCGATCAGCGGCTGAGATTCTGCGGCCTGCACCCGCGTCTATGGTAGCCGATGATCGGCTCCGTGCAGGTCCGATTTCGTGTGCGATTACGTACGAGTGCGCTACTTCGGGGACGCGGCGACCTCGATCACCGCGTTCGCGTAGGCCACGGCAGCGGCTTCGCAATCCGCGAGGGATCCGGTCAGCCAGCAGGCGGCAAAGTTGGTCTCGGTCGGAGGTGTCATCACGCGGACGGCTCGAACATCGGCGGCCTTGAGCGCGGCATCGAGGGCGATCGAGGCCTCGATCGGTGGAGCGACCAGGTAGGCCATCGGCTCGCCGGGCGCGAGCTTGGCTTCGCGCGATAGATATTCGCCGAGGGACGTGATCACGTGCGGAAACACGGTGACCGAGCCCGTCGCATCGGCCGCGTAGAAGCAGGCGTCGTGTTGCAGACAGCGGAGCAGGGCCTCGAGCGCGGCATCGATCGCCTCGGGCTCGGACGCGCCGATCACGCCGAGGATCTCGCCGGACAACCGGCCGCTCGCGTGCTTCGCGCCCGCGTAGAAGCTGCGCGCGAAGATCACGTCGACCGGTGCATGCTTCGTTGCTTCATCGAGCGCGACGTAGGTCGGGTCATCTTGATCGACGGTGACGAGCCCGAGCGGGCAAGAGCTCCACCTCGTGCTCGAGAACGGCAAGTGGCGCATCGAGGCCACGGCCATCGAGCTCTACGCGCAGGACACGCCGCGCCACGCGATCCAGGGCTTCGTGCGCGCCCTCGAGCGGCATCGTTA
>JANXOP010000336.1 GCA_025357755.1 Kofleriaceae bacterium | reverse complement strand
CCGGGCACCGCGAGTGGTCGGCCGACCACGGGAAGTGGGCACAACCCGGATACCGATCGGGCGCCCGATGCATCGCGCGTGACGCCTCGTTCGACACCGGCAGGTGGTGGGGCTACCGAGATCGCGATCGCGTTCCAGACCGAGGTCGAGCAGGTCACGAGCCCTACGCACGATCTAGCGCACACGACACCGCGCTACCTGATCGAGGATCCCAAGAGCGATCACGATCTGATCGTGCGCTGGCACGCGAAGGTACCGACCCAGGGCTGGGTCGAAGCGGAAGCAAACGGCACCGGGTTCGCAGCCGCGCTGATCACCGGCCCGGCGGCGGCCCCGCACGCCGCGGCCTCGGTGCGGTTCATCTTCGATCGCGCGGCGACCACGCGTGGCGATGGTGATGTGGTCGAACGCGCGATCGTCCGTGCTTTGTTCGGTGCCCTGACCGCGAACGATCACGCGGGCACCGCGAGCGGTGATCTGCGCGCACCGCGCGATCTCCAGAAGTCCAGCGACGACGAATGGGCCAAGGCAACCGGCACGTTCGATCTGTCGCGCGTGCTCGCGACCGCGAAACCGCAGGGCGCACCACTCGTGCTCGTGACCGACGGACTCGTCGCCGATGATGCCGCCGTGATCGCCGCGGCCAGGCAGCTCGGTGTCGCGGTCCACGTGATCGGTATCGGTGCCGCACCGAATCGCTCGTTGCTCGCCGCGATCGCCGCGGCGACGAACGGCACGGTTCGGTTCGCGATCGCGGGCGACGACCTCGCCGCGATCGCGAACGATGTCATCTCCGATGCGACGAATCCGGCGAACGCGGTCGCGGTGTCGTGGGGCACGCTCTCCGCGAACAGCGTGGTCCCAGCGCAACTCCCACGGATCGGCGCGGGGCAGGCGACCTTCGTCATCGCGCGCGTGCAACACGCTCAGGCTTCGAACGCGCGCGCCGGTGGCGACGTGTTCGCACTCACGTCATTCGCCGCACCGAAGTCGCCGGTCGGCGCGACTGCCTCCGCGGGTGCGCTCGCACGTCGCTGGTCGCGGATGCGGCTCGACGAGCTGGTCGCGACTCGAAATGCGCGCGCGATCACCGAGCACGCGATGACGTGGGGCCTGGTCTCGCCGTACACCGCGATGGTCGCGGTCGGTGATGAAGTCGTCGTCGAGGGCGGCGTGAAGCACACCAAGGGCGTGCCGGTCTCGTTGCCGGCCGGGATGCAGTGGCAACCGGTGAAGCGCGAGATCGCGTTCAGCGGTGGCGAGCTCGACGGTGTGCCCGAGAGCGCGGGCGGCAAGTCCGACGGCAAGGCGAGCAAGACCTCCGCCCACGACGAGCAGCCCGCGAAGAAGAACACCGTCCCGAAAGAATCGCCGCCGATGAAGGATGCGGACGAAGGTGACAACGTCGCGGACAAGCGCAAGTTGAAGCACGACTACGCCCCTACGACTCCGAAAGCCCCGACGGCCAACCGGCCGTCCGCGCAGCCGTCCCCGGACTCGAAGTCCGAGGTCGATGGTGGCGGCAAGGCCGAAGACGATGCCGCAGGTGAGGGTCGCTCGGCGCCCGAGCCGACCGTCGCCGTCACGGGGGCTGCGTCTGCGTACTCCGAAGACCTGGTGCTCGTGACCGGGATGGCCTCCACCGGCCGCTCCGTGGTCTTCGATGTCGCGCTCGGCGCAGGTGTCGCCTATCGCGATCGCGACGCGGCGTTCGTCTCGATGCTGCGCGTCGCGGCCGAGCACGAAGGTCCGCTGCTCCACCTCGGCGGCGAAGCGTCGCTCTGGCTCGATGGATCCGGCCACGTCGAGGCCACCGTGCTCGGCACGCTCGGGCGGCACGTCCTGCGTCACGTCGATGCCAGCCTCGGCCTCGGCCTCCACCTGGGCCCGGGCGCGGGACCGGCCGCGGACCTCATGCTGCGCTACGCGTTCGCTCGCCGGAGCTCGCTGTGGCTGTACCTCCGCTACGACGCGGCGTTGTTGTTCCACGATGGCGCGAGCGACGGACAGCACACCGGTACCGTCGGCATCGAAGCGCACTTCTGATACACCTCGAACCGTGCGGCACATTCGTCTGGTCGTCGAATACGACGGCACCGGCCTCCACGGCTGGCAGCGCCAGGCGAACGGCCCGACCGTGCAGCAGCACCTCGAAGAAGTGCTCGCGACGCTCGTCCAGCACGAGGTCCGGATCAGCGGTGCCTCGCGCACGGATGCGGGTGTGCACGCGCGCGGGCAGGTCGCGCTGTTTCATACCGAGCGCACGATTCCGCTGCACGGCATCCGGCGCGGAGGCAACAGCCTGTTGCCCGACCAGATCGCGATCCGCGAGGCCGCCGAGGTCGACGAAGACTTTCATCCGCGCCACTCCGCGACCGGCAAGCACTATCGCTACACGATCCTGCGCCGCGCCGATCGGTCGCCGCGGTTTCGCGATCGCGCCTGGTACCACTCCGATCCGCTCGATCTCGTCGCGATGGAGGCCGCCGCCCTCGCGCTGACGGGAGAGCACGATTTTGCCGCATTTCGCTCGGCGGGCTGCGCCGCGAAGACCACCGTCCGGCGGGTCGAATCGATCGTTCTCACTCCCGGGTCGGATGACCTCCTGCATGTCGATATTCGTGGCAATGCCTTCCTTCGCCAGATGGTCAGGATCATGGTCGGGACGATCGCGGATTGCGGGACGGGTGACCTCCTGCCGACGCAAGTTCCCGAGATCCTTGCTTCTCTAGACCGGACGCGCGCAGGCAGGACCGCACCGCCACAGGGCCTCGAGCTCGTCGAGGTTCGTTACGACGGCGGGCGAGGGAAGCCCCGTCGGTCCGACGTGTAAGGTCCGGACGCGAAACGCGTTGAAGGGGTGTCCGTGGCCTCCGAACCAGCCACTGCTGTCGAGCTCGAAGAAGAACAGCGTCTGGTCGAGGAGGCCCAAGCCGGGAACCTCGATTCGATGCGACCTATCCTCGAACGCTACGCGCAACCGCTCTACGGCACGGTGATCCTGCCGCGGCTCGGGAATGCCGCGTCGGCCGAAGAGGTGCTACGCGATACGTTGGCGACCGCGGTCGAGAAGATCCGGCGCTTCACGTGGCAGGGAAAGTCGATCTATCCATGGTTACGCCAGATCGCGATCAACAAGGTGTTCGACGTCCATCGCCAGTCGAAGCGATCGCGCCGGCTTGCCGATGCCCTGGCTCACGAGGTCGCGACCGAGAGCGATCCCGATTCGCAGGCCGATGTGCAACTGATGGCCGATCAGGAGCGACGTGCTCATCGCGAGAAGATCGAAGGAACGATGGAGCTGCTCGCCGAGCGTTACCGGCTCGCGATCGAGCTACGGCTGGTCCAGGAGCTCCCGCGCGAGGAATGTGCGAAGCGGTTGAACATCACGATCGGTACGTTCGACGTCCTGTTGTTTCGCGCCGTGCGCGCCTTCCGCAAACATTTCGGATCTGACCTCACCGAAAGCAGCCCCGATGGCGCCTAAGCAACCACCCGACGACGTCAACGACGTCAACGACGTCAACGACGGCGGGGACCTGATTCCGGAGCCAGATGCCGAGCCGAGCGCGGCGGAGCTCGCCCACGCGAAGGCATTCGCTAGCCTCGTCGACAAGACGCTCGCAGGTCGGCCGCCAGCGGCGATGAGCACCGACGATCGCGCGTTGCTCGAGGTTGCTACGGTGATTCGCGCGGTCTCGGGCCACGCGGACCTCTCGAGCGCGCGGCAACGCACGCTCGTCGAGGAGGCGCTCCGTCAGGCCGTCGGTGACGGCACGTCGGGGGAGTCGACCGCGATTCCGATCACCCACATCCGTGCGACGCGGGCGACTCCGGCGACGCGCGCGAAGCGTGCGCCGTGGGTTGTCGCCGCGGCCTCGATGCTCGTCGCGGCGGCTGCGCTGGTCTTGTGGCTGCGTGCGCCGCGTGCGGTCGTCACCACGATGCGTGCGCCTGCAACCGTGCCCGAGACCTGGAAGTCGCGCCCGGCCGATGCGCTGATCGGTCCGATCGGGCGCGAGCATGCCGGCGAAGCGAGCGCCCGGCTCGATACGATTTTTGCGGATCGCCTCGATGGTTATCGCGAGCGCCGTCTGCACGGAGGGAAGCCATGAAACTCGTGATCGCCCTCTGCTGCATCGTCGCGGTAGCGAGCTGTGCCCAGCGCAAGGCCGAACCCGAAAGCTCGGTGACGCAAGTCACCGATCCAAGCGAGGTCATCGACCAGAAGTTGATGCTCGCGCTCTCGCAAGCAAAGAATTTTCACCACACCGCGAAGGTCTACATGAGCGATGGCAACACCACCGCTGCGATCAGCTCGGTTCGCGAGATCCTGTCGCTTCACTTCCCGGCAAATGCGCCGGAGGCCGAAGATGTTCGCGATGACGCCCGCGCCTTGCTCGCGCGCCTGCTCGTCGGCCAAGGCCAGCTCGAGGAAGCGATGACCGTCGTCAAAGAAGGGCTCGCCTCGGCGAGCCGCGAGAGCTTCTTCAGTGCGAACCTGTACACCGTGAAGGGCGAGATCCACGAAGCGAACGCGCAGAAGCTGGATGCCGATCCGGCGACCAAGGCGCGCGCGTCGGACGAGCGCCATCAAGCGATCGAGAGCTTCGAGGCCTCGAACAAGATCGACAAGAAGCTGCAGGAGCAGTTGATGGAGTCGCGGTGAAGGCCGCGATCACGCTCGTCTTGGCGGGGCTTCTGGCCGCCTGTGTGGGGCCTCAGATCAACGATCACAGCGTCGACAAGCGCAACGAGATCACCGCGCTGTGGACCCAGATCCGCGGCTTTCGTCACGACGCGGGGATGGATCTGGATCCATCCCCGAGCACGCTGAACCAGATCAGGTTCAAGAGCGTCAAGGACGTCGAGCGGGTGTGCGTCGACAATCACAAGGTGCCGAAGACCTGCAGTGATGTTTGCTCGCTCGCGGATGCGATCTGCGACAACGCCGAATCGATCTGCACGATCGCGGACGAGCTCGGCAAGGGCGATGACTTCGCACAGGGCAAGTGCACCGATGCGAAGGCCTCGTGTCGCGAGGCCAAGCAGAAGTGCTGCGGTTGTAGTGCGGAGCCGACCTCGCGCTCGGAGGCGTTCTAGTGAGGTTGCTGCTCCTCGCCTCGCTCGCCTCCGTCGCGATCGTCGCGTGTGCGTCCAACCAGCGCGCGCAGCAGGTTCCGGCCGCCCAGGCGATGCCGGGCGCCTCGCCACAACGCGACGAGATCGCGCGGCTGTCGCAAGAGATCGAGTCCCAGCGCTCCACGCTCGGACTCGGTGCAACCTCTGCGCGGCCGATGAATGCAGGGAGCGACACCGCCGGATGCACGCGCAGCACGGCGAGCACGTGCACGCAGAGCTGTACGCTTTCAGATTCGATCTGCGACAACGCGAAGAAGATCTGCGAGCTCGCGAAGCAGCTCCCGGGCGATGCGTGGGCCGAGCAAAAGTGTTCGGACGGCAGTGCGACCTGCGATCAGGCACGCGCACGCTGCTGCGCCTGCACCTGAGTGCGAGCGTTGCTGGCACGACGTAGTTTCCCGCACGCGTGATCTCGACGCGCTCCAGGTAATTCGACGACTTGTCAGATAGCGCACGCCAGTCTCCTACATGAATCGGAAGCGCGGTCGACCCCTCCCGCTGCAAGGCGAGGGTTCCATGTCGAAGCTAGATGGCGCGATGCAGCGGCGGGTGTTGGTGGTGGATGACGACGTGCTCCAGCTCCGCTCGATCGAGCGGATGGCGCGACGCGAGCCACGCATCCAGCTCACGACGACGACGAGCCCGATCGAGGCGTTGTTGTTGGTCGCGAGTACGCGCCCCGAGGTCGTGATCCTCGACGTGTTCATGCCCGGGATGAATGGACTCGAGGTCTGCCGCCAGCTCAAGGCGAATTCGCAGACCTGCGATCTCACGGTCGTCCTCGCGAGCGCGACGATGAACCCGACGCTCGCCGAAGAAGCGCGGCTCGCCGGCGCGACGCACGTGGTCCAGAAGCCGGTGTCGCTCGAGCTCGTGTTCGAGGACCTGGATCGTGAACCGACCGAAGCGCTCGAACCGGTCGAACGCACCGCGCAAGTGCGTGGATCGGATCTGCTGGTCTCGATGCTCGAGGATGCGGGCGTCGATCAAGTTTTCGGGCTACCCGGCGGCGCGATTTCTCCGATCCACGACGCGCTGCTCGACAGCCGGATCCGCACGATCACCACGCGCCACGAGAGCGGCGCGATGTTCGCGGCGGCGGGGTACGCGCACGCGACCGGCAAGCTCGCGGTCGTCGCCGTGACGTCTGGTCCTGGTGCACTCAACGCGATGACGGGCCTCGCCTCGGCGTGGTGCGATGGCCTGCCGGTGCTGTTGCTCGTTGGCGAAGTACCGCGCGCGGCCCACGGCAAGGGGGTGCTACAGGATGGCTCGGCGCACGGCCTTCACCTCGTCGAGATGGCGCGCCACGTGACGAAGATGTCGGCCGAGATCCCGCGCGCGAGTGCCTTGCCGCACGTCGTGCGTCGCGCGATCGCGACCGCGATGTCGGGCAAGAAGGGCCCGGTGATGCTGACGCTACCGCTCGATGTCACGACCGCGCTGGTCACCCCGCCGCGGGTCGGCGGTGCGATCTCGATCGGCGAGACGCTCGCGCCCGAGATCCTCGACGAGCTCGTCACGATCCTGCGCACCTCGCACCGCCCGCTGATCCTCGCGGGCAGCGGCCTGCGCTCGTCGAGTGCGCCCGAGCGCTTGCTCCGCGTCGCCGAAGCGCTGAGCTGCCCGGTCGCGACCACGCCGAAGGGCAAGGGCGTGTTTCCCGAGGATCATCCGCTCGCTCTCGGCGTGCTCGGTATGGGTGGCCATCCGTCCGCGCGCACCTATCTCGAGACCAACCCCGATGTCGTGATGGTCATCGGCTCGAGCCTCGGCGATATCGCGACCGATAACTTCTCGATCCAGCTCCAGGCCAAGACGTTGATCCACGTCGACATCGACGCGCGTCAGATCGGCAAGAGCTACGAACCGACCCACGCGGTCGTCGCGTCGGCGGCCGAGTTGCTCGGTGGGCTCGCGGAGCGGCTCGTCGGCACCAAGCGCCGCCGCTCGCTCCAGGCCATCCTCGCGAATCGTGGTGTCGAGCGCCTCGCGCTGGAAGCGTCGGTCACGCCGCAACGGATCGCGTCGCACGATGCCATCCGCGAGATCCAGCGCGCGCTGCCGAGCGATACGATCTTCACGGTCGATTCCGGCGAGCACTTCCTGTTCGCGGTCCAGTACCTCGAGACCGCGCTGCCCGACGCGTTCCTCGTGATGACCGGACTCGGCTCGATGGGCCAATCGATCGGGGCGGCGATCGGCGCGCAGCTCGCGCATCGCCATCGCTCGGTCGCCGCGATCTGTGGTGACGGCTGCTTCGCGATGAACGCGTTCGAGATCGCGACTGCGGTCGCCGAGCGCTTGCCGATCCGGGTGTTCGTGTTCAACGACGGCGTGCTCGGCATGGTCGAGAAGGGCCACCAGAAAGTGTACGGTCGGCGGGCGGAGTATCCGACCGGACCGACGGGGCCGCTCGATGTCTGCGCGATCGCGCGCGGACTTGGCGCGACCGCGATCCTGGTCGATGGCACGGGACAGCTCGCAGTCGCCGAGCGGCTGCTCGCGCACCACCGCGGTCCCGTCGTCGTCGACGTCCGGATCGACCCCGCGATCGTGATGCGCGGCAAGGATCGCGTCTCCGCGATGACGCCGACCGGCGGCATGAACCTCCCTCTCCCGGCGCCGCGCCCCGCGATCCAGCGGCTGGGGAATTAAAGGTCGCGATGACCGCGCTACCCACTCCCTCCGAGCCAGCGTTCGTGCAGCGCCTGCGCTACCTGCGCGATCCGATCGGCTACATGACGAAGTGCCAGCACGAGCTCGGCAACATCTACATGCTCCGACTCGTCGAGCCCGGCATGGTGTTCGTCAGCACGCCGGAGCTCGCGAAAGAGGTCTACCTGACCGACGAGGCCACGCTCGTCGCCGGTGAAGCCAAGATCGCGGTGTTTGGCAAGGTGCTCGGCGATTCGTCGACGCTGTTGCTCGATGGTCTCGCCCATCGGAAGCGGCGCCGCCTGATGCTGCCGCAGTTTCGCGGCGAGCTGATGCAAGGGCTCGCGCCGGCGATGGTCGCGGCGTGCGAACGAACGCTGCGGGCGCTCCCTCGTACCAAGCCGTTCGCGCTCCATCCCTACATGCACCAGATCGCGTTCGACGTGATCTCGCAGTCGCTATTCTCGGTCACTCCGCCAGGGCGCCGTGCCGCGCTCGAGCAGGTGATGCGCGAGTTCGCGACCCGCGCCGTGACCTCGAAGCTCCTGATGTTCCCGCACCTCCAGATCGATCTCGGACCGATCAGCCCGTGGGGCCGGATCGTGCGCGTCGTCGCGGCCGCGCGGACGGCCTTGCTCGCCGAGCTCGAGCAGCGGCGAAGGGCTCCGATCACGACGGCCACCGGCCAGGACATCCTCGCGCTGCTGATGGCCGCGACGAACGAAGATGGGACCTCGCTCACCGATCCCGAGATCGTCGACGAGATGTTGACGATGGTGGCGGCGGGGCACGAGACCACGAGCATGGCGCTGACCTGGGCGAGCTACGCGATCTACACCCGACCGGCCGTACTCGCGAAGCTGCGCGCCGAGCCCACCGAGGAGCGCCCGTATCTCCAGGCCGTGATCCGCGAATCGCTGCGGTTCCACTCCGTGATCCCGAACGGTAGTGGTCGGGTCGCGAAGCGCGCGTTCCAGCTCGGTGGCTTCGACGTGCCGGCACGCGCGATGGTGACCGTCGCCTTCCATGCCGTGCATCGCACCCTCGAGGTGTTCAAGGACGCCGAGACCTTCCGACCCGAGCGCTTTCTCGAGACCAAGTTCTCGCCGTACGAGTGGGTTCCGTTCGGCGGTGGCACGCGGCGGTGCCTCGGGATGCCCTCGGCGCTGTTCGAGCTCGGGCTCGTGATCACCGAGCTCGTCGCGCGGATCGAGCTCGAGATCGTGCAGCGCGAGGTCCGACCGACATGGCGCGGGCGCTTCCTCACACCGAGCCGCGGCCTGATCGTGCGGGCGCTAGATCGGAAGGTCGAGCCTGAACAGCGAGCGGTCGCCGACATACACGACCCGCAGGTCGCCACCGTGATTCAGGGCGATCCGCCGCGACACGCTGAGACCTAGCCCGGTGCCCTGGCCGACCGGCTTGGTCGTGAAGAACGGGTCGAAGATCCGCTCGGCGAGGTCCTGCGGGACGCCGCTACCGGTGTCCGCGACCTCGATGTAGATCCGGTCATCCACGCGTCGAGCCGCGAGCTCGACCTGACCCGCGGGACCAGCGGCGAACCCGGCGTTATCGAGGAGGTTGATCAAGATCTGCTCGATCAAGGGGCCCGAGCATCGCACCGACTCGGCGAGCTCGATCCGGGTCACGAACCCGGTCGTCGTGAACCGCTCGCGGAGTACCAGCTGCGCGCGTCGCACGAGCGTGCGAACGTCCTCGGCCTTCTTGATCACTGCGCCCGAGCGCGAGAACTCGAGGATGTTCTTGCACAGGTCGCGGATCTGCGTCGCCGCGGTATCCATCACCTGGTACAGCGCGGTGCCGGCGGCGTCTTCGGTGCGCTGCGCCGCTGGCAAGAGCGAGAAGAAGGGTTCGAGCGCGTTGAGCAGCGCGTTCGCCGGGTTGCGCAGCTCGTGTGCGAGCCCGGAGGAGAGCATCCCCATCGCCGCGAGCTTCTGGGTCTCGTGCAGCTTCAACGCGATCTTTCGGATCGCGAGCTGCGAGCGAATCCGTGCGAGGAGCTCGTCGGCCGAGAACGGCTTCATCACGAAGTCGACCGCGCCTGCGTCGAAGCCCGCGAGGCGCTCGCCGAGCTGCGAATGCGCGCTGACGATCAAGACGGGTGCGAGCGTCGCCTTCTGTTGCTCGAGGAACCTGCGCGTGAGCTCGAGGCCATCCATCTCGGGCATCTCGAGATCGGTGACGAGCATGTCGGGCAGATGCTTCGCCGCGAGCTCGAGCGCGATCCTGCCGTTCGGCGCGGTGATCACGCGGTAGTGCTTCGCGAGGATCTGCGTCACGTGATGCGCCAGCGCTTCGTCGTCCTCGGCCAGGAGGATCGTCGCCTCGGGCGGGCTCGAAGGCGTAGGGCTCGCGGTCGTGCGTGCGGGCTGCGAGTCCTCGTACGGCCGTACCCGCAGCGGCACCTGGGAGGGTTCGATGACCGCGCTGATCACTTGATAGCGAGGCAACGTGACGATGAAGCTCGTGCCGGCGGGTGCTGTGTGGCGGAGCACTTCGATCGATCCGGCCTGCAGGTCGACGAGCTCCTTCGCGAGCGACAGGCCGATGCCCGTCCCGCGAACGCCTTTCTCGATCGCGGTACGCGAACGTTCGAACCGCTTGAACAGCTTCGGGATGTAGTCGGGGTCGATGCCGGGGCCCGTATCCCGCACGCTGATCGAGAGGTTCGTCTCGTCGGCGGTCAAGGCGATCGTGATCCGGCCGCCGCGCGGCGTGAACTTCATCGCATTGGAGATGAAGTTGCCGATGATCGTATCGATCGCGGTCTCGTCGAGGACCGCCCGGCACGCCTCGGGCCCGGCGTACACGATCTCGACGGCGCCGGTGCTCGCGGCGGTGCGCCAGCTGCGCTGCAACCGCTGGAGCGAAGCAGCGAGATCGAGTGACGCAGGCTTGACTCGCAGCTTGCCCTCGTCACCGGCCGCGAGCACGAGCAGGCTGTCGACCAGGTGGAGCAAGCGCCGGGTCGCGGCGTTCACTTCGTCGATGTGTTGGTTCGCGCTCGCATCGAGGTTCGGCGTGTGCGCGATGCCGTCGGTCGCGAGCTGGATCATCGTGAGCGGCGTGCGGATCTCGTGGTTGATGTTCGCGAAGAACCGGTCGCGCGCGGCCTTCGCCGCGCTCAGCTCCTCGAAGCTCGCCTCGAGCTCCTCGCGCGCCTGCGCGAGCTCGGCGGTACGTTCGACGACGCGCGCTTCGAGCGTCGCGCGGTAGTCGAGGACCTCCGCGAACGAGATCGCGTGATCGATCGCGAGGAACAGCGTGGGCAGCACGAAATCGAGGAGCTCGCTCTGAGCCTCGACGCGATCCGGATCGGTGTACGTGATCAGGACGCCGAGCTCGATGCCGCGCGCGTAGAGCGTCGTCGTGCGGTCGATGCGGCGCGCGCCAGCGATCTCGCCAGCGCGCGCCGTGTGCGCGATCCTCAGATGATCGATCGAGGCATCGGCGGTGATCTCGGCGCCTAGAAAGCCGCCGACTTCGACGAGGTTGACCACGAGCGTGTCGAAGAGCTCGCCGAGCGAGATGGTGCCGTGGACCGCGTGAATCAAGCTCGTGGCGGTCTCGAGCTGATTGATCTGCCGGCCAAGGAGCGCGAGGTCGGCAGGTGCCGGTTCGTTCGTGGATGCGTCGGCTGCCGACTCGGCGTATTCAGAGGGTATCGGCATGATCCCGGAGCTAGCGCCAATCTACACCCGAGTCGGACACACCGGCGCACAGGAGCTCCGCTTCCGCGGCCGTCGCGTGTTCGCCGAGCTCCTCGGTAACGTCAACGCGACGCAGATGTTGGTGCTCGCGATCACCGGCACGCTGCTGCCCATCGAGCAAGCCGTGTTGATCGACGACATGATGACGGCGATGGCCTCGGCGGACCCGCGGTTGTGGCCGTTCAAGCTTACGCGCCTCGCCGCCTCGCATGGCAATGCGACGTACGGGGTTGGCGCCACGATCGTCGCCAGTCAAGGCGCGCTGTTTGGCCCCACGCGCTTCCAGCAGATCGCGAACGCGTTGCTCGCGCTCGAGGCGACGACCTCGAACGACGACGAGATCGCAGCGCAGCTCGAGGGCGGGCAGGTCGGCTTCGGGATTCTCTACGGTCGCTACGACGCGCGGTTCGATGCGCTGATCGGGCAGCTCGTGCGCCGCGGTCATGCCGGGCGATACGTCGCGCTGGTCCAGCGCGCGGTGCACGTCGCCCGCACGCGGTTGAACGTCGAACCTCACGTGTTCGTGGCGATCGCCGGGCTGGGGCTGGATCTCGGCCTGACGCCGGTGCAGATCGGGGCGCTCGGGATGCTCCCGTTGATCCTCGACGCGCTGCCCAATGCGGTCGAAGGCGCAGATCAGATGCCCGACGCGTTACGATGTCTGCCTCGGGCAGCGGTGAGGTACGTCGGAGCTGCGCCGCGCACGAGCGAACGAGCTCGCCAGATTCCATGACCACCGAACCGCCCGCGAACCTCCGGATCCTCGAGGCCAACGCCGTCTGTGCGATGGCGGAGTACGAGCACTGCTTGCTGATCGTGTGGCGCCTGCAGCCCACGCGCGCGATGTTCGAACGCCGCCACGAGGCCTTGCTCGAGCTGAGCGCACGGGCTCCGGGCAAGTGTGGCTACTTCGAGATGATCCAGCCGAGCTCGAAGCCGCCCTCCGACGAGCTTCGTAAGAATGCGGTCGACGTGTTTCGCAAGCTCGGTCGCTCGCTCGGCTGCATCGGGTTCGTGATCGAAGGCGGCGAGCTCCGCGCCGCGCTCGTTCGCGCGATCCTCACCACCATGACGTTCCTCGTCGCGCAGATGCAGCCGTCGAAGGTGTTCAAGCACCTGCGCGACCTGGGGCCATGGGCGCGCGGCTACCTGGGCGAGGTCGGTCCCGAGTTCGACCCCCGGCTCCTCGCCGCGTTCGCGTACCTGCGTGACGCTCCGCTCGCTCACGCGTCTTCGACGTAGCGGTAGGGCGGCAGCTTCACCGGATAGTCCGCGAGGTGCTGCGGCCCCGTCGCGAGCGCCTCCCCCACGATCCCCGTGATGCTGGCGGTCGTGATCGCCGCCTCCAGCTGCTCCGCGCTGATCACGCCCGCTGCGTGGAACAACGCGATCATCGCGGCGTCGCGCGATAGCGTCGCGAGATCGATCCGCGCGTCCGGCGCGATGGCCGCGGTGAGGTTCGCGACCCACGCGGCGGCCGCGGGATCCTGGAACGCGGCCGGTACCGGGCCGGCGCCCGACGCGAGCCAGCTCGAGAGCTCGGCGTGCTCGGCGACGACCTGACGCGCATGATCCGCCGCGACGATCAGGGCCGCGCCCATCGCCGAGGCCAACGTGCTGCCGCTCAACCGCGCGAGCACCGCGGTATGCGTCGACGCATGCTGGACGCCGACCGGTGCGGCGGCGCACATCGCCGCGTGGAAGCGCGCGCTGGCGAGGGCGCTCGGCAGCTGGCCGACGATCGAGAGGTAGACGAGATCGGCGTAGCTGTGGTTGCGCGCGACATCTGCGAGAACCGCGTAGCCATGGAGGCGGTCGTCGTCGTCACCCGCGTCGATGACCCTAGCAACGAGCTGGTCTGGCCAGGCAGTCTCGTCGAGCGCTCCGTTCGATGGGGGTCTCCAGCCGTCGGTCATGGTCGATTCAAACCACAGTCCCACGTGTACGGAAAGCGGTATCCTCGGGCGGCCTTCTCATGACGACGCAGCCGCCTGCTCGCACCGAGCCGCTCGTCCTGTACGTCGACGACGAGCGTGGCAACCGCGTCGTGTTCGAGCAGTCGCTCGCGGCGGACTTCAACATCAAGACCGCCGCCGATCCGGACGCCGCCCTCGAGATCCTGGCCGAGCACGAGGTCGCGGTCGTCGTGACCGACATGCGCATGCCGACGATGAGCGGCGAAGAGCTGCTCCGCATCGTCAAGGAGCGGTGGCCATCGGCGATGCGCATGGTCGTGACCGCGTACTCGGATATCGATCCGATCCTGCGCGCGATCAACGAAGGTCTCGTCGCGCGCTACATCATCAAGCCGTGGATGCGCGCCGAGCTCTCGCAGGTCCTGCGCTGGGCGACCGAAGCGTGGCAACTCGGCCGCAACTCTGCCGCGATCCAGCGCCGCCTGCTCGAGACCGAACGGCTCGCCACGCTCGGCAGCGTGAGCAGCATGCTCGTGCACGATCTCAAGCAGCCCTTGATGTCGCTCGTGGTCAACGTCGAGATCCTCGGCGAGCTCGCGAACCTCGTACCGCTGCTTCGCGAGAAGCTCGATCCCCGGGCGAGCAAGCAGCATGCGCGCGCGAGCGAGCTGCTCGACGAGCTACCCGAGATGACGAGCGACGTGAAGACCTCGATCGATCACCTCAACGAGTTGATCTCGAGCCTCCGCGGCTTCAACCAGCAGCGCAAGATGCCGGGCGACATCGCGACCGATCCATTGCCGATCCTGCGCCACGCGATGTCGGTGTGTCAGGAGCTCACGGTCCAGGTCAGCTCGAAGATCGAGTACGACGGCCCGCGCGCGCTCCCCCGCGTGCGGATGGCGGCGACCGAGCTGACGCAGGTGATGATCAACCTCGTCGCGAACGGTGCCCAGGCAGTCGCGGCGCGCGGCGAGCCGAATGGCCGGATCTCGATCGTGGCGATCGAGGAGAACACCATGCTGATCCTCGAGGTGAAGGACACCGGCATCGGCATGAGCCCCGAGGTCTTGAAGCGCGTCGGTACCCCGTTCTTCACGACGCGCGAGCAGGGCACCGGCCTCGGCGTCGCGCAATGTCAGCGCTTGATCGGTGCCGCGGGCGGGCGGATGTCGGTCGCGAGCGAGGTCGGCATCGGCACGACCGTCACGCTCACGCTGCCGATCGCGAACTGAACCGACGACCGAGCTAGCCGAGCCGAGGAACGGTCAGCCGCGCGGTGGTGCCGACACCGAGCTTGCTGGTCAGCGAGACCGTGCCGCCATGCGCATCGGCGATCCGGCGCGCGAGGGTGAGCCCGAGGCCGACGCCACCGGTCTCGCGTGATCGCGACCGTTCGCCGCGGAAAAAAGGCGTGAAGACGAGGGGCAGATCCTCGGCCGGGATCCCGACGCCTCGATCGATCACCTCGAACACGACGTCCGCTCGATCGATCGAGACCGCGAGCTTGATCGGCGAGCTGCCATCCGGCGTGTACTTGTGCGCGTTCTCGAGCAGGTTGTCGACGACGCGACGGAACATCATCGGATCGACATCGATCTCGGGTAGCTCGTGGGCGATCTCGATCACGAGCGGGCGATCGGGGTGGCGTGCGGCCAACCGATCCGCTGCGGTCTTCGCGATCGAGGAGGGCTCGACATGCGCGCGATGAAGCGGCAACTCGGGCTTGCCGAGATCCATGCGCGCCGCCGTCAAGATGTCGTTGACGATCGTCTCGAGCTCGTCGACATCGACCGCGATATCTTCGAGCGACGCACGCGCGCGTGTGGCATCGCCCTCGCCCGCGAGATCGAGCGCGACGCCGATCCGCGAGAGCGGTGTGCGGAGCTCGTGCGCGACGTTCGCGAGCAGCTCGCGCTCGGCCGTGACCAGGCGATCGATCCGCTGCGCCATCTCGTCGATGTCTTCGCCGAGCTCGCCGATCTCGTCGCTGCGCTCGACGCCGGTGCGGACGGTCAGATCGCCTTCGCCGATCGCGCGCGTCGCCTTGGAGAGCTTCTCGATCGGTCGCACGATCCAGCGCGCAGTCAGGACGGCACCGCCGATCAAGATGAACGCGCACGCCGCGAGCGTGACGAGAGGTCCCCACGGGATGGTGTCGGGGCGAGGCGCGAAGTTCGGATCGAAGCGCGGATCGAAGTGCGCGGAGCCCATGCCGGCAGGCGGGTGATGGTGATGGTGCGGCCCGGTGGCCCAAAAAATCGCGACCGCCGTGAGGGCGAGCAAGAACACCTGGATGGCGGCCAGCACGACGAGCCGAGTTGCTAGCCGCCGGTTCGTCATGCGTCGCCGGGCGCGAGCATGTACCCCACGCCGCGTACGGTCTTGAGCAGCTTGGGGTTTTTCGGGTCGAGCTCGAGCTTCGCGCGCACGCGCGACACGACGACATCGATCGAACGATCGAACGCTTCATCCGCCGCACCGTGGAGCAGCTGGAGGAGCTGCTCGCGATCGAGCACGCGCCCGGGCCGCAAGGCGAGCGCATGGATCAAGGCGAACTCGTTCGCGGTCAGCACGATCGGCTCGCCGCGCAGGGTGACCGCCATCGCGACCGGCTCGATCACGAGCGGCCCGACCTCGATGCGCTCTTGCTTGGGACCGGCCTCACCGCGCGATCGCCGCGCCTGGGCGCGAATGCGCGCGAGGAGCTCGCGCGACTGGAACGGCTTGGTCACGTAGTCGTCGGCGCCGCCCTCGAGCCCGACCACGCGATCGGCCTCCTCGCCGCGCGCCGTCACCATGATGATCGGGACGTCGGAGCGCTGGCGGAGCTGGC
>JANXOP010000319.1 GCA_025357755.1 Kofleriaceae bacterium | reverse complement strand
CTGGCGGCGCGGTCGCGCAGGCCTATCACGTGCCGATGATCTCGCCTTCGTCGACGAACGAGAGCGTCACCAAGATCGGCAACATGATCTCGCGGGTCTGCTTCATCGATGGCTTTCAGGGCTACGTCGTCGCGCAGTTCGCGCGCACGAACCTGCACGCGCAGCGCGTCGGCATCCTCTACGACCAGCAGCAGGCGTACTCGACCGGCCTCGCGACGGAGTTCAGCAAGGCGTTTCGCGCGCTCGGCGGCACCGTCACGACCACGCAGTCGTACGCCGGTGGTGATGTCGAGCTCTCCGCCCAGCTCCAGCGCCTCAAGGACACCAACCCCGAGGCGATCTTCTTGCCGGGTTACTACACCGATGCCGGCAACATCGCGAAGCAGGCGCGCAAGCTCGGCATCACGGTGCCGTTCCTCGGCGGCGATGGCTGGGATTCCGAGAAGCTGTCCGAGATCGGCGGCGACGCGATCGAGGGTAGCTACTACGCGAACCACTACTCGTTCGAGGAGACCCGGCCCGCGGTGCAAGAGTTCGTCGCGAAGTTCAAGGCCGAGTACGGCGCGGTGCCCGACGGGCTCGCGGCCCTCGGCTACGACGCCGCCCTCGTGTTGTTCGATGCGATGGAACGCGCGAAGTCGCTCGACGGCAACGACCTCGCCGCGGCGATCGCCGAGACCAAGAACTTCCCCGCGGTCACCGGCACGATCACGCTCGATAAAGATCGCAACCCGATGAAATCCGCGGTCGTGCTCAAGGTGGTCAATGGCAAGCCGCACTACGAGGCGACGATCTTGCCGCCGACAGAGCCGCTGCCAGAGATCAAGGAGGTCGCCGATACCGGCAGCGACAAGCAAGCGGGCCTCGCGACCAAGCTGCTCCAGATGCTAGTCAACACGCTCGCGCTCGGTGCGCTCTACGCGCTGATCGCGCTCGGCTACACGCTGGTCTACGGCGTGCTGAGGTTCATCAACTTCGCGCACTCCGACGTGTTCACGTTCGGCGCGTGGATCTCGTTCACGTTCGCTGGCTGGTTCGGCTGGTCCAAGTCGCCGCCGGCGGCCGCGTTGCCGATCATCCTCGTGCTCGCGATGCTGATCAGCGCCGCGCTCGGCGTGACGATCGAGCGGCTCGCCTATCGCCCGCTGCGCAAGGCGCCGCGGCTCAACGTGCTGATCACCGCGATCGGCGTGTCGCTCCTGCTGCAGAACGTCGGCACGTTGTCGTGGGCGTTCGGGCCGAACCCGCAGCACATGCCGCCGCTCGTCCACGATGCCTCGATCGCGACGATCGCGGGCGTGCACTTTCGCGTCGTCGATATCACGGTGTTCGTGCTCGCGATCGCTCTGGTCGCCACGCTCCAGTGGCTGGTCTACAAGACCAAGCTCGGTCGCGCGATGCGCGCGGTCTCGTTCGACGAGCGCACGGCCTCGCTGATGGGCATCAATGTCGATCGCGTCGTCACGATCACCTTCGCGGTCGGCTCGGCGCTCGCCGCGGCAGGCGGGTTGTTGTTCGCCCTCAAGTACGAGGCGCTGCAGATCACCGCGGGTTCGCAGTGGGTGCTGCTCGGGCTGACTGCCTTCGTCGCGGCGGTCGTCGGTGGGATCGGCGACGTCCGCGGCGCCGCGGTCGGTGCGCTCCTGATCGCGGCGGTTCAGGAGTTCGGCTCCGCGTACTTCTCGACCCAGCTGCGCGATGTCTACGTGTTCGGCGTGTTGATCATCGTCTTGCTCGTGAAGCCGAACGGCCTGTTCGGTCGTCACGTGGTGGAGAAGGTATGAGCGAGCGTCCTGGAGCGTGCGGCCTATGATGAACCTCGCCGAACGTGTCGCGCGTTATCGCCCGACAGCACCGGCCGCGTTGGTGCGCTCCTTGTATCCGCTCGTGATCGGCTTCGCGATCGCGTGGTTCCTGCAGGAGCTCCTCGCGCCGCTCCTCGGCCCGTTTCCGGCGAAGCTCGTCCTCGATATCGGCATCGCGATCGTGCTCGCGTCGTCGCTCAACATCGTCAACGGCTTCGGCGGCCAGTTCTCGATCGGCCACGCCGGCTTCATGATGGTGGGTGGGTACGCGTGCGCGTGGCTGACCTATTACGGCTCGATCGAGCTGTGGGGCTCGCCAGAGCTCCACGGTGGATTTCTCGGTGGTGGCGATCTGTTGTTCCTCGGCGGCTGCGTGCTCGGCGGCACGATCGCAGCGCTCGCGGGGCTCGTCGTCGGCTTGCCGTCGCTACGATTGCGCGGAGACTACCTCGCGATCGTGACGCTCGGGTTCGGCGAGATCGTCCGCGTCCTCGTCCAGCAGACCGGTGACGTCCAGTATAAAGAAGACGTTCACGGGATGGCCTCGACGATCGGCAAGCTCGGCGGCAGCCTCGGCTTCGGCGGTGTGCCGACCTACACGCGGATCTTCTACGTCTACGTGTTCGTCGCGATCGTGTTGATCGTCGCGTACCGGCTGAAGACCTCGTCGAAGGGCCGCCAGCTGCTCGCCGTACGCGAGAACGAGGTCGCGGCCGAGGCAATGGGCATCAACACCGCGCGCGTGAAGGTCACCTCGTTCGTCACCGCCGCGTTCTTCGCGGGCATCGGGGGCGGGCTGTTCGCGCACGAGCTCGGCACCACGCTCAACCCGCGCGAGCTCGGCTTCCAGAAATCGATCGACCTCGTGATCATGGTCGTGCTCGGCGGCATGGGCTCGATCACCGGTGTGGTGTGTGCCGCGATCGCGCTCACGATCATGCCCGAGCTGTTCCGCAGCTTCTCCGACTACCGGATGCCGGTGTATGCGCTCGCCCTGATCATCGTGATGATCGTGCGACCGCAGGGGCTGTTCGGGATTCGCGAGCTGTGGGACCTCGGTGTCTGGAAGCGCCACATCGCGCCGCTGTTCGGCAAGGCGACCCTGCCGACTGCGACCGCAGCTCCCACCCCCGAGACCGAGAAAGCAAAACCCGGCCTCGATCCGACCGACAAGGAAGATCTCGAATGACCGCAGCCCTCGAAGCGCGGAACCTCTCGCTCGCGTTCGGCGGGCTCAAGGCCGTGAGCGAGCTCTCGCTCGTGCTCGAGCCGAAAGGCTTGTGCGGGTTGATCGGACCCAACGGCGCGGGCAAGACCACGGTGTTCAACCTGCTCACGGGCGTGTATCAGGCCGATAGCGGCGACATCCTCCTCGGTGGCGAGCGGATGAATGGCAAGAAGCCGTCGCTCATCGCGCAAGCAGGCCTCGCACGCACGTTCCAGAACATCCGTTTGTTCGGCGAGCTGACCGTGCTCGATAACGTGCGCACCGCGGCCGGCGTTCGCGCGAAGAGTGGCCTGTGGCGGAGCTTGCTCCGCACCCCGCTCTACGTCGCCGAAGAGAGAGCGATCGTCGAGCGCTGCACCGAGCTCCTCGATGTCCTTGGCATCGCGCATCGCGCGCACGAGCAAGCGAAGAGCTTGCCGTATGGCGATCAGCGAAGGCTCGAGATCGCGCGCGCGCTCGCGACCGAGCCGAAGGTGCTGCTGCTGGACGAGCCCGTCGCCGGCATGAACACGCAGGAGAAGCACGAGATGCGCTCGTTGATCGAATCGCTGCGCGCGCAGTTCGGCGTGTCGATCCTCTTGATCGAGCACGACATGGGGCTCGTGATGGAGATCTGCGAGCACATCACCGTGCTCGATCACGGCGTCACGATCGCGGCCGGCACCCCCGACTCGATCCAGTCGGATCCGAAAGTCATCGAGGCGTATCTCGGCGCGCCGGACGAAGCTACCGAGGGCGCAGCGTGACGGCCCTCCTGGAAGTCGACAACATCGACGTTCACTACGGTGGCATCCACGCGCTCAAGGGCGTGAGCTTCTCCGTCGACGAGGGCCAGGTCGTCACGCTGATCGGTGCGAACGGCGCGGGCAAGAGCACGGTCCTGCGCGCGATCAGCGGGCTCGTGAAGCCGAGCAAGGGCTCGGTCAAGTTCGCGGGGAGATCGATCATGGGTCTGCCGGCGCACGAGATCGTGGCGCTCGGCATGGCGCACGTTCCGGAAGGCCGCGGCATCTTCTCGAACCTCACGGTCGACGAGAACCTCCAGCTCGGTGCGTTCCTGCGCAACGACAGCGCTGGGATCGCGAAGGATCGCGCGCGTGCCCTCGAGCTGTTTCCTCGCCTCGCCGAGCGGCTCGGCCAGAATGCTGGCACGCTCTCCGGCGGCGAGCAGCAGATGCTCGCGATCGCACGCGCGCTCCTCACGCGGCCGAAGCTACTGCTCCTCGACGAGCCCTCGCTCGGCCTCGCCCCGCAGGTGGCCCAGCTGATCTTCAAGATCGTGCGCCAGATCCAGAGCGAGGGTACGACGATCCTTTTGGTCGAGCAGAACGCGCATCAGGCGCTCAAGGTCGCCACGACAGGGCACGTCCTCGAGGTCGGCAAGCTGGCGCACTCGGGGCCTGCTGCCGAGCTCGCGCGCGACGACAAGATTCGCAAAGCGTACCTCGGCGTGCACTGACGGACGGGCGAGCTACCGCGCGTCATCGGACGACCTCGGCGTACGCTTCGCCATCGCCCGTCACGGTGACATCGCCGATGGTCAGCACACCGGGCGAGGTCGGATCCGGGGTGGTTACCCCGGGTGGACCGTAGACGAAGAACGTCGAGATCAGGCGGGCTCCGGCGAACGTGAGTCGCGGGATGCGAGAGCCGTTACCCGCGATCGGGCGTGTCCAGTCGACCGCGCTGTACGCGAGGTCCCAGCGCAACGCACCGCCGGGCTCGAGCATCGCGACGTGTTGCGCGTTCGAGTACCACTCGCCGTGCACGAACGCGATCTCTCCACCGGGACCGATCGCGGTTGCGAGGACGCACGGAACTTCGAGAGCGCCCTGACGCAAATGTCCTGCATCGCCATCTCGGCGTACACTCAGCCGGCATGGCTGCCCACGACCTAGCTGCTCACGCCCATCACGAAGCGGAGGAGCTGCACAATAAGAGCGGGGAGCGCCGCACGCGCTGGGTCGTGCTCATCACGGCGATCATGATGATCGGCGAGCTGATCTGGGGCTCTTACACGAACTCGATCGCGCTCAAGGCCGACGGCTGGCACATGGGCACGCACGTCGGCGCGCTCGGGCTCACGCTCGTCGCGTACTGGTACGCGCGAACCCGCGCGAGCCACGACACGTTCAGCTTCGGGACCGGCAAGGTCTACGCCCTCGCGGGCTACACCAGCGGCGTCTTGCTCGCGCTCGTCGCGTTCTACATGGCGTACGAAGGTGGCGAGCAGCTACTCAACCATCACGCGACCGATTACAACGATGCGCTACCGGTCGCGATCCTCGGGCTCGTCGTGAACCTCGTCTCGGCGAAGCTCCTCGGTCATCAACATCACTACGGCGAGGACCACGATCACGGTCATGATCACGATCACGCGCATGATCATCACGATCACAACGGCGACGTCCCGGCGAAGGCCGCGGCCGGCACCCTCGATTTCAATCTGCGCGCCGCATACATTCACATCCTTGCCGATGCGATGACCTCGCTGCTCGCGATCGGTGCGCTCGCGGCCGGTAAGTTTGCGGGCATCTGGTACTTCGATCCGCTGATGGGCTTCATCGGCGGCGGCGTGATCGTGTGGTGGGCGATCAGCCTTTGCAAGCAGGCCGGTCGGCAGCTGCTCGACGTGACGTCATCGCCGACATGCGAAGGTGTCGTGCGAGGCAAGCTCGAAGCGATCGACGACGTGCGCGTGGCCGATCTCCACGTCTGGGATCTCGGACCGGGACGCCGCAGCTGCATCGTGTCGCTCGTGACCGCGACACCGCGTGACATCGATTTTTATCGCGACACGGTGCTCGCCGCGCTCGACGTCGCTCACCTCACGATCGAGGTGCATCGTTGCGCCCTCGCTCACACCGGTGCGGGAGAAGCGCATTCGCATGAAGAGGGTGGGGCTCACACTGCCCACGCGCACGAGCACTGACCACGATCGGTTGCAGGTGGAGCTGCACACCTCGCGCGATCCAACGCGCACGAGGTAGGTCCTGGTGGTCTAACCTTTGCTGGAGGGGTCTTCGTGCGGTCCTTACTGATTTCTGCCTTGGTCTCGATCGGTTGCACCGATGCGACCATCGCTCCGGAGGAGCTCTCGGGCCTCGATCAGAGCGTCACGGTCTGCGCGACCGGCTCGACGATCAAGGGCATCGACGTCTCCGTGTTTCAGGGCACGATCGATTGGCCCAAGGTCAAGGCTGATGGCGTCGTCTACGCGATCATCCGCGTGTCTGATGGGCTCAACACGCCGGACTCGAAGTTCGCGGCGAACTGGGCCAACTCGCGAGCCGCGGGCGTGATCCACGGCGCGTATCAATTCTTCGAGCCCTCGCAGGATCCGATCGCGCAAGCCGACATGATGCTCGCGAAGACCGGGCCGCTGAAGCCCGATGATCTGCCCCCGATGATCGATGTCGAGGTCACCGATGGTCTGGCACCGGCCGCCGTCGCCGCCGCGGTGAAGAAGTGGATCGCGCACGTCAAAGCCAAGACCGGGCGTGATCCGATCGTCTACACCGGCTTCTACTTCTGGGGCGACAACGTCGGTGGCGCGAACGTGCTGCCGTCGCCGCTGTTCCACGCGCAGTACACCACCGCCGCGTGCCCGAACATCGCGACTCCTTGGACCACGTGGGCATTCTGGCAATACACCTCGAGCGGCGCGATCAACGGCATCGCCGGCAATGTCGATGTCGATCGCTTCAACGGCACCAAGGCGCAACTGCTCGCGATGCTCGGTCCGCCGGGTAGCTGCGGCGATGGCACCTGCTCGGCCGGCGAGAGCACGGTCTCGTGCCCCGAAGATTGCGGTCCGTGCGCGACGATCGAGACCGCCGGTGGCGAGCTCGACGACAGCGAGGCGTGCTTCGAAGGCGGCGGTCCGGCGACGTACATGCGCCAGGTCACCGACGCGGGCGAGAAGGGCGGCCTGACATGGACCCACGCGACGGCGGACGCGACCGAGTACAACTACGGCACGTGGAACCTCTACTTCGCGACCGCGGGCCACTACAAGCTCGAGGTCTATACTGCGGCCGCGTACGCGCAATCGAAGCTGGCGAAGTACGTCGTCCACGCGGGTGACCCGACGGCCCAGCTCGCGGATCAAGCCGCGGTCGTCGATCAGAGCGCAGCGGATGGCTGGCAGACGGTGGGCGAGTACGACTTTGCGGCCGGCGGTCATCAGTACGTCCATCTCGGCGACAACACCGGCGAGACGGCCGCGACCAACACGCAGCTCGTGTTCGATGCGATCCGACTGACGCTGACGGGCGCGAACTACGACGGCTCGGGCTCCGATGCCGCACCGGGCAACCGCGCTGGCTGCGACGCGACCGGCAGCTCGGGTGGTGCGCTGACGTTCGGGCTGGTGCTCGGCCTCGCCGCGTTCCGCCGCCGTCGCTGCTAGTCACCAGGGACAGCTCGCATTGTCGGTACCGAGCCTCGCGCGCCAGAGGAAATCACGCGGGCCGCTCGGCGCAGACGCTCGTGCGTAGTTCAGTCGTTGCTGTTCGGGCGCGAGTTGCCGCGGCGGCGCTTGGCGCCCCCGATCGCGGTGGGCGTGACGGCGGCGTTCATCGTGGGCGCGCCGATCATGAGGTGACCGGCGTCGTTGTCGAGATCCTCGCCGCGGATGTTGTTCTTGCCCTGCGACGCGACGGTGTGCGCGCAGCGGCTGACCTCGGCGACGAGCTCGCGCGAGTTGCCGGGCCACGGCCGGAGCAGGCACATCTCGATCAGCGTCGAGTGAATCTGCAGCGCGGGCTCGGCCGTGCGGACCGCTTCGTGGACGAGGAACGCCATCTCGTCGGGCCGATCGCGCAACGGTGGCATCAGGATCGTCTGCCCGGTCAGCTTCTGCGCGAGGTCGGCCGGGATCCCGAGGTGCTCGAGGCTCATCACCGCGGTGGTGACGAACCGCATGTCGGGGCGCGATTCGAGCAGCTTCGCGAGCGTCGCGACGTTGGCCGAGCCGAGCTTGCCGACCTGCTCGAGGATCAGGGTCTCGACCTTCGCGTTCGCGACGCGTTCGAGCGGCACGGCCTGGATCGTAGGATTGAAATCGGCCTTTTGCTTGCCGCGCACGGCGGCGTAACCGCGTGCCATCCGGCCCTTACCGCTGCCGGGCTCGCCGATGATCAGGAGGTTCTTGCCGGCGTGTGCGGCTTGTTCCATCTGCGCCCACAGCGCGTGCGTGCTCGCCCCGATGATCGCGTCGTGACGGTTCTCGATCGTCGAACCTTCGAACTTGCGAATGTCCTCGAGCAGCACCGAGACCGTGCGACCGGTACGTACGACCGAGGGCGGTGTGACCGTGACCTCGCGATCGACCAGCGCGTGGCCACCGGCATAGGTGCCATTGCGGCTGCCGAGATCCGTGACCGCGTAGCGTTTGTCTTTCCAGACCACGCGCGCGTGTTGTCGGCTGATCCGATCATCGGAGGTCGCTTGCAGGAGCTCGCGACCGATGATCAAGCCCGCGGGGGGAACGCGATAGACCTGGACCGTTGGCTGCGCGCCACTCCACACGATCACCACGCCTGGAACGGCGCCCGGCGCGCCAGCTGGCGCCTGTGAGGCAGTGGGCCCTTCCGGCATCGTCGTAGGACAGTATACCCGCCCCCCGGCAAGGATCAGGGGTACAAACCCGGCCGATGTCGTCGGTCGTGACGTTCGATGCCGGTCTGACCCTCGTCGAGCTGGATCTTGACTTCCTCGCTCGCCGGCTCGCAGAGCGAGGGCTCGTCCGCGAACCCGAGACCTTACGCGCGGCTGCGCCCCAGGCCTGGCGCCGTTACGACGAACGGGTCGAGCTGTATGCCAGGACAGGGGGGGCCCACGGGCGGCTCTGGCACGACCTGATGGCCGACCTCGTTGGCGATGCGGATCCCGCAGTCATCGACTGGCTGTGGGCACAGCAGCCCACCGCAAACCTGTTTCGGGCTCAGATCCCCGACATGGTCGAGCTCGCGAGGTCGCTGCACGCGCGCGGCGTACGGACCGCGGTGCTGTCGAACTCCGAAGGCGGCCTCGCGGACCTGTTGGCCGAGGTCGGCATCGCAGATGCGTTCGACGTGATCGTCGATTCGGGGCGGATCGGGATGGAGAAACCGGATCCCGCGATCTTCGCTTACACGCTCGCGCAGCTCGGCGTCGCGGCCGACACGCCCGCGATCCACATCGGCGATTCGTGGTCCGCCGATATTGCGGGTGCGCTCGCCTCGGGCTGGCGCGCGATCTGGTACGGCCGGCGCGCGGTGACAGTCGAGGACCCGCGCGTCGCGTGCGCGCACGATGCGGTCGAGACCGCGGCGGCGCTTCAGCGCTTCCGCGTGTAGAACGCCGCGAGCAGGCAGCCGGGAACGGCCGAGAACGCGACCAGCGTGTACGCGATCGTGCGCACGAACGCGCTGACCGGTGCGAGTTGCGCGGCGGTCGGCTTCTGACCGAGCGCGGGCACGATCGCGAGGTGCGAGATCGCGGCGACGCCGAGATCGGCGGCGAGGATGATCGCGAGGATCACGGCGAGCTCCTTCGCGTGCGCGCGCACGATCGCCGCGCTGTCGGCGAGCGCGGTCGGCAACGGATCGGCGAGGCGCTCGCTCGCCCCGGTCAGCGAGAACAGGCCCAGCAGCAGCAACCCGGGCACGACCACGGCGATCGTGCCGAGCACGATCGCCGCGAGCACGACCGCGATCGGGACCGCCGCACGCAGCACGTTGCGCGCCCCGGCGACGAAGGCGGCCACCTGCGAGAGCTCTCGCCCGACCGCGACGGCGCGAACCATCGGCGCGGCCGCAGCGACGATCACGAGCTGGAACACCCACGCGAACGCCGCGAGCAGCCACCCGACATGCAGCTGCGAGCGGGCGTTCGCGAGATCGACGGCCGGTCGGACGCGCGCACCGGTCAGGACGAACACGATCATCACGGCCGCCGTGATCAGCGTGAGCGGTACGACGTACCGCATCCACGTTCGGAGCGTGAGGGCTAGCAAGCGCTGTATCGTACACACATGCAGGCCGCGTTGCTCGCCGCGATCTACGCCGACCCGGCGAGCGATCAAGCGCGCGCGGTCTATGCGGACTGGTTGCTCGAGCGTGGCGATCCACGCGGCGAGCTGATCATGTTGCAGCTCGCCGGCGTCGAGACGCCCGAACAAGTCGATCGTGAACGCGAGCTGTTGCAGACCTACGCGCGGGCGTGGCGCGGGCCGCTACCCGTCGACGCGAGCCTGATCGCGTTCAAGCGCGGGTTCCCGGTGGGGGCAGCCGAGACGCCCACGATCGACGACGATCCGGCCTGGGCGACGTTCGAGAGCATCACGACGTTGCCTCGCACTCCGGTGTTTCATCTCGCGTCCTTGCGCGAGCTCGTCCTCGATAGTGAGGGCATGATCGCGCTGGCGGCCTTCGGGCCACCGTTGCGCGCGCGTCGCCTGGTCTGGCGCACGGACCGTCGCGATCCGCGCGTGACCGAGGCGCGCGGAGCGTTCGCGACCATCCGCGCGGTGCCGGACCTCGAGAGCTTTTCGTTGCACGGCCACGCCACCGAGGCAGCTCGCGACCTCGCGTGGATCCGCACCAGCTGGTGCATGCCGCAGCTGAGGTCGCTCGGTATCGAGATCTGGGGGCTCGAGGTACCCGAGGCGCTCGAGCTCTTCGAGCCGACCCAGCTCGAGCGGTTGCGGATCCGGATCGTCTCGGGGCCGCGCGAAGAAGCACTGCTGTGGTTCGCGCGCGACGCGAGTGGTCGGTTCGGCGAGCTCGCCGTCCAGATCTCGTATTCGATCGACGATGTCGCGCTCGCTGAGCTCGGACTCGCCATGCGCCGGCTATCGAGCGATCAGCTCTCGAAGCTGCACTTCGATCCGCACACCGGCGAGCACGCGCAGATCGTGCGCGACGGCGTTCGCCAGCAGATCAGGTTGCGGTAACTGGCCGATTCAGGTGACGCCGGGTTAGCGCGTCCAGATCTCGAGCCGGCCGCGAACGCCGCCGAGATCGATCGGGGTCCAGAAGCCGCGGCGCAGCTGCAGGGCCTCGGCGACCGGCGAGGTCTGCTTCGGCGCGGGCGTGATCCACACCAGCCGACCACCGCGCGTGAGCCGGCGCGCGATCACCGGCAACATCTCGACGAGCAGCGCCGCTGCATCGACCTGCACGCGGCTCCCGAGCGGTGGGTTGGTGATGATCAGCTCGCAATCCTCGCTGCCCTCGGCGGCGCGCGCATCACCTCGCACGAGCGTCGCCGCGAGCTTCGCGCCGTCGAGGTTTTGCTTCGCGGCGGCGAGCGCACGCTCGTCGAGGTCGTGGCCCGCCAGCGAGCGCACCGCGAAGAGCCTCGCGACCTCGATCAGCTCGAGGCCGGATCCCACGAACGGATCCCACACGCGATCGCCTTTGCGTGGCTCGGCGACCTTCGCGAGCGCGGCGGCAACGGTTGGATGCGAGGCCGCCGGCACGTCGGCCGAGCGATAGGCGAAGCGCGGATCGACGGCGCGGCGCGGGATCAATTCCAGTGCAGTCGCATCGGCGATGCGAACATCCCACGTCGTCGCGGTCGGATCATTGACGAGCTCCGGTGCGGCCGCCGTGACATCGCGTGCGACCCGCCAGACCACCGCGCGTTGCTTGCCCTCGGGGAGCTCTAACCGCCAGCGGATCGGGCCGTTCGTCCACGCCGCGAGCAACGCACGAGTCCCCGGCGCCGTGAGCCCGGCAATGATCGACGCCGCGAGTGCCGTGCCCTCGCCGACGGGTCGCGGCACGCGGATCCCAGCGGTCGCCCATAACCGCGCGCCGTAGAGCGCGGCCCAGGGTGTCGCGAGCGTGATGTGCGCCGCGTGGTCGCCTTCCGCGACGGCCTCGATCTTCAGCGCACGGAGCTCGTCGACGAGCAGCCCCGCGAGGCCGGGCTTGCAGTGCAGCACGACCGCGAGTGGAGTCGGCGGCGCGACATCGGTGCGAACCTCGGAGTCCTCGCCGCGCTTCGCGCCGCGATCGGCGACGAGCAACGCGCGGTCACGCCGACGCTCGAGCTCGGCATCGCCCATCGGATCGAGTGCGCGAAGGCGATCGAGCGCCGCATCACCGCCGAGCTTGCCGAGCGCCTCGGCGAGCGTGCGCCGCTCGTCGGGCGGAACCTCGCTCGAGTCCCAGCGCGCGATCACGACGTCGCGCACGTGATCCGCTGGCGACGCGAGCTTGCCGAGGGCGCTGATCGCGGCGCGGCGGACGCGCGCTGCGGGATGAGCGGGAGGCACGAGGTAGGCGAGCAAGCGTGCGAGGGCCGCGTCGTCGCCCTTGCGCGCGAACAGCCCGAGTGCCTGGATCGTCGCTGCGTGCGCGCCTTCGGCCACGATCCCGGCATCGAGCGCACGCTCGATCGCGATCCGGCCAGGTTCGCCGAGCCCTGCGAGGACGGCCTGCGCGCGGCCGACGGTGACCTCGTCATCGCTGGCGAGCAAGGCGACGATCGCGTGCGCATCCTTCACCGCCGGCGTGAAGTTCGGCTTCGCGAGCGCCGCAACGAGGTCAAAGTCTGGTGCACGCGCCATGGCAGCGCATCCTACTCGCTCACGACGACGTAGCGACCGTAGCCGTCGGCGATCCGCTGACCATTCAGGTCGGCCTGCGGTAAGCGCTCGAGCAGAGCGTCCACCATCGGGCGCGAGACGTAACACTCCGACAGATCGAGCGACTCGAGGTGGTCGAGCCGCTCGGCGCGCTGGAGGAGGCGCACCGCCCCGGCATCACCGAGCGTGCTCTTGGAAAGATCGAGTCTGCGCAGCTGCGGGACGATCGGTCCGGTCAGCACCCGCTCGGCCAGCTCGTCGCCGAACATGCTGTTGCATAGCGCGAGCGAGGTCAGGTGCGGGAGGTTCGGCGCGTCGAGGATGCGCTGCGCGTCCTCGATCGTGCAGTTGCCGCCGTACTCCGGGGTTCCGAAGTACATCGTGAGTCGCTCGAGCGCCGGCCACTCGGTCGCACGGAGGTCCGTGATCACGTGTGGGCGAAGTCCGCCCGTGTACAACTCCAGGGCGCGCAGCCGTGGCGCATGGATCGCTCCGAGCGTGAACTGGCCAGCGGCGATGCGGAGCTGCGTGATCGACGCGAACGCGGGATTCGCGATCGAGACGTTTCCCAGGTGCGTCCAGGACACGTCGTGAGCGAACGAATCGAACGCGAGGGTGCGCAACGTCATCGGCGGTGGCACGTCGCGCAGGGCCTCGAGGATCGAAGTGTCGACCTCGCCACGACCGTTGTACGAACGGCCCACGCCGAGATGCAGCTCGCGCACGAGCCGCATCGCCGGCAGCGCGATCATGTCGCGGTAGGTCGACGCGGCCTCGCGCGACTCGTACCCGCAATCGATCTCGAGGGAGTCGACGAAGCCGCGCCGCCAGGTCCGCTGGGGCTCGCGCGTCGCCACGAGCAAGACCTCCGGACCGCCGATCCACGCCTGCTCGTACGCGACGCGCAGCTCGTCCTCGCGCATGCCGAGCACCGGATCGGTGGGCCGGGCTTCGCGCGCGAGCTGCACCGCGATCCACTCGCCACGCGGATCGCCGTGCTGGGTCAGATGGTCGGCGTAGACCTCGTAGGCGCTGAGATCCTCTGGATCGGCTGCGAGCGCTGCGAGCAGCTCGCTCGCGTCTACAGCTTCCACGCCCATGGAATCGCGACTCGCAACAACGCGACGATGCCGACCGCGAGCACGATGATCGTCGTCCACATCGCGATCCGGAACTTCACGCCCTTGTCGGCTGGTTCGGGATCGGTCAGCGCCGGCTCTTCTTGCGCGCGGCCTTCTCGTTCTTGCGCTTCTCGCGCGCCTTCTGGCGATCGCTCGAGCGCACCTGACCGACGACGCCCTTGCTACCGGGAGGCGTGAAGCCCTTCGGCATGCCCGGGATGTTGCCGGGCAAGCCACCGGGCAAGCCGGGCATGCCGGGCATCGCGAAGCCCTCGGGCAGCCCGCCACCGGCGCCCATCAGCGCGCCGATATCCATGTTCGCGAGCTTCTTCATCTGACCGAACTGCTTGAGGCCCGGAATCTTGCCCATCAAGCCGGTCGACGCGCCGAGCTGCACCATCATCTGGCGCATCTGGGCGAACTTCTGGAGCAGCTCTTTGACCTCGACCTCGGTCCGGCCCGAGCCCTTCGCGATGCGCTTGACGCGACCCGGATGGAAGTCGGCGCGGCGGCGCTTGCTCTGCTTGCCGCCCGTCGTCGCAAACTCTTCCCAGGTCGTGGCGACGAACACCTGCGGATCGATCCGCTCTTCGATCGTCATCGACGAGATCATCGCTTCGATCTTGGTGAGCTCGCGATCGTCGAGGTTCACGCCCTCGGGGAGCTGGCCCATCATCGGCAGCTTCGCGAAGAGATCCTTGAGCGAACCCATCTTCTGGATCAGCCGGATCTGCTCGAGGAAGTCCTGCATGTCGAACTTGCCCTTGAGCATGCGAAGGGCGTCTTCTTCCGCCTTCTCCGCGTCGACGACCTGCTCGAAGTCTTTGACGAGGCCGACGATGTCGCCCATGCCAAGGATTCGCGACGCGAGGCCTTCGGGCCGGAACTCCTCGAGCTTGTCGAGCTGTTCGCCCATGCCGAGGAACTTGATCGGCTTGCCCGTGATCTCTTTGACCGACAGCGCCGCGCCACCGCGGGCATCGCCATCGAGCTTCGTCATGATCACGCCCGTGATATCGAGGCGCTTGTTGAACGTATCGGCGACGTTCACCGCGTCCTGGCCGGTCATCGCGTCGAGGACGAGGAAGATGTTCGACGGATGGACGGCCTTATCGATATCGTCGAGCTCCTGCATCAGGGGCTCGTCGATCGCGAGGCGACCGGCGGTATCGAAGATCACGACATCGCAGCCCTGCAGCGCCGCGGCTTCGTTCGCATCGCGGCAGATCTTGACGGGATCCTTGCTGCCCTCGATCGAGAACACCGGCATCGACAGCTGACGGCCGAGCGTCTTTAGCTGCTCGATCGCGGCCGGGCGATACACGTCGGCAGCGACGAGCATCGGCTTCTTGTTGTGGTTCTTCTCGAGCCAGCGAGCGAGCTTGCCGACGGTCGTGGTCTTACCCGCGCCTTGGAGACCGCACATCATGATGCCGGTCGGGGCGTTCTTGGCCCAGTGCAGGTCGGTGTCGACCGGCCCCATCATCTTCGTCAGCTCGTCCTGGCAGATCGCGATGAACGCCTGCTCCGGCGTGATCGACTTATTGCCGTACTCTTTGCTCTTCGCGCGGAGCTCGACCTGCTTGCCTCGCGCGGCTTCGCGCACGCGCTCGAGGAAGCGCTTGACGACCGTGAACTCGACGTCGCCTTCGAGCAGCGAGAGCCGGACGTCGCGCAGCGCTTCGTCGATGACGTCGTCGTTCAGCTCCGCGACGCCGGTGAGGCGTTGGCGAGCAGCTCTAAAACCCTTGGCGAGCGTTTCCAGCACGGGAGCCGTATAGCATTTTATGACCGCTGGCGGCGCCTAACCGCGACGGGCGCCCAGGGCGATCGCGCGGACATCAGCGTCGGAATCGAGGGCGAGGCGATCGAGCACGCCGGCATCGCCGCCCGTGGTCCGGCGGACCCAGGCGGCGCGTGCCGCGGCGGCCCGGATCGAGGGGTCGGCGTCGTACGAGAGGTGCTTGATGATCGCGCTGTCCCCGAGCAATGGAAACGCCCACTCGAGCGACCGCGCGACCGCGGCGCGACGCAGCGGGTCGTCGGACAGCGCCCACGTCGTCGCGAGGTGGATCGCCGAGAGCGGCTTGACCTCGGAGAGCGCGTTCGCGAGGCTGCGCCCGAGCATGGCGGCCGCGTCGCGGGCATCCACATGCTCGCGATCGATCAGGGCATCGTCATCGACGAGGTCGTCGTCGACATCCTCCTCGACCTCGACGACGACTTTCGGGGCGCGGCGCGCGGGTGAGGCCATGGCCATCGCCGAGGTCGACAGGGCCAGGACCGTCAGCTTCGACAAGAGGCGGCGTAACGAGACTCGGCGCATTTCTGCCACGGTAGTCATTGGACCCTCGATGGGAAGACAGCCCGAACAGGTAGGACATTCCCGAAATGGCCCATCGGGCCGCCGGGGCCGCTATAACCGTGCCGTGCGATCGATCCTCGTCACCCTCTGCCTCCTGGCGAGCGCCTCCGCACACGCCGGAACCATCCGATGTGACGACGTTTCGACCGCCGAGCTCACCGTCGACGGCCTGCTCGATGACTGGAAAGGCAGCCCCGTCCTGGCGCGGATCGGATCACCTGCCGACGCCGCGATCGCCCTGAAGTGCTCCTGGGACGGGACGACCCTCGCGTTCGCGCTCGATCTTGCAGACGATCGCGTGGTCCGCGTCAGGAGCGGCAAGGGCCACGAGGACCGGGTCGATATCTCGCTCGCGGTCACCGGTGGCAAGCCGATCGCTATCGTCGTGTACCCCGGCACCGCGATCGCGAAGGACAAGATCCTCGCACCCGCGCACACCGAGGTCGCCGATTCCCTGCAGCCGAAGGGCTTCTCGATCGAAGCGAGGATTCCGGCGTCGCGCATCCCGGGATTCTCGGCGAGCACGCCCTCGTTCGAGATGCGGGTCACGTTTCACGATTCGGATCTTGCGGCCGGTGGTGACGATGCGGATCTCCCGCTGCCCGTGACGATCGAGCTCGGCGATCGCAAGGATCTGCTCGAGGACTTTCTTCGCACCGTTCATCTCCACAAGACCGAGATCAAGCTCGACGCGATGGCGGTGCTCGATCCTGACCGCCATGGCAAGCAACGCATCGTCGCAGGCGGAACCGTGATCGGCGTGCTCACCGACCAGTTCGCGTACGTGACGTTGCCCGCGCAAGCTGCGAGTGACGTGCGCGAGGTGAAGTTGATCCCGCTCGGGCCTGCCGGCCAGCAGGTCGTCGAGGCGGTCGTGCGGCAGTCTGGCAACGGCGGTTCGCGCGACCTCTTGATGCTGTGGACGGTGTGGAGCGGGCAGCTCCAGCCGCTCGCGCAGATCGAGGTTCGCAAGGAACAGGGCAAGAACGTGCTCCAGTCCGAGTGGGTGATCGCGAAGGGCGCGCACGGCCCCGAGCTCGTCGTCACGCCGAAACCGGCGATCGGCTGGACCGCGGAGAGCTGGAACGAGCAGTCCGCCGACGATGCCGATTCGATCGTGGTGCCGTGGGATCCGACGATCGGTGGCATCGGCTACACGTTGCACGGCCATCAGGTCGATCGCCGAACGGTGCGCGCCGCGAAGAAGAAGCAGAAGTAGTTACAGTGCCGGCTGCAGGGCGTCGCTGCCGCTCGGCTCCAGTTGCACGGCGCAGAAGTTGAACTTCTTGAACGCGGGCGGCGGATTCGCGCGTTGCCTGGCCGCGGTCGCCTTGCGATCCTTCACCGCGGTCGGAAACTTGTCTCCCGCCTTCACGATCGCCGCGTTCATCGCGTTCCAGCCCGCGATCGCCTTCGCGTCGTCCGGGTTCGGATCGGGCACCAGCAGCATCAAGCTGAGCAGGCTATCGCGCACGGAGGGCTCGGCCTTGGGATTGGCGACCATCGCTGCAACCGCGGGCACGAGTACGTCGTCGCGCAACGCGGCGGCATCGGCAGCATCGATCTGACACCACAGGAGGCGAGTGTGAAGAAAGCTGACCGCCATCCCCGACAAGGCGCGCGGCGCCTGGATGATGATCTTGGTCGCCGCATCGAAGCTGTGATCCGCGACTGCGAAGTGCGAGACCATCGTCGAGAGCGAACGTGATCGACACTCGGCATCGCACGTTGGACCGCCGAGATAGCTGGCGAGCCACGTCGCTTCTGTGTCGTCGAATTGCCTGAGCTGCTTGGCTTCGGCCTCGGTGACGAACTCACCGGTGTGAGCCGCTGCGAGGACCAGGGCGGTCACGAGATGCGCCGCGTTCGAGTGCGCGCTGAACTTCTTGATCGAGTCCCACTTGCGATCTTCGTAGAGCGAATCGAGCAGCGGCGTGAACAGCGCGCTCACCCGCTGGATGTGCATCTGCACCTCGTGCTCGTCGTCGAGCAGCACCAGCGGGCCGGGCTTGCCCGCGGCGATCGCGGTGTCGGCCTCGTCCGAGACCACTTGCGCGATCGCCTTGGAGCGTTCGTCGAGCTTGTTCGTACATCCCTCGATCGCAGGTGAGATGCCATAGCGGTCCTTGCACGACACGGTGTACGCGCGTGCGAGCCGGCCGTAGTCCTTGCCCGGTAGGTTGCCGAGCACCGACGCCATGTTCTCCGCATTGTCCTTGCCGAGCTCGAGCGCGTACGACTCGGCGAGCTCGGGATCGAGCAAGTTGCCGCGGGTCAGCGAGAGCAACACGCCATAGCGCTGCTCCGCGGTCTCGGGGCCGGTGGCCGAGAGCACCGCGATGTTCTTGGACAGGATATCGGCGCGCTCGATCTTCCAGCTGTTGTCGGCCTGGGTCGCCGCGACTTGTTGCTGTGCGCGCGCCTGTTGCTCGGACACCGAGGATTGGCGGCACTGCCAGATCGACGTGGCCGACAACCCCGCGATCCCGAGCACGGTGCTCGAGAGGAGGGTCGCGTACCGCGTGAGAAATGCGCTCAGCTTCGTTTCGGGCAGAGCTGGTTTTTTCTCGGGTTCAGACTTCGCTTCGTCAGCCATCGCCGACGCAGCTTACGCGGTCATCAGCGACGAACGTAGTGGCCAGGGATCCAACTCCACTCGCCCGTCGCGCACTAGTCGGACGAGCTAGCGGCGCGGACGTCGTCGTCGAGAGGGAGGTCGTCATAATCTTCGCGGTAGAGCGTCCCGAGGTGGCGATCGCAGAACACCGCGACGAGATCCGGGTCGTACATCTTCAGCGCGGTCTTGCGGAGAACTGCCTCGCATTCTTCGAGCGGCAGCGCGCGCTTGTAGGGACGATCGGTGGCCATCGCATCGAAGGCATCTGCGATCGCGACGATCCGAGCAACGAGCGGGATATTCTCGGCGACCATCTTGTCGGGATAGCCCGAGCCGTCCCAGCGCTCGTGATGGTTGCGCACCGCCGGCATGATCGGATGGAGCATCGCGATCTTCATCGCGATGTCGTAGCCCTTCACCGGGTGCTCGCGCATGTGCACCCACTCGGCATCGTCGAGCGGACCGGGCTTCAACAGCACCGCGTCCTTGATCCCGATCTTGCCGATGTCGTGCAGGAACGCGCCGAACTCGAGGGTCTCGAGGCCCTCGGCTGGATAGCCGGCTTCCTTCGCGAGCACGAGCGAGTACGCGGCGACGCGACCGCAGTGACCCTTCGTGTACGGATCCTTGGCTTCGATCGCCTCGGCGAGCCCGAACAGCGCCTGCCGGTTCGCGACCTTCAACTTCTCGTAGCTCTCCTCGAGCTCCTTGGTGCGCTCCTTGACGACCGTATCGAGCAACGTCTCGCGGCGATGGAGCTTGCCTTGTTCGAGCGAGAGCTTGCGGACGAGCTCGCGCTGCTCTTCGACCAAGCTGAGCAGCTTGACCCCTTCGTTGACGAGTGCGACGAGCCGGCTGCGCTCGCTCGGCCGCGCGACCAGGCGAATGATCGTGCCCGCGTGCGCGGGTCGATAGTCGAGATCGACGGCCTCATCGGGCGAGCTGACGAGCGCGATCCGCAGCGCTTCGGGTGCGTGCAAGATGCTCGACTCGAGCAGGCCCACGCCGTCGAACGAACCGGTCACTTGCTGAGAGACGATCACGTGCGCGGGATGCGCGCGGAGCTTGTTGAGCGCTTCGAGTGGCGTGCGCGCCGTCTCGACGTGCAGCCCGGCCGAGCCTAGCAACTCGGCTAGTTCGCCGAGTGCCTCGACCTGCGGATGAGCGACGAGCGCCCGGAACCGACCCTTCACGAAGGCCACTATATCTATGGCGTAAAAGCTCGCAACCAGTAGATTTTGACACGTGCAAGAAGAGGTAACGGGGAATACGCAGGGTCTTGCGACGAGCGAGATCAAGGCGCTCGAGCGCCTGTATCGCCGTCGCGTCGCACCGACGGAGATTGTTTCGTCGGAATTGGCGCAGCAACTGGCGCTTGCCGCCGCCGAGCTCCACCGCCAGGTCGGCGTGCTGATCGATCGCCGCGGCGCGATCCAGCACGTCATGGTCGGCGATGCCTCGAAGATCACGCTCCCCGATTTCGGTCGTATCCGCGGCGGTCAGGGCCGGTTCCGGGGGCTTCGCCTGGTCCACACCCACCTGCGCAACGAGCCGCTCACGCGCGATGACATGACCGACTTGCAGCTCCTCCGCCTCGATGCGGTCGCCGCGATCGCGGTCGATGCCGAGGGCAGGGCGGGCAAGCTCTACATCGGTCACATGGTTCCGGACGGGCCAGCGCGCGAGCTGCCGCCCGAGCAGGCGACCGCGAGCAAGACGAACTTCCTCGACCTCATCACGCAGCTCGAGCAGCAGTTCGGTCGCGCGCATCGCGTCGCGTCGACCGATCAGGGAAAAGACCGCGCGCTGATCGTCCACGTCGAGCTCAGCCGCACCAAGGACTCCGAGGCACGGATCGCGGAGCTGCGCGAGCTATGCCGGACCGCGGGCGTCAAGGTGCTGGACGTCATCGTACAGCGGCGTCCCGAGCGGGATCCGAAGTTCCTCGTCGGTCGCGGCAAGCTCGACGAGATCCTCTTGCGCGCGATGCAGCTCGGCGCCGAAGCGGTGATCTTCGATCCCGATCTGTCGCCGGGCCAAGCGCGCGCGATCAGCGAAGCGACCGAGCTCAAGGTCCTCGATCGCACGATGCTGATCCTCGACATCTTCGCGCAGCACGCCACCTCGCGCGACGGCAAGCTGCAGGTCGAGCTCGCGCAGCTCCGCTATGCGCTACCGCGCCTGATCGAGAAGAACACGATGATGTCGCGCCTGACCGGCGGTATCGGGGGGCGCGGTCCTGGCGAGACCAAGCTCGAGCTCAATCGTCGTCGCGCCCGCGATCGCATCAACCTGCTCGAGAAACGCCTCGAGGAGCTCGCGGACGATCGCCGCCTGCGTCGTCAGCGCCGCGAACGGCGCGATCTCCCGATCATCGCGATCTGCGGCTACACCAACGCCGGTAAGTCGACGCTGCTCAACGCGATCACCCAGGGCGATGCGCTCGCCGCCGACAAGCTGTTCGCGACGCTCGATCCGATCTCGCGTCGGCTGCGCTTCCCGCACGAGCGCGAAGTCATCATCACCGACACCGTCGGCTTCATCCGCGATCTCCCGAAGGAGTTGATGAACGCGTTCCGCGCCACGCTCGAAGAGATGGAGGACGCCGATCTGCTCGTCCACGTCGTCGACGCCTCGGATCCGGATCGTGAACAAGAGATCCGCGCGGTCGAAGGCATCCTCGCGGACCTCGGGCTGTCCGAGAAGCCGCGCATCCTGGTGTGGAACAAGGCCGATCGGGTCGAGCCTGCGGATGCGGACAACCTCGGTCGTCACGGCGGCTTCGTCACCTCCGCGCTCGATCGCGGCACGCTCGGTCCGCTCCTGATGGGTATGGAGCGCGCGCTGTGGGAGCACGGCAAAGAAGCGTTCGTCGCGCGCAATGCGCACGCGCCAGTCTCGCCATAGAGAAGCAAGCGGGCGCGCCAAACGCTTCGCCGGCGAGCAACGTAAGAAGCAAGCGGGCGCACCAACCCCGCGGCCGCCCGATGCGAGCAAGCGGGCGCGCCCAACGCTGCGCCGGCGAGCAAGCGGACGCGCCAAACCTGCCGCGCGCGCGGCGAGGGCGCGCCTACTCGCTGGACGCTGCTGCTTCGCTCCGCGACGGGGGCTGGCTTCGCCGGTGCGATCGACCCGTCCAGTTGGAACACCTGCGCCGCACCGCGAGCGTCTGATGCCAGGAAGTAGGGTCTGTGGAATTTACGGCTCGCCGAACCCCCGTCGTCTTCGCTCGCGCGCAGCGCCCAGCGAGTGGCGCACCAGCCCGCCGCGCGCGCGGCAGGTTTGTCGCGCCGCTTGCAATCGCTCGGCTCCGCGTTCGTCGCGCCGC
>JANXOP010000256.1 GCA_025357755.1 Kofleriaceae bacterium | reverse complement strand
CCCGAAGGCGGCGCCGCCGGCGGCGAGATCATCGCGGTCGGCACCCCCGAGGTCGTCGCGAAGAACCCGCGCAGCTACACCGGCCAGCACCTCGCGCCGTTGATCGCACGCGACCGGCAGCTGCGTACGACGGCGCCCGGTGTCGCGAAGCCGAAGCGCGCATCCAAGAAGATCGAGAGCGATGACAACGACAGCGATGCGCGAGCGTCGTAACCCGAACCGGGGACGGTAACTCGGTCCTCACGTCAGGCCGCGCAACCTGGCGAAATCGAAGGCGCCAAGAGGGACGGTTACTCACTCGCCGAACTAGCCGGCGGCGGCGATCACGTCGACTTGTCGATGACGATCGGCGTGTTGCTGTGACCATTGCCGGTCACGGGCATCGCAGGCGCCGCCTCCATGATCGGGCGATTCGTCGCCATCTTGGCGAGCAACACATCCGCGAGGTTCGAGCGGCCTTCGCCGAGCACGACATCCGGCACGAGCTTCATGTTCGAGGCGCTGAGGATCGAGGCAAGCTGGACGGCGGTGTAGCTCGCCTCGCCCAGGGCTTCGATGCCCAGCGCGTAGGTCGCGGCAGCGGCATTGCCCTTCGCGCGCTCGGCATCGGCACTCGCTTGACCACGCGCACGCATCGCATCGGCATCGGCATCACCGGCGAGCCGCGTCGCATCGGCCGCAGCCGCCGCCATCGTGCGCTGGACCGAAGCCTCGGCCGCCGCACGCAGCGTCGCCGCTTCGGCTTCACCACGCGCCTCGGCGACGCGCGCCTCGGCGACGGTGGTCTGGATGCGCACCTGTTGCTCCGAGCGCACGACCTCGGCCTGCATGTTCGCCGCCGCGGTCTCGCGCTCGAGCTCCTGGCGACGCATCTGCGCCTCGCGCTGGACGTCGTACGTGGTCTTGAGCTCGTCCGCGATCTTCTTGTCGGTCTGGGTCTTCATGAGCTCGGCCGGCGGCGCGATGTCACCGATCAGCGCGTCGATGCAGTCGACGTCATACGCGGCGACTGCCGCACGGATATGGAGATACGCCTCGCGTTGCCGGGTGCTCCGCGCCGAGAGGAATTCGAGCACGGTCGACTCCTGTGCCGAGTTACGGAAGTAGTTACCGACCGTGGGCTGGAGGACGTGGTCGACGAGATTTTGCATCGAGCCGACACGAGAGATCACGCGAGGCGCGTTCTTGACGCTGATGTGGATGATCGATGCCACGTCGAGGGTGAACGAGAAGCCATCGCGCGAGCGCACGGTGATGCTGTTGAGCCCCGCGTCGTACGAGTGCGCCTCTGCACGATTCGCCCAGTTGAGGACGATGTTCGTGGTCGGCACGAGCTCGATCTTCATCGCGCGCGTGTTGACCGGGTGCTTGCCGGGAAGCAGCGGCTCGACCCACACGCCCTTGCGGCCGCGCTCGACGAGGTCGCCATGCGAGAAGCCATCGCCCGAGATATCGACGTGCTCGCCGCCGACGTAGCTCACGACGACACCGACGTAACCGATCGGGATCTCGGTCAACGAGATCAGCTCGACCGAGACGAACCACGGGTTGAGGTTCCACGCGCCGGAGAGCAGGACGGCCTCTTGCAGACCGCGGCAGCCGCCCGCATCGATGAACGCTTGCGCGCTCTGGAAGCTGTCATGACCTTCGACCATCGGTCCGGCGAGGTCGCCTGCCGTGATCGGCTTGCCATCGAGCGCGGTGATGATACCGACGCGATCCGAGGGGACGCGGAACACGCGGAGCAAGTCCGGAGACACGCCGTAGCTCGAGGCACGACTCGTCGTGACGACATCGAACAACGCCGGGTTGATCCGGTAGCGACCGGCCGTGATGACCGAGAGCTGCCGACCCTTCTCGCCGCCTTCCTCGAGGAACCGCACGGCGTCCTGAAAATTGTCACACGCACACTCGCGAGCGAGCACGCGGTCGGTCGGGATCGAGGCACCGTCCTTCGCGACGACGAGAGCGATCTCACCCGGCGCGACATCGATCATCGCGACCTTCTGGATCGCGTACTTCCAGCGCCACAGCGGGAAGTGCCAGCCGGGCGGCAGCAGATTCGCTTGATAGCCAGCTTCGCCGCGGGTCGCGATCATCCGACCCGGCGGCAAGGCCCGGCCAAACTTCTTGATCACCAGCCCAGACTCCTGGGCGCCGATCACGACCGAGCCGAGCATGACCAAGATCAGCAGCAGCACGGCGGCGCCGGCAGCGATCCAAGCAACGAGGGGAAGATGGAGAAGCATCATGAATCAGGCCTCCTGAAGGGTTCGGTGCCTACTAAAAGCATCGACCATGCCGCGCCTAAACACCTGTAATTGCGAGGCGGACGAGCTGTATCTCGTGATCCTATTCAGGTCATCCGTATTACAATACGGGTATGGACATCGCGGTTCTCGGTACGGCCCTCAGCACGCACGACCGCCGGAGACTCGCGACGGCAGGGTTCACCGAGGTGGCCCCCGACCGCGCCGTGGTCCGGCTCTACGTGTCGCCGAAGCCGCCGTCGCGACCACCACGCGCGCCGTGGATCTGGATCAGTGCAGGCGAGCTGGACCCCGACGATGCGGTCACCGCCGTGCTCGCCGGTGCGTACGACGCGCTGCCGATCACCTCCGAGCTCGCGACCATCCTGGCGCGGCGGATCGCCGAGCTCGGCGTCCAGGTGGCGCCCGGTGTTCCGCCTCCCGGCTTCGTGGCGCGTAGCGCGGCGGCGCGACGCGCACTCGGCGAGCTCGACCGTTCCGCTCACACCTCGATGGCGGTGTTGCTGACCGGCGAGACCGGCACCGGTAAGGACCTCGCCGCGCATTACCTGCACGAGCGCTCCGGTCGACACGGCGCGTTCGTGCCGATCAACTGCGCTGCGATTCCTAACGAGTTGATCGAAGGCGAGCTGTTCGGCTACGTCCGCGGCGCGTTCTCTGGCGCGGTCGCCGACTACGATGGCCTGATCGTCGCCGCCGCGGGTGGCACGGTGTTCCTGGACGAGGTCGACGACACGCCGAAAACGCTGCAAGTGAAGCTGCTGCGCGTGCTCGAAGATCACGTCACCGCGCGGCTCGGCGAGAGCGAGTGGCGACAGACCGATTTTCGCATCGTCGCAGCCACGAACCGCGATCTCGACGAGCTCGTCCAGCGCGACGAGTTCGGTGCGGACCTCTATCAACGCCTCGCGATCGTGCGGATCGAAGTGCCGCCGCTGCGCGATCGTCGCGAGGATCTGCCGGAGCTCGTCGAGTATCTGATCGCGCGGTTCTATCGCGAGGATCCGGCGGCCATGCATCGCGTCACGCGGGTCACCGCGACGTGCCTCGCCTCCCTCGCCCGCTATCCGTGGCCCGGCAACGTGCGCGAGCTCCGCAACGTGATCTTCCAGTCGCTCGTGAAGAAGCTCGCCGGCGACGAGCTGCTGCTCTCTGATCTACCGGAGCGCATCGTGCGAGGGGCGCCCGAGCACGCGTCCGCGCTGTTCGATCGCACCGTACTGGGTCAGATGATCGACGGCGGTCGGTTGAACTTGCGTGCGGTCCGCGACGAGCTCGAACGAGCCGCGCTCGAGCTCGCGCTCGCGAAGTCCGGCGGCTCCCCTGCCCGTGCGGCTCGCCTCCTCGGCGAAGTTGGCCGGGGCACCGCGAGCGATCCTGGCGGCACCGTGCGCGCGATGATCCGCCGCCACAAGCTCGGCTAGAAGCTCATCGCGAGTCCCGCGACGCCGCCACCGCCGCGGTCGGCCGGGACGAGGTACGGCACGACCTTCGCCTCGTGCACGTAACCGGGGTTGCGCGCGAGCGCGGCGCGATAGCGCTCGTTGTGAGCTTGCGGTGCGACCGCCGCATCGATGATCTGCAACACGCGAGAGCCGAGGTAGACCGCCGCACCACCGAGCGCCAATCCGTACGCGACATGGCAGTGCGAGCTCTCGCTGCAGCCTCCCGCGATCGCGAGCAGGCCCGTGAACATGCCCATGCTCGACACCGAATCGGCGACCGTGAACATCCACCCGCGCTCGCCATAGCGCCCCTGGATGCCTTGTCCCACGCCGAAGCCGATGATGCTGGCCGCGATCGTTCCGCCGATCACGCGACCGGGGCCGATGTCGCCCTTCTCGATGATGTCGCGATCGTCGCCGGAGACCTGCGCCCCGTACTCGTACGGCGGGGTGATCGCGGGTTGCGCGGCTGCGGTGCCCGCGACGAGAACGAGGACGGAGAGAGCCAGGGCGCTTCGCATATGCGTCCAGCGAATTGCACCCGATGTGCCATCCCGGACTTCGCGCGCTTACGCGGCGCCAGATCGACCGAATCCCAAGATCCGCGACACGGCTGTCAGCGTTCGTGCCCTGCGAATGCCTGGACCTCGTCGATCGTCGTGACACCGGTCGCGAGCATCACGAGGCGATCGAAGCCCAGCGCGATGCCACCACTCGGGGGCAGGCCTTCCGCCAGCGCTGCCACCAGCTTGGAATCGATCGGGTAGACCGGACGCTGGCGTGCCCGCCGCGCTTCCTGCTCTTCGCGGAACCGCGCCTCTTGTTCCACCGGATCGGTGAGCTCGTCGAACGCGTTCGCGAGCTCGACGCCGCCGACGTACGCCTCGAACCGCAACGCGGTCTGTGGCTCACCCTGCTTGCGCCGCGCGAGTGCGGCGAGCGGTGCGGGCCAGTCCTCGATCAAGATCGCGTGATCGAGCGCTGCGAGCGCCGGCTCGACCCGTGCGATGAACGCGGTGAAGAACACGTCGTCCCAGGCGAGTCCGTCGGCGACGTCGATGCCGGCCTTGCGGACCTCACGGGTGAGCTGCTCGACGGGTTCGTCGCCGATCACGGTCACCCCGGCCCACGATTGCATCGCCGTACGCACCGAGATCCGGCGCCACGGCGGACGTACGTCGATCTCGCGAACACCCGCGCGCGCGACGTCGCCGCACACACCATGCACGAGTTGCTCGGTGTCGGCCGCGATCGCCTCGATCGTCGAGTACGCGCGATACCACTCGATCATCGTGAACTCGCTCGCATGATGCGAGCCGCGCTCGTTCGCGCGGAAGCACTTGCAGACCTGGTAGATACGCTCGCAGCCGGCGGCGAGCAGGCGCTTCATCGAGTACTCCGGCGAGGTGATCAAGAAGCCCTCACCCGCCTCGACCGCATCGAGATGGATCTCGAGGCCCGGGCTCGGCACGAGCAACGGCGTCTCGACCTCGAGGAAGTCGCGCTCGTCGAAGAATCGCCGGACGGTCGCGAGGGCGCGCGCGCGAGCCCGCAGCGCATCGAGCCGTCCGCGCGAGAGCCGCATGACCTCGCTGCCTGGCCCCGGATACGGCTCGGTCGGGACGCGCTCGGGCGCGAGCTGCGCGCCCGAAGCCAGATCGACGAACTCGCCGACCCGCCACGCCGCAGGTGGATCGACCACCCGCTCGTCGATACGCTCGGTACGAACGAGCGCGAAGCCATGCCCGGCCTCTCGATCGCCGCGTTCGATCGCGATCACGCGACCGCGCATGACTTACGACTTGTTGATGCGCTCGACGTACTCGTGCGTACGAGTGTCGATCTTGATCATGTCGCCGATGCGGATGAATAGCGGCACGCTGACCGTAGCGCCGGTCTCGACCGTGGCGGGCTTTTGAACGTTACCGCTGGTGTCGCCCTTGACGCCGGGCTCCGACGCGGTGACTTCGAGCTGCACGAACGTGGGGAGCGCGACATCGACGGGACGCTCGTTGAAGAACACCACCGTGCACGCCAGGTTGTCCTTCATCAGATCGTGCGCCTCGCCGATCATGTCGGTCGAGATCGTGACCTGCTCGTAGCTGGTCTGATCCATGAACACGAGGTCGGTGCCCTCTTTGTAGAGGAACTGCATGTCGCGCGTCTCGACATTTGCCGGCTCCAGCTTCTCGCCCGAGCGGATGTTCCGCTCGACGACAGCGCCCGTCAGCAAGTTCTTGAACTTGGTGCGCGTGAACGCGGCGCCTTTGCCGGGCTTCACGAACTGGAACTCCACGATGTTGTAGGGGTTCCCGTCCATCAAGACCTTGAGGCCCTTGCGGATATCCGACGTATCGTACATGGCGACGCACGTTTACCCCGTGGGCGACGCACGTGTCAAACCCTGCTTGAATCCCTGGGCCGGCCTGTGGGATGAGGTCGACGAGGTCCATGTGGTTACCGATGCCGATGCTGCGGCCCACTATCGCCAGCTCCTGCAGCTCGGCCGCGACGGCTTCCTCGGAGCGGCGGCCCCGGCGGCGCTCGTGCGGTACCGCAAAGACGGCGACGAGCCAGGGCCCTCGGGTGTTCAGACCCTGACCCCGATGAGCGACGAGACACTCCCGTTCGGCAAGGACCTCCCCGACGAGATCGAGCTCGAGGTCTACCCGCTGGCCAAGAAACCCGGGGCTTCGTTCCCGGACCGGATCACGATCGGGCGCACCGCGAACAACGATGTCGTGGTCGCCGATACCTCGATCTCTCGCCTCCACGCGTACGTCAAGCGGGTCGGCTCCGACTGGTTCGTGGCCGATGGCGGCTCGAAGAACGGAAGCTGGCTCAAGGGCGCGGTGCTCGTGCCGCGCAAAGAGCAGCCATTGCTATCCCGCGCGCTGTTGCGCTTCGGCGACGTGGACGTCACCTTCTACCTCGCCGCTGATCTGTACGCGGCGCTTGGCGGAACATGACAGTCGACGAATGGGATCATCGCGAAGTTTGCCCCGACGGTGCGTGCACCGGTGTGATCGGGCTCGAGGGCCGCTGCAAAGTGTGTGGCCGTGTTTCACCCGCATGGAACAACGAGCGCGAGCGCGGGCTCGTCGAGCCCGTCGCACCGGATGCCGACGCGCTCGGCGTCGAGCCCGACGCGGACGCGCCCGACGCGGACGCGGCCGACGCGGACGCGGCCGACGCGGCGGATGAGGATGAAGTGGACGAGCGCGATGCAGCGCTCGCGCCCGATGCCTCGACCGACGATCATGAGTGGTCTCGCCGGATCTTGTGCAGTGATGGCGCGTGTGTCGGGGTGATCGGTCCCGGCAACGTCTGCACCGTGTGCGGGAAACCGCCGGCATGAAGGCGACGATCGTCGGGGCCGGTGGACTAGGAGGTCCCTTGGCGCTCGCACTCGGCGCTGCGGGCGTCGAGCTCGTGATCGTCGATCCCGATGTCGTCGAGACCACGAACCTGCATCGCCAGCTCCAGTTCACTGCCGCCGACCTCGGCGCGGCCAAAGCGACGACGCTCGCGACCCGCGTGACCGAACGAGGAGGCCGAGCGAAGGGCTATCAGTTGCGCTGGCTCGCCGAGGATGCCGATGACATCTCCGGCGATTGCGAGCTAATCGTCGACGGCAGCGACGATCCGACCACGAAATTTGCGGTCGCTGATTGGGCAGTCGCTCGCGGCCTGCCATACGTGATCGCGGCCGCGCTGCAGTTCGGCGGCAACGTGCTCGTCGGCGTGCCGGCCACCGCGTGCTATCGCTGCTTGTTCGAGGAGCCGGTCGCGGCCGCGACGTGTGCCGCGGCGGGCGTGCTCGGCCCGATCGTCGGAGCGATCGGCGGCGTCGCTGCGGCGTTCGCACTCGCGATCGCAGGAGCACCGAGCGCAAACGCCGACGGGCTCGGCACGCTCTACGTCTTCGACGATCTCCGCGTCTCGACCGAGCCGCGGATCGTTCGATTCTCGCGCCGCGCGGACTGCTCCGCGTGTGCGCAGCGACCCAAGGAAATGGTGGCTTGATATGGCGTTGATTCGAATCCCCGGCGCGCTGCGCCAGCTGACCGCAAACCAGGCCGAGGTCGAGATCGAGGCGACGACCGTGCGCAGCGCTCTCGCCGCGCTCGAGCAGAAGCATCCCGGTATCGGCGGCAAGGTGATGGACGGCGCGACCGTGAAGCCGTTCATCCGGATCTATGTCGGTCCTGACGATATCGAAGGGCTCCAGGGCCTGGAGACGCCGGTCACCGCACGCGACGAAATCTCGATCATCCCGGCGATCGCGGGCGGCTGAGCTCGTGCGCGACGATCAAGCGCAGCGCTACGCGCGGCACATCCAGCTCCCGGAGATCGGAGGGCTCGGGCAGACCGCGATCATGGTCTCGACCGCGACGCTCGCGCTGCGCGAACCCGATCCGCGTGCCGAGTTGATCGCCGCGCAGTTTCTCGCCTCCGCGGGCGTCGGCACGTTGGTCGTCACGCACGCCACCGCGGCCCAGCGCGCCGAGGTCGCGGCCCACGCGACCGATACCCGCGTGTTCACCGAGTCCGACGGTGCGACCGCGAAGGAGCCATGGTCCGTCCGCACCGCCGAGCACGAGGTCGTCCTCGCGCCACGCCCTGCCTGGTGGCCGAGCTCGGCGGGCGACGAGGTCGCGCTCGCATATTGGCGCGGAGGGCTCGCGGCGACCGTCTTCCTCGTCGCCGCGGCGAGTCGCGAGTGATCACGGCCGAGGTGCTCCGCGCGATCGGCGTGCATGCGCAGGCGTGCTTCCCCGCGGAGTGCTGTGGCTACATCACCGATCGCGTCGTGCCCTGCACGAACCGCCAGGCCGAAGGGCAGCATCCCACCGCACCCGCGCGCGGCGCCGACACCGGCTTCGTCATCTCGGGCACGGAGCTGCTCGCCTTCGCGAAGAGCTTCCAGACCGCGGCACCCGCGCGCGTGCTCTATCACTCCCACACGAACGGCCGTGCGTACTTTTCGGAGGTCGATCGTGAGGTCGCCAGCGGTGCCGGGTATCCGGTCGACCACCTCGTGATCGGGGTGACGGCGACGGGCCTGACCGAGGCGGCGCTGTTTCGATCGGGCGACTTCGTCGAGATCGCGCGCTGGCCCGGCGAGGTGCTACGGTAGCTCCGATGTTGTCGGCGGACGGAAAGCTCGAAGCGCTTCGCACCCAGCTCCAAGGCTACGGCCAGGTGGTCGTGGCGTTCTCGGGCGGCGTGGACTCGGCGTTCCTGCTCAAGGTCGCGGTCGACGCGCTTGGTGATCGCGCCCACGCCGTGACCGCGGTGTCGCCGACGATGGCGCGCAGCGAGGTCATGGAAGCCATCTCGCTCGGCAAGCAACTCGGCCTGGGCGAGCGGCATCACGTCGTCGATTCGCACGAGCTCGAGGTCCCGGGCTTCGCCGAGAACCCGACCCACCGCTGCGCGATGTGCAAGACCGAGCTGATGGGCGTCGCGCAACCGATCGCGACCGCGCTCGGCAATGCACCGATCATCCTCGGCACGAACACCGATGACCTCGGCGACGTGCGCCCTGGCATCGCGGCCGCCCGCGCGCGGGGCGCGGCGATGCCGATGGTCGATGTCGGGCTCGCCAAGACCGAGATCCGCGCGCTGTCGAAAGAGCTCGGGCTCTCGACCTGGGACAAGCCGCAGCTCGCGTGCCTGTCGTCGCGGTTTCCGTACGGGACGCAGATCACGCCGGATCGGCTGCGCCGCGTGGACGACTTCGAAGACGGGCTGCGCGCGCTCGGGTTTCGCCAGCTCCGCGTGCGCTTCCACGACACGATCGCGCGGCTCGAGGTCGAGGCCAGTGAGCTGAGCCGGATGGTCGAGGCTCGTGAACAGATCGTCGCGCTCGGTAAGCGGCTCGGATTTGCCTACGTCGCACTCGATCTCGCCGGCTTTCGATCCGGTTCGCTCAACGAAGTGCTGGTGCCGTTGAAGCGCCGCTCGCCGTGAGAGTCGTCGCGGTCCTGCTCGCGCTCGCCGGCATCGGGCACGCGGAGGTTGCCAAGAAGGACCGCGAAGCCGCGACCAAGTCGAGCAAGCATCCTGCCCCGCCCGCGCCGGGCACCAGGCCCGTACCGCTCGTCAACCTCTTCAACGAGCACACCCACGAGTGGCTCGCGGTCGATCCGGCCGCGCTGGCGGCGAATACCGATCACTTCCTGCGCGACCACTACACCAACAAGGCGATCGCGATGGACCCGCGGCTCGTGCCGATCGTCGTCGCCGCAGCGCAGCACTTCAAGATCGATACGGTGACCATCGTGTCGGCCTTTCGCCACCCGAAGTTCAACCTGATCCTGCGCAAGAAGGGTCATCAGGTCGCCCGCGACAGCGAGCACACGCACGGCAACGCGATCGACTTCTTCCTCGCGACCATCCCGACCCCGCAGCTCGACGCGTGGGCGAGAGCGCAGAAGAAGGGCGGCGTCGGGATCTATCTCCAGAGCGGGTTCGTCCACATGGACACCGGGCCCCTCCGGCACTGGTCCGGCGACTAGTTGTAGTATCGAGGAATGGCGACATGGGCCTGGGTCGGCCTCGGGTTTTGCGCATTTCTGGTCGTCGTGCTCGTGCACGATCTCGTTCAGAAGCGTCACTCGATCATCCGCAACTTCCCGATCGTCGGGCACTTCCGCTACTGGCTCGAGGCGCTCGGTCCCGAGCTGCGCCAGTACATCGTCACGAGTAACGACGAGGAGCGGCCGTTCTCGCGCGATCAGCGGCGCTGGGTTTACTCGTCGGCCAAGCGCGAGAATAACTACTTCGGGTTCGGCACCGATAACGACATCGAGAAGCCCGGCTACATCCTCGTGCGTCACAGTGCGTTCCCGATCCACACGCCGCATCCCGGCGAGCCCGGCTACGACAGCAACTATCCGCTTTCGTGTATTCGCGTGCTCGGCGGCTATCGCAATCGCAAGCACGCGTTCCGGCCGACCTCGATCGTCAACACCTCGGCGATGAGCTACGGCTCGCTGTCGCCGAACGCGGTCGAGGCGATCAATCGCGGCGTCGCCCTCGCAGGCGCACTGCAGAACACCGGCGAAGGCGGCATCTCGGACTATCACCGCAAGGGCGGCGACATCATCTGGCAGATCGGGACCGGCTACTTCGGCTGTCGCGATGCCGCAGGGAAGTTCTCGCTCGAGAAGTTCAAGGAATCCGTCGGCTCGGCGAAGGTTCGGGCGATCGAGATCAAGCTGTCGCAAGGCGCGAAGCCGGGGCTCGGGGGCGTGCTGCCGAAGGAGAAGATCACACCGGAGATCGCGAAGATCCGCGGCATCGGCATGGACCGCGACTGCATCTCGCCCGCCGGTCACAGCGCCTTTCGCGATGTCTCGAGCATGCTCGACTGGATCGAGATGCTCGCCGATGCGACCGGGTTGCCGGTCGGCATCAAGTCGGCGGTCGGCGACCTCGGGTTCTGGCGCGACCTCGCGCTCGAGATCGAGCGCACCAAGCGCGCCCCCGACTTCATCACGATCGATGGCGGCGAAGGCGGTACCGGCGCGGCGCCGCTGGTGTTCACCGATCACGTCGCCCTGCCGTTCCGGCTCGGCTTCGCGGAGGTCTACCGCGCGTTCGCGGAGCGCGGCGTCCACCACCACGTCGTGTTCATCGGTTCGGGCAAGCTCGGCTTCCCCGAGAACGCGCTGATGGCGCTCGGGCTCGGCTGCGACATGATCAACGTCGCGCGCGAGGCGATGCTCTCGATCGGCTGCATCCAGGCGCAGCGCTGCCACACCGGCCACTGTCCGACCGGCGTCGCGACCCAGAACCGGTGGCTGATGCGTGGGCTCGATCCCACACTGAAGTCTGCCCGGCTCGCGAACTACCTCGCCACGGTGCGCAAGGAGCTCACCCACCTCGCGCATGCGTGCGGCGTCGTCCATCCCGCACTCGTGACGCTCGATCAACTCGCGATCATCGGCGGCCCAGAGGGCACGCGCTCGGCGCGCGAGGACAGCAGCTACCAGCCGGGCTGGGGGCTCCCACCGGAGGCCGATGCCGAGGTCGCGCGCGCGGCTGCGTCACCTGCTTCGCACGCGGCGTAGCACGCGAGCAGGCGAACGTTGTAGTGTCCGCGCCATGCCCGCGGACGTTCTGGTCTGGCTCGACATGGAGATGACGGGTCTCGATCCCGCAAAGGAGCGGATCATCGAGATGGCGACGATCCTCACCGACGGAAACCTCGTCGAGCTCGCGGTCGGCCCCGACCTCGTCATCCATCAAGCCGACGAGATCCTCGCCGCGATGGATGACTGGAACACCAAGCACCACGGTGGTTCGGGGCTCGTCGATCGCGTCAAGGCATCGACGGTCAGCGAGGCCGAGGCCGAGGCGCAGACCATTGCGTTTATCAACGCGCATGTCAGCGCGAAAGATCGCCCGGTGCTTGCCGGTAACTCGATCCATCAAGATCGCCGGTTCGTGCGCAAGTACATGCCGATCCTCGACGAGCGCCTGCACTACCGGATGGTCGATGTCTCGACGATCAAGGAGCTGGCGCGCCGCTGGTTTCCGGCGATCACCGCGGCGCAGACCAAGAAGAAAGAGACCCATCGCGCGCTCGATGACATCCGCGAGTCGATCGACGAGCTCCGCTACTACCGCGCGAACGTGTTCTTGCCGGCTACGCCGGTAGCCGGCCCGTCGTAGCTCGACGCTACCTACTGGGTATGCAGCGCACACTCGGACTGTGGCGGTCCTGGCAACCTGTGCGTGGTAATGGGCGCTTCTGGCAAGAAGTGCACCGCGGCCTGCGCCGGTGGTACCGCGGACGTCTCGGCCTGCCCGACCTCGTACACCTGCAAGGCGGTCGCTTCCGCCTCGTCCTCCACGATCTTCGGTCGCGCCTGCGCGAAGTAGGTGCTCGCGCACGGACCTTGCTACATTAACGGGCGGGACGCCCATGAAAGACACCCTGGTGATGATCATGGCGGGTGGCAAAGGCTCCCGTCTCGGCCCGCTGACGATTCACCGATCCAAGCCGGGGGTTCCGTTCGCGGGGCGGTACCGGATCATCGACTTCGTCCTGTCGAACTTCATCAACTCCGGATATCGGAAGATCTATGTGCTCACGCAGTACATGTCTTCGAGCCTGATCAAGCACCTGTCGCGCAACTGGCGGCTGTCGGGTTTCGGCGAGTACATCGAGGTCGTGCCCGCGCAGATGCGGCTCGGTGACTTCTGGTATCGCGGCACGGCAGACGCCGTGTATCAGAACCTGAATCTCGTAAAGGACTCGCGCTCGGACCACGTCGCGATCTTTGGTGGCGATCACATCTACAAGTTCGATGTCGACCAGATGGAGGTCGAGCATCGCGAGCGTGGAGCGGACCTGACCGTCGCGGCCTTCCCCGTACCGACCGTCGAGGCGAGCGCCTTCGGCATCATCGATTGCGACGCCTCGGGCAGGATCACCGGCTTCATCGAGAAGCCCGAGCATCCGCCGGAGATGCCGGGCCGTCCGGGTTGGTCGCTGGTCTCGATGGGGAACTACATCTTTCGTCGCGAAGTGCTCGAGCGCGTGCTCGGCCATCACGGCAACGGGGGCAAGCAGAGCGGCCACGACTTCGGGCGCGACATCATTCCGCAGCTCGTCAATGACGGTGCGAATGTTCGGGTCTACGACTTTGCATCGAACAAGGTCCCTGGCGAGACCGAGGGGCTCGAGCCGTACTGGCGCGACGTCGGCACGATCGATTCGTACTTCACGGCGAACATGGAGCTCCGCGCGCGGGTGCCCGCGCTCGATCTCTACAATCGGTCGTGGCGGATCCGAAGTGCGCAACGCGACTATCCGCCCGCCCGCTTCGTGCGCGCCGGCGAAGGCGAAGCCGCATCTCAGGTCGATGACAGCCTCGTGTGTGAGGGCTCGATCGTGGCCTCGGCCTCGATCAAGGACACCGTCCTCGGGTACGACTGCTTCGTGCACGCCGGCGCGACGATCGACCAGTCGCTCATCCTGTCGGGCTGCGATATCGGTCGCGGTGCGCGGTTGAAGCGCGTCATCCTCGACAAGAACTGCAAGATCGAACCGGGCTGCGTGATCGGCGAGGATCCGGCGCTGGATGCGGCGCGGTTTCCGTTCATCACCGAGTCCGGCATCGTCGTCGTCCCGAAGGGCACGCTCGTCCCCGCGAACGGCCCGGTCGTGCTCGCGAACGATGTCGCCGAGCTGCTCGAGAGTGACCCCGATCTCGCGAATAACATGCGCGAGGGCTCGTTCGTCGTGTCGACCCAGAGTCGGCACAGCTACGAGTCGGCCGGGCCGCGCTTCAAGCGCTACGCCGGCGACTGATGGCGATGCGCGCGGTTCACGTCGCGAGCGAGGTCGCGCCGTTCGCGCAGTCGGGTGGCCTCGCGGACGTCGTCGCCGGCTTGTCGGCTGCGCTCGCGGAAGGCCACGGCGTGATCGTCGGCGTGATCGCCCCCCTCTACCGCGGCGTCGAAGCCAAGCTCGCGGCCAGATCGATCACCCTCGAGGCGGGCGAACCGATCGTGATCACGGTCGGCCCCCATCGCTTCGAGGCGCGGCTGCGCACCGCGAAGGTCGGCCGCGTGACGTACGGTTTCGTCGACTGCGCAGCCTTATACGATCGCGGTGGCACGCTGTACGGCCCCGGTGGTGCATCGGAGTTCACCGACAACCACATCCGGTTCGGCGCTCTCGGCAAGGCGGCGGTCGACTACGGTGCGCGACTCGTCGGCGGTGCGCCCGACGTGCTCCACACCCACGATTGGCAGGGCGCCTCGGCCGCGGTGTATGCGCGCGCCGCGAACGCGCAGGTCGCGATCATCTCGACGATTCACAACCTCGCGTTCCGCGGGATCTTTCCGAAGCACGTGATGACCGAGCTCGGCTTTCCGTGGTCGTACTTCGATGTTCATCACCTCGAGTTCTACGATCAGGTGTGCCTGCTCAAGGGCGGCCTCGCCGCCTCCGATGCCGTCACCACGGTGAGCCCGACGTACGCGCGCGAGATCCTCACGCCGGAGCGCGGCGAGGCGCTCGATGGATTTCTGCGCTGGGATGTGCGGCGCCTGGTCGGCATCGTCAACGGCATCGACGTCCAGAGCTGGGATCCCGCCACCGATCGCGCGCTGCCGTCGCAATTCACCGCCGCGAACCTCGCGGGCAAGGCGATCTGTCGCAACGCGGCCGCGGCCGAGCTCGGCCTCGTGCTCGCAGCGGACCAGCCGCTGATCGGCGTGATCGCGCGGATGGCGCATCAGAAAGGCATCGACCTCGTCGCCGAGCTCGTGCCCGAGCTCGATCGGTTGAATGCGAAGCTCGTGGTGCTCGGCTCCGGTGAGCCCGAGCTCGAGGATCGGTTTCGCTGGCTCGCGAGCGCCTTCAGCGAGCACCTCGCCGTGCGGATCGGCTTCGATGCCGCGCTGTCGCGCAGGATCTATGCAGGATGTGATCTGTTCGCGATGCCGTCGCGGTTCGAGCCGTGCGGTCTCGGGCAGCTCTATGCGATGCGCTACGGGACGCTGCCGATCGTGCACGCGGTCGGCGGCTTGCGCGACACGGTCAACGATCGCACCGGCGTGCGGTTCGACGATGCGAGCGCACGAGGGTTGATCGAGGCAACCGAGCGAGCGATCGCGATCGTGCGCGAGCCCACGGTCCTCGCCGAGGCGCGACAGGCGGCGATGGCCCGCGACTCCTCGTGGACGGCCTCGGCGCTCCAGTACGTGCAGCTCTATCGCTCGTTGCGACCCTAGGTCCGGCTACGGACCAGATCCTGGTTTCAGGATGCAACTTGACCGTCCGAGCGCCGGATACTATGGGGGTCAAACCGTCCGCCAGGCGGACCCCGGGAGGCCCGCTCCGTCCGCCCCTCGGACCTGCCGTGTCCGCGTTGCGGACGCGGGATGTGACAGTCCCGCACGTATTGAAGCGGCTACGACACCCGTTTCCGGCGCTCTCCACACCCCTGTCAACAACTCCCTTTTAAGCCCCGGTTATTCACACCCCGAACCGGTGCTAAGAGCCCGAATCCTAAGGAGGTGAAGAGATCGGTGGGTCCCCTGTGAACAAGTTGTGATCCCGGTGTGCCGGCCCCATCGGGAGCGACGGTGCTTCCACCACTTAGGAGATCGGGTGGACGATATCGTCCCGGCACCTACATGTCCGAGGATCCGCCTTCATCCGGACGGGAGTGCCCGGGTCGCTGAGACCCACTCAGCTACACGTGTGGCTTGTGGTCGTCGCTGCCTGCGGGGCTCGCGCTGCCCGCACTTCCGCTGCCCAGATCCACGCCGCCATCGGCACCGGGCGCGGCCTCTGCGAGCTTCATGACGCGGCACGCTTCGTCGTCCTTGGCTTCGCATGCGCGGGCTAACAGTTGCTTGCCTCGCTCGACATCCTTGGCGACACCGATGCCCTGGAGCACCATCAAGCCGAGCAAGCGACACGCGACCGCGTCATCAGGGAGACACGCGCGCTCGAGCCACACGCTCGCCGCGCTCGTCGACTTCGGCAGCCCCTTGCCCTCGAGGTACATCACGCCGATCTGGCGACACGCGGTCGGGTCGCCAGAATCACAGCCCTGCTTGTAGTGACCGATCGCCTGCTTCCAGCGCGAACCGCCCTTCGCCGAGACCATCGCATCGAGGTCACCGGCGTTCTTGCACGCGAACGCGACGTTCGCCTTGCACGCCTTGTCGAGCAGCAACTCGGCCTTCGCGAGATCCGCCGGCACGCCTCGGCCATCGCGATACATGAGGCCGAGGTTGCGACACGCGAGCTTGAAGCCGCCATCGCACGCCTTCGTGTACGCATCGATCGAGCGCGTGATGTTCTTGTCGATGCCGATGCCCTCGGCGAGGTTCATGCCGAGGTTGTTGCACGCCGACAGGTTGTTGCCGTTGCACGCCTGGCCCATCAGCGCGGTCGCGCGGCGCGGATCGGGGGACACGCCGGTGCCCTCCTGGTACATGACGCCGAGCTTGCGACATGCTTCGAGATCACCGGCGACGCACTTCTTGTCGAGCGTGCCCGCGACCTCGGCCTGATCGACGATGCCTGCCGCATCGTCGGGCATCGCCGCGGGTTCCTTCTTCTTGCAGCCCGAGCTCAGCACTACAAACGCGACGACGATCGCGGCGGGCCAGAGCGAACGCGACATGCGCCGTGTCGTAGCACTATTGCGTGACGGCCGGGTAGAGCGTTCGTGCATAGGCCGCGCTCGCCTCGCGCGCGGCGCTCGGATCGCGCCCCGCCAGCGAGAACGCGGCGATCCCCGCGGCGGCGACGACCACGGAGATCATGAGAGCCTTCCGCGTCGCGCCCGCCGCGCGCATCGCGAACCCGACGAGTGCGGCAATCCCGACGACCAGGGGGGCGATGCTCGCGAGCCCCTGCACCCCGAGTGCACGCAGCACGTTGGGCCCGACCGCGTGATCACCGAGCAACCGAAACATGACCTCGAATACAGGATTCTTGAAGTTGGTCCCCGCGCTATCCGCGGGCCACATCGGCAAGGTCGCCGACGACAGCGTGTAGATCACCACCCCGATCGCCACGAGCCCGCAGGCGAGGCCGAATGCGACGGGCCGTGTCCGCCACTCGGCGAGCGTCGCCGCGACGAGCGGCAACAGGAAGGGCTGGAGCGCGACGATGTAGCGGGGCCCGACCTCCCAGCCAGCGCGCCAGAACGCGAGCGAGCTCACGAACAGCACGAAGATCACCGCGATCGCAAGCACGGTCGCGACCAGCGCTCGCTCGCCGCGCCGCCACAGGATCACCCCTCCCGGCAGCGCGAGCAGCCACCACGGCGCGAGCACGACGAAGCCGTTATCCGGCGCGACCATGACGCCGACGAACGCGTGCCACGTCGGATGCGTCATGCCGAGGAAGCCTGCGGCGTGATCGCCGGCGAATGTCGTCGAGTAGTTGTAGCCGGTCGCGAACGCGCTGCCGAAACACGCGTGCTGGTAGAACAGCAAGAACCCGAGCGGCGGAAGCGCCGCGAGCGAGGCGATCGCGAATGGTCGCCATGCGCGCAGCCGAAGCCCGAGATAGATCGCGAGCGGCACGCCGGCGAATGCCGCCTGGTAATCGACGAGCGGCGCCATGCCTGCGAGCAACCCGACCGCGATCATCGTGCGCGTGCGACGGGTGCCGTCGGCGACGCCCTCACCGAGGATCCATGCCCCGGCGATGCAGACGGCCGCGAGCTGATGGCCGTAGTAGAGGATCGAATAGGTGAACGCCATCGAGCCGAACGCGTAGGCGAACAGCACGAGGCGGCGGGTCGCTGGATCCGGGGCAAACCGCGCCAGGTACCCCCACAGCAGCCACAGCAGGAGCAGGGTCGGCACGATGCCGGTGACCACGCGACACAGCCACATCGTCACCGCGAGGCTCGGTGGGCCGCACAGCTTGGCGACCACCGCATAGACCGGCACGGCGACCAGCGAAGAGCCCGGTGCCTTGTTCTGGTAGTAGTGGTCGGCGTAGCGCGACAGATCCGAGGTCTTGCCGTACTGCGCGACGCCGTGATCGATCGCGAACGTGCCGTCGTCGACTATCGCCTTGACGAGGTACACGCGCGGAAGCTCGTTCGCGCTCTGGAGCTTCGGGTAGTACGGAAACAGATAGAGGTACGCGGCCGCGATCGCGACGAGCCAGTAGCGGCTGAGGGACGGAGGCGCGTCGGGCACGTGAACCTCGAACGTGATACCACCAGAGGGACGTTGCATGGCTAGTCGCTATCGTTCGTATGCCATCGCGAGGCGCGCCGATACGAGCCGCGCGATCGCGATGGTCACCGGTGGAGTCGCGGTGTTCGCGCCGATCGAGGCCGTGCTCGCGGCGATCTTCTACAGTGGACCGATCGATGCGGGCAGCCTCGTGCGCTACGTCCCGATCGTCTTCACGCTGTCGCTCTGGCTGTGGCTGATCCTCCGGATCGTGCTCGCCCGCACGATGCGTACGGCGCGCTGGCTGCGCGGCCAGATCGATCCGGCCGCGCTGACCGCCGAGGGCTGGTTCGTCGCCGGTCCACTCGAGGAAGGCGTGCGACCCAACGTGCCGAAGCTATGGGCGCTGCTCGCGACGACCGGGGTCTACGGCGCGATCGTCGCGAAGATCGCCTTGTGGGCCGATCATTACAAAGAAGCGCAACTGCGCGCGATGGTGATCGCGGCGCTCGCGATCGGCGCGGTCGTGATCGCGCGCGAGACCCTGCCCTACTTCCAGATCGCGACCCGGACCGCCGCGCGCGTACTCGCACCGATCTTGTGCGGCGCGAACCCGCTCGGCCGGTGGCGTGCCGCCGGCCTCACGTTCGCGGTGGCGACCGCGGCTGGCTTGATCGCGATGGCCACGGTGTTCCCGCAGAGCCGTGCAGATCTCCCGGTCCGCAAGATCATCTCGATCGTCGCGCTCGCCTTCGGCATGGGCCTCGGCGCCTACTGGCACGCGCACGCGAAGCCGCGTGTGCGTTCGCGCGGCCGTGGCCTCGCGCTCGCGGTCGCGAGCCTCGCGATCATGATGATGACGCTGCTCCGCTGGGGTAGCGATCCGGCGGCGCGCTTCATCGCGCTCACCGGATCGCCGACCTTCGAGAAGCTCAACGACTCGATCCGGTACGCCACCGATCTCGATCGCGATGGCTACGGATCGCTGATGGGCGAGAATGACTGCGCCCCGTTCGACGCGGCGATCCATCCCGGGGCGCGCGATATTCCCGACGACGGCATCGATCAGAACTGCGACGGCCACGACTTCTCGATGAAGTCCCTGCCGGTGCCGACGGGCCCGACGTTGCCGGTGCCACCGCAATTCAAGAAGGACTGGAACTTCTTGTTCATCACGGTCGATACGCTGCGCTACGACCACACCACGTTCGGTGGCTACGCGAAGAGCGCGAAGGCGCGCGATACCACCCCGCGGCTCGCCGACCTCGTTTCGCGCTCGACCTCGTTCACGTTCACGAATGCACCGTCGGCGGGCACGATGGCCTCGATCCCCGCGATCATCACCTCGAAGTACTTCCATTCGGGCATCGCGCTCGACGAGAACATGCCGGCGGGGAGCCCCCCGAAGCTCAAGCCCGAAAACACGCTGCTCACCGAGATCATGAAGCGCGGCGGCTATCGCACCGGCGTGATCGCGTCGCACGAGTACTGGAATGACTGGGGCATGGATCAAGGGGTCGACGACTACGACAACTCGATCGGCAAGATTCCGGATCCGTTCCGGATCGCCGCTGACAAGGTCACCGATCACGCGCTCGCGTGGATCTCGCGCGAGCAGGGCCACAAGTGGTTCTTGTGGGCGCACTACATCGATCCGCACGGCCGCTATGTCGCGCATCCCGACGTCGTCGATTACGGCTCGAGCGAGCCGGATCTCTACGACGCCGAGATCAAGTGGACCGATCAACAGCTCGGGCGGCTGTTCGACGAGCTCCAGCGCCTACCGAGCACCCCGAATACGATCATCGTGCTCACCAGCGATCACGGAGACTCGATGGGCGAGCACACCGTGCCCGTCGGCACGCATGGCACGGCGCTCTATCGCGAGCTCCAGCACGTGCCGATGATCTTCTACATCCCCGACAACGCGCCGCACCTGATCGGCGGCGCGACCACGAACCTCGACATCGTGCCGACGATCGCCGAGCTCGCGGGCATCGACGTCAAGGACCTCTCGTTCGAGGGCCGCAGCGAGGTGCCGGCGCTGTTCTACGGCAAAGAGGATCACGATCGCATCGTATTCGCCGAGACCAACGCACCCTCGCCGCAGCGCGCCGCGATCTCCGAGACCTGGAAGTTGATCTACTACATGCAGTCGAACCTCTACGAGTTGTTCGATCTCCAGGCCGATCCGTGGGAGCACGCGAACCTCGCTTCGAAGCATCCGCCGCAGTACGACGTCATGAAGACCGCGCTGGACGGCTGGCTCGAGCGCGTCGTGTATTCACGCGACGCGCTGTTCAACCAACAGACCGAGCGCATGAAGGACTACGTCGTGGCATCGCCTCGCCCGACGGTCACGACGACCGACCAGAGCCTCGATCACGGCAAGCTCCAGATCCTCGGCATCGACGCCGATGGCAAGCCGCTCATGCCGGGCGGCAAGGCCGACCTCCACGTGTTCTTCCAGGTCAACCAGCGCACGCAGATCGGCTACAAGTTCCTGCTCGCGATCTGGGAGATCGATCCGGCCACGCACGTTCCGACCGATGCCGCGCCGGTGGGCATCCAGCGCTCGCCGCTCCG
>JANXOP010000187.1 GCA_025357755.1 Kofleriaceae bacterium | reverse complement strand
CGAGGCGCAGCTCGGTCGCATTGACGATGTTGCCGTTGTGGCCGATGGAGATCGCGCCGCCGGAGTACTCGAACAGGAACGGCTGGGCGTTGCGCAGCTCGGAGCTGCCGGCCGTGGAGTAGCGAACGTGGCCCACGGCGGACCGCCCCGGCAGCTTGGCCAGGGTCTCGCGGTTAAATAAGTCCGAGACCAGCCCCATGCCGACGTGCTTGCGCATGCGGCCGTCGTCGAGGGCGACCAACCCTGCCGACTCCTGGCCGCGGTGCTGGAGGGCGTGCATGCCCAAATACGCGATGTTGGCCGCTTCGTCGTGACCGTGGATGCCGAACACACCGCACATGGCCCCCTACTACCATGGGGGGCCGCACCCGGCGCGCGTGATCGTCTACCAAACTTGTGAAATCCCGAGACTTGCCGTACCTTTTTCGGGAACGTGCCGCGACTACTCTGGCGCGATGCACAGGGCATCGAAGGCTCCCTCGACTTGACCTCGGCCGAGATCCGGGTCGGACGCGCGATGGATTGCGCCATCCGCACGGACGACGCGATGGTCTCGCGTCATCACTCCCGCATCTACTGGGGTGGTGGTGGCTACGTGCTCGAGGATCTGTCCTCGGCAAACGGCGTCTACTTTCAAGAGCAGCGCGTGCAGAACCACATGTTCAAGCACGGCGATGCGGTGCGCTGTGGCAGCCTGTGGTTGAGGTTCGTCGATACGAACCAGATCGCGGCGGCGGGTGGTTCGGTCTCCCCGCCCCCTGCGGGTGACCACCCGATGATGCAGCACCCCGGCATGGGGCCGGTCCCGACCTCGGGCCCGACCGGCCATGTCGCGATGCAGGGTGGCAATTCGGCGTCGCCGATCCCGAACCAGGGCAATGCCCTCGTCGCCCTGGGGATCGCGCAGACCCACGAGTCGGACGCCGAGATTCGCGTGCTCCGTCGGCGGGTCGAGCAGCTCCAGACCGAGCTCCGGGTTTATCGCGCACAGAAGTTCAACGCCGAGAACGCGCGGCGCATGGAGGACCTCGAGAACGATCTCTCCATGATGGAGATCGAGCGCGATAACCTCAAGAACCGCCTCGAGAAGGCGGATCGCGAGCTCGCGACCGAGGCCGGCAGCGCGAAGGTGAAGCGCGCACTCGAGATCGCGGCCCTCACGTCGGAGACCTCGGCATCGTTGAACGATCTGCTCTCGTCGCTTCGCATCGAAGTGATGGCGGCCGAGGGCGAGTTCGAGCAGTACGCGCACAACATTCCGCGCGCGAGCTTCGAGCTGATCCGCCAGTCGATGAAGGACGCCGCCTCGCACTGCGATGAAGCGCGCGAGCTGCTCCGCAAGCTCCGCGAAATCGCCGACTGATCCCTGCGCGCTGGCGGCCCCGGCGGCTGCTGCGGAGGTGTCCTGCGCTGCGTACAAGAGATCGCGCGCCGTCTTAAAGCCTCGATCTTACGAGTGGTTAACTCGTCTCAATTGTATCTTCAAGATTACAACTTATCGACATTTGTCCGCGGCCGAATACAATTACATCATGGCGGAAGCAGTTCGGTCGACGCGCCACACCCAGGCGCTCACGCGACGCCGTCGCGATGACCTCTTCGTCGGTGTGACGGCGTTGCTTGGCTCGATGCTCGCCCTGCCGCTCGCGACCTCCAACTGGAACGGTCCCGAGGTCGCTGCGACGCTCGCCGTCGCCGCCACGTGCATGCTCGCCGGTCAGCGCTGGGCGATCGCCTTGGTCGCCTTCAGCGAGCTCTTGCTGGCTCCCACGCTCGTGGTCGGCGCGTTCAGCGGCGGCCTCGCGCTGTTCCCGGGTCGAATCGTCGCGTTCGCGGCGCTGCTGATGCTCGTGCCCGGCCTGCTCCAGATGCGTCGTGCCGCGGCCGCGCTCGTGTTGTTGATCGGGATCAAGCGTACGCAGCACCGCGTCCGTCGCGTGCACGCCGCCGTGATCGCCCTCGGCGCGGTCGTGATCGCGCTGCCCTTTATCTAGCCGCCGAGAGAGCCCTGTCCCACTGCACGGTCGCAGGAATTCAGTCGACCCAGACGCGCGCGTTGCGGAACATCCGCATCCACGGGCTGTCCTCGCCCCACTCGCGCGGATGCCACGACAACTGCACGGTGCGAAACACACGCTCGGGGTGCGGCATGATCGCGGTGATCCGGCCATCCGGCGACGTGATCGCGGCGATGCCGCGCGGCGAGCCATTCGGATTGATCGGATAGGTCTCGGCCACGAGGCCACGACCATCGACGAACCGCGCCGAGACGAGGCGCTGGCTCTCGAGCTGTGCGAGCTTCTCGGTCGTGAGCTCCGCCCTGCCCTCCCCGTGCGAGGTCGCGATCGGGATCCACGAACCCGTCATGCCGCGAAAGAACAACGACGGGCTGTCGTCGATCTTGATCATCACCTCGCGCGCCTCGAACCGCTCGCTGCGGTTGCGCACGAACCGCGGCCACGAGGGCTGGAGCGCGGGCATCAGCTCGGGCGCGAGCTCTGCGATCATCTGACAGCCGTTACAGACCCCGAGCACGAACGTATCGCTGCGCGCGACGAGCGCTTGGACCGCGTCGCGTGCGCGCGTGTTGTAGCGGAACGTCGAGGCCCAGCCGCGGCCCGCGCCGAGCACGTCGCCGAACGAGAAGCCGCCACACGCGACGATACCGCGCACGTCGGAGAGGTCGGTGCGGCCTTCGACGAGGTCGGTCATGTGGACATCGACCGCATCGAAGCCCGCGCGCGTGAACGCGGCGGCCATCTCGATCTGACCGTTGACGCCCTGTTCGCGCAGGATCGCGACACGAGGGCGCGTCCGCGTGGTCCGCAGAGTTGCGGCGATGTCGTCGGTGGGATCGAACGTGAGGTGGGCCGCGAGCCCGATCGCGCCGGCATCGACCCGCGAGTCGTGCTCTTCGTCCGCACATGATGGGTCGTCGCGACGACGCGCCATCTCGTGCGTGACGTGCGACCAGCGATCGCGCAGCGAGACGCGGGTCGCATCGAGGACGCGGCGCGAGGCGTGGGTGATGCGAATCCGATCGGTCGAGACGGCGCGACCGATCGAGTGAACCTTCGCGCCGATCCGCGCGAGGACGGCGTGGACGTGCGCGAGGTCGGCGGTCGCAACTTCGATGACAGCCCCGAGCTCTTCGGCGAACAGCGCGCTGAACTGATCGACGTGGACGGTCGAGGTATCGATCTCGAGACCGAGGCCCGAGCAGAACGACATCTCGAGCAGGGTGGTGACGAGACCACCATCGGAGATGTCGTGATACGCGGAGAGCTTGGCCTCGGAGACGAGCTGCTGGATCGCCTCGTAGAAGCGATGGAGCCGCTTCGGATCGTCGAGATCGGGCGCGACGTCGCCGAGCTGGCTGAACACCTGCGCGAGGCAGCTCCCGCCGAGCCGCGCCGCGCCGTTCGCGAGATCGATCAGCAGCAGCTCGCGCTCGCCACCGCGGAGCTCGGGGGTGACTGCGAGGCGCACGTCGTTGCACGGGCCAAAGGCGGTGACTACGAGCGTGACCGGTGCGACGACGACGCGGATGTCGTCGGCGTTGTCGGGGCTCGGCCACACGGTCCGCATCGACATCGAGTCTTTGCCGACCGGAATCGCGAGCCCGAGCGCGACCGCGGTGGTGCTGCACGCTTCGACCGCGGCATAGAGCGCGGCGTCCTCGCCAGGATGCCCCGCGGCCGCCATCCAGTTGCACGACAGCTTGATCCGACCGAGCGGGCCGATCGGCGCGGCCGCGAGGTTCGTGATCGCTTCGCCGATCGCGAGGCGCGAGGCCGCGGCAGGATCGAGCAGCGCGACCGGTGGGCGCTCGCCGATGCTCATCACTTCGCCCGCGGTGGTGTCGAACCCTGCGGTGGTGAGCGCACAATCTGCGACCGGAACCTGGAACCGACCGATCATGGGGTCGCGCGCGACGAGCCCACCGACCGTGCGATCGCCGATCGTGACGAGGAACGACTTGTCGGCGACGGTCGGCAAGCCGATCACGCGATCGAGGGCCTCGGTGAACGTGGCGCCGCCGAGCTCGAGCGGGAACCGCGGCGTGGTCATCGGCTCGGCTCGGCGGACCATGCGCGGCGGTTTACCGAGGAACAGATCGAGCGGGATGTCGACGGCGGCCGGCGATCCTGCATCCGCGAGCAGGAGGTGGCCCTCCGCGGTCGCGGTGCCGAGCTGCGCCCACGGCGCACGCTCGCGCGCGCACAACGCGGCGAACTCGGGCACGCGCGCTTGCTCGATCGCGAGGACGTAGCGCTCCTGGGCTTCGTTGCACCACAATTCCAGCGGCGAGAGGCCGGCTTCGCCGGTGGGAATCGCGCGGAGATCGAGCGTCGCGCCGAGGCCGGCATCGTGGACGAGCTCGGGCAGTGCGTTCGAGAGACCACCCGCGCCGCAATCGTGGATCGAGAGGATCGGGTTGGTATCGCCCAGCGCCCAGCAGCGATCGATGACCTCCTGGCAGCGGCGCTCGATCTCGGGGTTGTCGCGCTGGACCGAGGCGAAATCGAGATCCTCGTGCGAGGCCCCTTGCGCGACGGAGCTCGCCGCGCCGCCACCGAGACCGATCAGGAACGCGGGACCACCGAGGACGATCAGCGCCGCGCCTGCGGGCACCGGTGCCTTCGCGACGTGCGCGCCGCGGATCGCGCCGATGCCGCCCGCGAGCATCACGGGCTTGTGATAGCCGCGCACCGAGCCGATGCCATCGGCCTCGGGTGCGTACTCGAACGTCCGAAAGTAGCCGAGGATCGCGGGGCGACCGAACTCGTTGTTGAACGCGGCACCGCCGAGCGGGCCCTCGAGCATGATGTCGAGTGCGGTCGCGATCCGCGCCGGTGATCCGACCCACTCGTCGGCGGGGGCTTCCCAGGGCTCGAGCAAGCCCGGCAGGCGCAGGTCCGAAACCACGAAACCGATCAAGCCTGCCTTCGGCTTGGCGCCGCGGCCGGTCGCACCTTCATCGCGAATCTCGCCACCCGATCCGGTCGCCGCGCCGGCGAACGGCGAGATCGCGGTCGGATGGTTGTGGGTCTCGACCTTGCCGAGGATGTGCGAGACCTCGTGATGGCCGCGATACACACCATCGGGATCGGGGAAGAACCGCTCGGCGGGCTGGCCCTCGACGACCGCCGCGTTGTCTTTGTACGCGGACAGGACGCCTTCGGGTGCGGCGGCCGTCGTGGTCTTGATCCACTGGAACAACGAGTGTTCCTGCTTCTCGCCACGGACGAACCACTCGGCGTTGAAGATCTTGTGACGGCAGTGCTCGCTGTTGGCTTGCGCGAACATCATGAGCTCGACGTCGGTCGGATCGCGACCGAGCTCCCGATAGCTCTTCACGAGATACTCGATCTCGTCGTCGGCGAGCGCGAGGCCGAGCTGCTTGGACGCCGCCCGGAGCGTCTCGGAGCCATGCGTGCCGAGCGCGATGCTCGCGAGCGGTCGCGAGGACGCGGCGGTCGCGAGGAGTTGCGCGAGATCCGCTTCGCGCCGGATCACGGACTCCGTCATCCGATCGAACAGTGCCGCACCGATCATCGCGCCATCGATGCCGAGGCCGGTCACCGACCACTCCATCGCGCGTTCGATTCGCGTGACTGCGGCGAGACCACACACCTGGGCGATGTCGGTCGCCTTCGAGGACCACGGCGACGTCGTACCGATTCGCGGTGCGATGTAGAACGAATCGGTCTCGGCGGTCTGGACCCGGAGCTTTCCCACGGGCTGCGCCACGGTCGCGATCGGCCCGTAGCTGAGCATCGCGCCGAGCTGCTCGACCTCGGGGTTCGTGAGCTCGCGCGAGCTCGCGATCACGTGGACCCAGCGCGCCTCGATCGCGATCGCGTGTGGACACACGCACTGCGCTTTGACGAGTGCGGCGGCCCGCTTGGCCGCGCTCAGAGCAGCGCGACCGGGGAGGACTAACACGTGGCCCCGAGCGCTGCGGCGATCCGAGCGACCGGCTCCTGGGTATCGGGCACGAACGCGCGGCCGGTGACGAGCTCGAAGCTCGCGATGTAGCGGCGTGCGGCCTCGATCCGGATCTCGGGCGGCATCACGGGAGCCGGCCCATCGCCGGTCCACTTCGCATCGTTCGCGAGCCAGCGGCGCACGAACTCCTTGTCGAGCGAGCGCGGCTCTTCGCCCGCCGCGAGCCGCGCTTCGTAATCCTCGGCGTGCCAGTAGCGCGACGAATCCGGCGTGTGAATCTCGTCGATGAGGACGAGGGTGCCGTCCTTGTCGAGCCCCATCTCGTACTTGGTGTCGGCGAGGATCAGGCCCTGCTTCGCAGCGTGCGCCTGCCCTGCCGCGAACAGCTTCTCGGCGAGCGCCGCGGCGCGCTCGAACATCGCGGGCGAGATCCGGCCCATGGCGAGGAGCTCGGCCTTGCTGACCGAGACATCGTGATCGCCCTTCGCGGCCTTCGTCGACGGCGTGAGGATCGGCCGCGCGAGCGGCTGGTTCTTCTTCATGCCATCCGGCAGCGCGTGGCCGCAGAACTCGCGGGCGCCGCGCTCGTACGCGTACCAGATCGAGGTCGAGGTCACGCCCGTGAGGTGCGCGCGCATGACCAGCTCGACCGGCAGTGGCTCGCACTCGCGCGCGATCATCACGTTCGGGTCGGGCACGCGCAGCATGTGGTTCGGCGCGAGGTCGTGCGTGAGCTCGAACCAGAACTGCGCGAGCTGGTTGAGCACCTGTCCCTTGAACGGAATCGTACCGACGACCGCGTCGAAGGCGCTGAGCCGATCGGTCACCACGATCACGCGCTCGCCCCGCTCGGCATCGATGTAGCAATCGCGGACCTTGCCGTCGTAGCGCGGCAGCGAGCGGCCCGCGAGGGCCGTCCACGGCGTGGCATCCAGCGTCTGCGCGAGCTGTGCCCGCAGCACGTCTTCGGTGATCACTGAGGCGCCTTTCCGAGCGCGCGCTCCATGATCGCGGGGGCGAAGCGGAGGTGATGCTCGAGATCGAAGCACGCGTCGAGCGCCTTCCCGTCGAGTCGCGAGTTGATGTCCGGATCGTGGCCGAGGAGCTCGCGGAACCGGCCCGGCTTCGCGCCGGCGATCCCCTCGAGGGCTGCTTCCTGGATCGCGGCGAGCGCGGAGCGCTGGACCATCTCGTAGGCGGTCTGGCGTGCGAGCCCGGTCTTGATCAGGGCGAGTAACACGGCCTCCGAGAAGAACAAGCCGCCGAATCGATCGAGGTTCGCGCGCATCCGTGCCGCGTTGACGACGAGGCCCTGCACGAGCGTGGTCGCGCGCGCGACCATGAAGTCGGCCAGGATCGTGGCATCGGGCATCGCGACGCGCTCGACGCTCGAGTGCGAGATATCGCGCTCGTGCCACAGCGCGACGTCTTCCATGCCGGCCTGCGCGTAGCCACGCAGCAGGCGCGCGAGCCCCGTGAGGTTCTCGCTGAGGATCGGATTCTTCTTGTGCGGCATCGCCGAAGAGCCCTTCTGGCCCTTGCCGAAACCTTCTTCGGCCTCGCCGACCTCGGTGCGCTGCCAGTGGCGCACGCCGAGTGCGATCTGCTCGATCGCGGTGCCGAGCATCGCGATCGCGTTGAGCACGTCGGCGTGACGATCGCGCGCGACGATCTGCGTCGCGACGGTCTCCGGCTCGAGCCCGAGCTTGCCGAGCGCCTCGCGCTCGATCGCGGGATCGAGGTTGCCGTACACGCCGACCGCGCCGGCGATCTTGCCGACCGCGATCGCGTGGCGTGCGCGGACCAACCGGCCCGCAGCGCGCGTGACCTCCGCACTCCAGCGCGCGAACGTCAGCCCGGCGGTGATCGGCTCGGCGTGGATGCCGTGCGAGCGCCCGATCATCGGGGTCTGCGCGTGCTCGCGCGCCCTGGCCTCGAGCGCGGCCACGAGGCCGTTCACGCCCGAGACGATCCGGTCGAGCGCGCGCGTGGTCTGCAGCGCCATCGCGGTGTCGAGCACGTCGGACGAGGTCATGCCGAGGTGCAACCACCGCGCGGGCTCGCCGGCGAGCTCCTCGACGTGCGTGAGGAACGCGATCACGTCGTGCCGCGTCTTCTGTTCGATCTCGAGGATCCGCGGAGCGTTCAGCTTATCCTGCGCGGCCTCGCGAACCTTGGCGGCGGTGCCCACGGGCACGGTGCCCGCCTTCTCCATCTCCTCGCAGACGGCGAGCTCGATCGCGAGCCAGAGCTCGAACCGATAGGCGTCGTCCCACAGAGCGGATAGCTCGGGCCTGCTGTAGCGCGAGATCATCGCGCCCTTACTACCACACCGGGCTCACTTCGCGACGAACCAGATCCCGAGCGCGACGAAGCAAGCGAGGATGACGCAAACCGAACCCCAGACAATGAAATCTCGGGTCTTGCGTGCGCGCGCGTCGACCGGATTTCGGGGTGGCGCGAGGAACCCGAGCGACTGCTGCGGCGCGCTCGATTGCGAAGCAACTTCGGACATCGCACGCAGCTTCACCTGCGGGATCGCGGGTCGTGGCGGCACCTCCGCCGGCAACGAAATCTGCCCCGACGACAGCTCGCCCGGCGCCTTCATCGACTTCACCTTGAAGGCAGGCTTCGGGATCTTCTGCGAGTCGTAGACCGACGTCGCGTCCTCGGTGTCGTCGACGAACCGATTCGGTGCATCGGACGCGGGTTGCGCGCGGCGCAGCGCCGACGGCGTGTCGTACGACGTGCTCTCGCTTCCGTGTGGGCCGCGCTGGGTCGGCGACTTCGGTCGTTGCGGACGATCGGCCAACTAGCGCCCCGTCGATCCGAACCCACCGCCGCCGCGCACCGTCTCCGAGAGCTCGGCGACTTCCTCGAGCTCCGCTTGCAAGACCGGCGCGATCACCAGCTGCGCGATGCGATGGCCGCTCTCGATCGTGAAGGGCTCGCTGCCATGATTGATCAAGAGGATTCCGATCTCGCCGCGATAGTCGGCATCGATCGTCCCGGGTGAGTTCGTCAGCGTGACGCCGTGATTCTTCGCGAGCCCCGAGCGGGGCCGCACCTGGCCTTCGAAGCCGGACGGAATCGCCATCGCGAGCCCGGTCGCGATGATCGCACGCGCATGCGGAGCGATCGTGATCGGCGCATCGATCGCGGCACACAGATCCAGCCCCGCCGCGTTCGCGGTCTGGTACTGCGGCACGACCGCATCGGGACGAAGCTTCTTGATCTGAACTCGCGGCGCCATCTCTGTCGGATCTTACTCTATTCATCCGGCGACGGGCGCAGCCTCAGGAGCGGGGCTGCGCCGTCACGCAGCGGACGAAATAAAAAAGGCGCAACCACCGAGGTGGATGCCCTGCTCGCTCTTACAAGCGAAGCTTCAGATCACGTAGTTGTGAATTTCTTCCGGACCGGGGTTCGCCGCGAGCGCTTCCTTGCGCGAGAGACGAATCTTGCCGTCGCGGTCGACCTTGATGCACTTGACGACGACTTCATCGCCTTCCTTGAGCACATCTTCGACCGCGCGGATGCGATCGGCGGAGACTTCACTGATGTGCAGGAGGCCATCGGTGCCGGGGAGGATTTCGACGAACGCCCCGATCTCGACGATCTTCTTGACGATGCCGTTGTAGAACAGGCCCGCCTCGGGCTCCATCGTGAGGCCCGAGATCAGGGCCTGCGCCTGCTCGATAGCCTTGGAGGACGACGATGCGATCGAGACGATACCGCTATCGTTGATGTCGATCTGCGCGCCGGTCTGCTCCTGGATCGCGCGGATGGTCTTGCCACCGGGTCCGATGATGTCGCGAACCTTGTCCGGCTTGACCTGCACCGTGACGATGCGCGGTGCATAGATCGAGACTTCGTCGCGCGCCATCGAGATCGCGGCATCCATCTTCTCGAGGATGTGAATGCGACCGCGCTTGGCCTGCTCGAGCGCCTCCTCGAGGATCTTGCGGGTGAGGCCGTCGACCTTGATGTCCATCTGCAGCGCGCAGATGCCGCGGCGCGTACCGGTCACCTTGAAGTCCATGTCGCCGAGATGATCTTCGTCGCCGAGGATGTCGGAGAGGATGACGTAGTCATCGCCCTCCTTCATCAGGCCCATCGCGATGCCTGCGACCGGCGACTTGGTCGGAACGCCCGCGTCCATGAGCGCGAGCGAGCCGCCACACACCGAAG
>JANXOP010000179.1 GCA_025357755.1 Kofleriaceae bacterium | reverse complement strand
CACGGTGGTGCAACCGCCGACCAGGGTCTCGGGTTCGGTGATCGTGCGTTTCGTCAGATCGCCTGCTGGGTCGCGTGGACCGTCGCGACGGTCCACGCCGCCGCTTTATGCGCGTCGTCTTGAACGTACCCGGTCTCGGTGACGGTGAGCGGGACGCCGAACCGACCTGCGCGCATCAACACGTTGTACAGCCCGCTCGGATCCTCGGTATTGAACGACTGAAGCATATTGAAGTCGATGTCAGGAGAGATGAACGGGAGGCCCGTGACGAGCGTCGATTGCGCCTTGAACTCGAAGTAGTAGTTGACGCCGAGCCAGTCCAGGCGGTGCGCGAGGTCGGCGCGAATCGGACGGCTCATCGGATCAGTATGGTCTGCGTCCCAGTTCGCATCGACTTGCCCGAACGCGATGCCATCGAGCATCATATCGTGGAAGAAGTAGTCCGCGTCGAGTGCGGCCTTGGCGTCGCGGGCGTCGCTCGTCAGCGGATCGATCTGCGTGAACGCGTAGACGATTCCAACCCTGGCGGCTGTGCCGTCGCCATCGGCATCGACGAGATCGTTCGCCTTGAGTGCATCGTATGCGGCTGCGTGGCCCTCGATCATCGCGAGAGTTGCGGTCTTCGCCGCGGTCACGTTCATCCACGGACCGCTCAGGCCCGGCGGGCTGCTGCGTGCCGGGCTCGCGACCAGGTAGCCAGACACGACCACGGCGGAGAACGGCTCGTTGAGCGTCGCCCATTCGTCAACCTCACCACCAAACTCCTTGCCGACAAACCCGGCATACTTACCGAACTCACCGACGATCCGCGTGCGATCGGGATCCGCCCACCCGGCCTTCTGCGCAGCGACACAGCTGTCAAAGTTCTGGTTGCACATGTTCCCGTCGTGGATCCACAGCGGCAACGTGTAGTGGTTGATCGTGACAGATGGACGCATGCCGCGGCTACGCAGCGCGTCGAACACCGAGTGATAGAACGCGAGCGCTGTCGGATCTGCGAGTGCGTGGAGGTCGCTGAAGCTGGTCACGCCAACCGTGGAGGTCGGGAAGATCCTGCTCCATTCGATACTTAGACGAAACACCTTCGAACCAAGCTGGCCAGCTGCGCTGCCGCCCGCACGAGCGATGTCGTCCTGGTACAGCTCGTAGAACCCCGGACCGGACGATGGTGGGTTGCCCGACTCGAACAACAGCGGGTTTTTGATGAGTCGGTTCGTGGTGATGTACTGATACCAATCCGAATTCGCATCCTCGCAGTAGGCAGCAGGCAGCGTAGGACATCCCATATCGACCTGAAAGCCCGCGATCGCCGTGCCGAATGCGAACGGCAACGGCAACGAACCTTGGCCTGACGACGCGTCCGCCGTGGCCCCGTCTGGAGAGCTCGCCGCGGGCTGCGAACAGCCGGCTACGACAGTCGCCAGCACCGCGAGAATCCCGAGCATACGAGCCCTCCCAACGGTGTTCGATTTCATGCACGCATGCGTTAGCAACGCGCGCGCCACTTCGTGGCCGGGCGCGCGGATCGTCATGTGTGGTGAAGCCCTGATGCCGGAATATGATTTGCACGGGACGTCATCATGACCGTTTTGCGTCGATCGCCGTCCGTGATCTGGTTTGCACTGCTCGCTTCGGCCTGCAGCGCCGTCGAGGCCAAACAATTTCGATGTTCGGCCGCGGACTCGAGTTGTAACTACACATGTAGTGGCACCGACGACTGCGAGGCGAGCTGCCAAAATCCGAATGGCGGATGCATGCTGGTATGCACCGACGCGAGCACATGCGCGTGCTCCGGCGACGTGTGCAACATCACGTGCGAGACCAGCGGCACCTGTACATGCACAGCGAGTATCTGTTCCTGCAGCGGCTCGAACTGCAAGAAATAGTGACCACGCGGATCAGTTGCAGCACCGCGATCACGCAGGCGGGCATCGTCTCGCTCCAGGCGCAGGCAAGTCCACGCCGTGACACGCGTACCCGACGACAACGTCGAGTGCACCGGATGTCGCAACTTCGTACGCCTCACCTCGCTGTCAGATCGTCTCGCTCGACCGCGCCATCGGCAGCTTGTCGCTACGGCTGGGTCCGCGACTTCAGGTCGGTGATCGCGCGCAGCTTCAGCGTCCGCTTGTCGGAGGCGACGTCGTCATCGATCGTCACGACCGCGAACGTCGTCACCTCGTGACTGCTGCCGATCGTGGAGCGCTTGATCCGGAACGCCGAGTAACTCATCGAGTTATCGGCGCACCCTTCGCGAAGGTGAAACGTTTGGGTCCAGCGGTCGAGCACCACCTCGAAGTCCGCCCCTTCGAGCTTGGCCTTGGCTTTCGCGAGCTGGGAGTCCTTGTCGGCGAGCATCTTCGCGACGAACGCGTCGCGGTTCGCCTTCTCCGAGTTCGCGCCGTTTCTGCACTTGTCCGTGTACTGCGTCGGGTCTAGCATTTCGCCGGCATGGCTGTAGACAGCAGCTAGGTGGTCACGGTGACGTCGTGCATGCGTCCGTTGGTGAAGTCCGTGTACGTGAACACGTCTCCCATCAGCCGGATCGGATCAGGTGCTGTCGCGCTGGCGCCACAAGGCGTCTTGTACGCATCCAGCTGGTTGCCCGCGTCGGCCGAGCCTGACGTCGATGCGACCTCGAAACCGACACGGCCACAGGCCGACAGCGCCAGAGATAGATAGCGCACGCTGTATCGTAACTCTGAACGCATCTGTACGCACCGTGCGCACCGTGTCCTTGCGGGTCTGCTGACGCACTCGGATTCTCGATGTGATCGCGCGCTATCGCGGAAATACCAGCCGAGGTTTGGGACAACCGGGCCTGTGACTACTGTGGCCCTCTGACTGGTACGTACAACTCCATCCGTATCGCGGCGCTAGCGCATCTCGAGCGACGAGCGTGGGGCGGGCAAGGTCGGCACCAATGGAATCGGCGAGCTCAGCTCGACTGTGTCGTTGAACTGATTGATCGCGTCCCAGCGATACGGTTCTGCGCTCGCCGCGTACAGCCCTCCGGCGACGAGCGCGACCGCGCAGCCGAGTGCCACGAGCCCGGCGATCTCCAACCCCTGTCGACTCAGCGATGCCTGCGAGTCGGCGCTGCGGACGAGCGCGTATCCGAGGGTCGCGGGAGCGCAGAGCGCGCCGACAGCCGCAGCGATCGTTCCGTTTCGCACGCGGTCGTGATATTCGCGCGCCGCTCTCTCGGCGCCGGGATGTCCTGCGACCGCCTCCTCTAACCCTGATCCGAAGAGCCCGTGCTCGTGGGACAGGCCATCTCGCACGTAGACGGGCACGCCGCCCCGGATCGTGACGGCGACGCGACCGCGCGCCTGCGGTAGGTAGTTCGAACTGCAGGCAGCCACCGTCAGCCAGATCGCGACTCTCATCATGATCGCGAGGTTCACGTGTAGCCGGATCCGGCGCAGCCGTCGAGTCTGGAAAAGAGCGGTACCGATAGAACTTTGATGGCTCGCGTGGTGCTACGCGCGAGTGGCTCCGATGGACCCAGCGCGTAGACGCGTCGCTCACCGGCAGCCGTAGTAGATCTCGATGCCATCCTTGTCGATGTTGTAGGGAGTCGTGGCGATCCATTTCGATGTCCTGGCGTCGTAGATCCGGACATCAACGGCGCCTGCGACGAGATTCTCGAGCTGCGAGATGCCACCCGCGCGCACTTCGAACGTCCCGACGCCGACGGCTGTCGCGTGGTTGATCAGCTCGAATGACAACACCGTATGGCGGAGCGCCGGCTCGCATGTATCCATGCCATTGTGAAGCTGCGCAACGAAGGTCCGTGTCGGTCCCTTCTGGGCGGCAGCCGGCGCGTTATAACTGACTCGAACTTCCGTGACGTAGTTACGCCGGACCTCGACCTTCGCGACTAATTTCTCTCCGTTGTAGGTGAAGGTCACCGGAACGAAGGCATCCGTGTTGTCCACATGGATCACGGAGGGCAATGAGTCCTCTCCGTCGGCGCTCGAGACCCGCGCGCCATCGGGGCCAAGGACCTTGATCGAAGCCCTCGAGCTCGGCTTGAACTCCTCTTTGTACGACAACGGCTCCGCACCAGCGATCGCCACCGTCGCCATCGTGACGAGAACGCAGATAGCAATCCGGATCATCGCCCGCTCCCGCGCGTCTGCTGTTCGAAGTAGAGAGCGCAGAGCACCGTAGGAATGATCGCCCACGCGATGACCACGAACAGCTGCATGAACACTCCGATGCCGATCAGAACCGCCAACGCGGTCGACACGATCGCGAACCGCCGTTTCCCGCGCGACATCGTGGAGCTCGCGATCGCGACCACCGTGGTCAAGAGGGCACCGATTAGCCCGGGCCCGATCGCGTAGACGAACGCCACTCCGAAGTTCTGGGCCCTCGAGCCATATCCGACGCCGGAGCAGCCGAGCGCCACCCCGATGGTATTGAGGACGCCAAGCAACAATCCGAGGCCCAGTGCTCGAGGGATGCGAATCGTTCGGGGCGTAGACACATGGGCGACGGTAAGAGACATGCGCGACTCCATTTGTTGTGACCCGGCGAAGTCTGCAACGACGAGTCCATCGTTCAGTCGACACTTCGCGACAAACCACCAGCAGATCAAGCCAAGCACAGGCAGATGGCGCTGCCAGGAAGGAGCGTTAGCCGGTACATCGCCGATACGAAACGAGGCGGGAGTTCGAGCGACATCTCCGAGGCCAAAACTCATGACCGTCGAGATTTCGTTTGCGCATGCGGCGCTCGTGTCGTTAGAGCGGTTCGTGTCCTGCTTGCAGCTCGTGTGTTTCGAAGGTCAACAGTCGTGCGATAAGTGCACGTGGATCGTCGTGCGTTCGTACTGATGTGGCTCCTCGGGGGGTGCGGCCGGGTTGGCTTCGACCCCGGCGCGAGACTCGATGCGCTCTACGGTTCGGATGGCGGCGTCGCGATCTGCACGGCGGTTCCCGAGGTGTGTAACGGCATCGACGATGACTGTAACGGCATCATCGATGAGGGATGTGGTTGCGTCCCGTTCGATACGACGATCCCGGTCGCGACCGCGATCTACAACGGAATGATGTGGACCGGTTCGAGCTATCTCGTACTCGTCGACGATGGGACAACCTTCGCTCTGCAGGAGATTTCACCGGATGGCGCGATTGCTTCGCGGGGGGACCTCAATCCGACCTCGGCGACCTCGTTTGGCACGCACCCCATCGCCTGGGATGGGACTACTGCGTACGTCACGTGGACGCAAGATACTAAGAAAGTGATGGCACGTCGGTTCGATCGGCACGCGAATGCGATCGGGGCGGCCATCCAGGTCAGCACGACGACGGCCGGTGACGCACCCACGATCGGCGTGGTGCCAGATGGAATCGTGGTCGCGTGGTCCGATACGAGAAGCGGGAACCCGATCGTCTATCTTCAACGCCTCGGTCTTGACGGGACCTTGCGTGGTGCCGAAATCGCAGCGGTCAGCGGAAGTGTCGACACGCTCGTCGCGGGTACCGACGGGTACGTGATGGTCGTGACCGATGGCTCGAACCTACTGCCGGGTCGCACGGTGTTGTTGGGTCTAGACGGTGCACTACTCGGCAGTCATGTACCCATGTACGGTTCGAAGATCGGTCGCGATGCGACACTTGCGATCGGAAATCCGCTCACCGTGACCTGGCAAGTGATTAACGACGTTGACTGGTGGGTCGAGCCGTTCGGCGAGGATGGCGCCGCGAGCGGAAATGCAGTGGTCGTTCCTCGCTATAATGCTCATGCGAACTTATTGGAAACAGTCGCGGGGTCTCCAGCGGGACACACGGTCTTCGTTTTGACCTCGGCACTGCCAGCCGAAGTGGTGCGGCTTGACTACGACCCGTCGTTTGGCCTCGTCGCAGGCCCCACACTGGTGTCGTTATCCAGCGCGAGCGCGTTCGGCGAGCTCCAGGCGATCGTCAGTGATCATCGTCAATCCGTGCTGGTCCCGGCAGCTGGTCAGGCCCGACTGATCCAGCAATGCATGTGACATCGGATCGCAACACCCAGCAGGCCATGCCTGCAGAACCGCTGCTCGTGGCAGCAACTTGGGAGCTGAGACGAGAGCGGACGGGCGAGCGCTGGGTCGAGAACCAACTCTCAAGCTGCTCACCGGCGGCAGCGGCGGCGAGTTGATAATCCGCCTCCCCGTCGCGATGGCCGTTGCAACGTGCCTGATCAAACTCGCAGGTAGTCGTAGACCGGGTCCTTGGCGCTGTCGCCCGCAAGCCGCTCGACGATGACGGCCAGCATGGCGTTGAGACTGCGCGCGAGAGGTGGTCGTTCGTTGTCCGTGTGACGCAGCAAGAGCACGCCACCGCTCGCCGTCAGGCACAGGGCGTCGCCGCTGCTCGACTCGCTGAACGGGATCCACGCTTTGTCCCACGCGAGGTCGTTGTCGTCACGTCGCCAGGGTTTTCCGTCTCGTCCTGCTCCGTTTCGTCGTTTTCGGCTTCGTGTGGCAGCAAGGTGGCAGCAGAAGCTCGTCGTCCCCGCGGAATGGCGCGGGGCGGCGATCGCGTCCTCCGTTCGTGCGCGAAGGGGGACTCGAACTTTACCGAGGCGACCACAATCGACCAAGAGTCGCGTGGCCTTGCAAACGTCTCGGTTAGCTCGATGTCCTGGATTGAGCTGAGGTCGTTCGCGAACTGCTCGATGATCTTCGACAAGTCAACCCGCGCCCCTAAGCCGGCTGCCCAACACCAGCGCCTCGTACTTGTGCGCCGCCAACGCGGCCTCGGTCGCCGCCTGGAGAGGCTCGACGTGCTTGGGATAATTCTCGAAGCTCACGGGCACGCTCTACGTCACAAATCGGGCCAGTGTCTTGGCGGTCCTCGGGGAGACGAGGACGGCAATCACCTGGTCATCCTCAGTAACATCGATGAAACGGCGCGGATCGTTCGAGGCTGCAAGGTGCTCGTTCGCAAGCGCGATCAAGTCCTTGAAGAACTCGACGTCGCGCTCGATCGGACCAATGCGGGTTGCGAACCGGACCCGCGAACGATGCTCGTGATGGCCGCGTTCCGTGGTCTCTCGGACAACGATACTCGTGATCGCCAGAAGCGGAACTCCGCCGACTGCGGCCGCGAGCTTGGCCACGAAGTCCGCGATCGGCTCACGCCAGTCTGCGCTGACCCAACCATCGCGTAGCGCCAGGTCAGCGCGTTCGCCGTAGTAGGCATCCAGGACATGGACGACGGCACGCGGATCGTCCTGGTCGACCTCGATCTCATCGGTGATTGCAGAGATCGCATCTTCATCGAGATCGGCAGCGAGTCCGAGCGCGCGCGTCTGTTCGAGGAGCCCGATGCGGGCGGGTTCGGCTGCGACCCGCGCCCGTACGGCGGGATCGATTGTGGTGAGTGCAAGTACGCGAGCGCCGTCCCGGTCGACGTCGACCCATGCGCTCTCTCCGACGTGAGCCGACTCGCTGCACACCTCCGGTGTGAATGTCAGCTCGGTGCCATCCTCGAGACGGATCATCCGTCGAGCCGCGCGGTTAGCAACGATCACACCGTATCTCATTCTTCGGTTTTAGCACCGACGAGCAAGGGCGCGGAACGCAGCCGTGTGCCTCGCTTCTGGTGCCCGGTGATGAGATCGAAACAACGACTTCGAAAGGCCGTACGCGTCGTGACGTATCGTGCCGATGACGGGAATGCTCTACGAGGCGCTGAAACGGATGCTCACCACCAAACCGGTCGGGCGAGGCATCGGACTCGGACTCTCGCTCTCGCGCACTGCGATCGAGCAACATGGGGGACGCATCTACCTCGATCCTGCGAGCCCGATAACGCGATTAGTGATCGAGTGACCGATGGGCCGTGATCGCAACCTAAGATACAGGATCTGCAGGTCACGTGAAGTCCGAAGCGCTCATTCGCACGAAGTTCGACGCGCTCAAGGGCTCGATGGATGAGCGCATGACGCGGCTGTGGGCGGGTGCAGCGGCCGAGGCACTCGGGCTCGGCGGGCTCGCGACGGTCTCACGTGCAACGGGCCTCGCGCTCAACACCGTGAAGCGTGGGCGCAACGAGCTGCGTGACGGTGCGAAGTCCGACGATATTGTGAACGTGCGGCGCCGAGGCGCCGGCGGCCGAAATCACGTCGATGTGCATCCCGAATTGCTGTCCGCGTTGAAACGCATCGTCGATCCGGCGACGCGGAGATCCCGAATCCGGTTTGCGATGGAGCGCGAAGAGCGCCGTCGCGTTGTCGCGGGAGATGTTCGTCGCGCACCGGCATCCGCGTGAGCGACAAGACCGTCGGCAAACTGCTCCACGAACTCGGCTACAGCCTTCAAGCAGCGAAGAAGACCGTCGAAGGTGCGCAGCACCCAGACCGCAACGCTCAATCCACGTCAGCCACTTCCCACCGGGAACGAGCAAGTGGAACGAGGTCGAGCACCGTCTCTTCTCGTTCATCACGATGAATTGGCGCGGCAAGCCGCTCCGCACCTACGAGACCGTCGTGAATCTGATCGGCAACACGACGAACAGTGGCGGGCTAGTGGTGAGCGCAACGATCGATCGTCGTCGAGATCCGATTGGAAAGAAAATCACACCGAAGCAGATGAGCGAACTCACGATCGAGCCGCATACTTTCCACGGCGACTGGAACTACACGACTCATCCTAGGCCGATCGCGCCGTGACGAATCACGTTATCCATTCGAGGGACCTAAGCGATTCATGTCAGGGGACCGAGGTGGTTGCCCGCTTGCCGTTCGAGCCAGCTCGATGACGCCTCTCATGACGACGACGGTCGACGGCGACCGGCGAAATCCGTCACGGACCGTCTGCCTGCGTCGCACGATCTTCACGCGTTAGACGCGGCACGGAAGCTGCTGGGTGAGTTAGCGATGCGCCTCTCGCTCTCGCTTTCGCTCCTCGCCGTCGCATGTTCCGGGACGCCGTCCTCGCCGCCGATCGCGGCAGCCCCTGCGGCGTCGCCGGTCGCAGCAGTCCCTCCGGCGTCACAGATGATCATCCATATGGACGGGCGTGGAATCGTGATCGCACCGAGAGGGGAGCTGCTCCTATGCGCCGACGAAGCGTGCACGCGGACGAGCAAGCTGGCCACGATCGATTCCGCGGGTACCGTGCGTGCGCCCGATGGTAGCGTGTGGCTCCGCCTCGAGCGCGACGGCAGACTTGGCGGGTTCCCCACCCAGCTCCGCATTGAGCACGACACGCTTGTAAGCGATCGCTCTGGAACGTTAGTCGCCATTGCAGGCGATCACCTCGAGTTCAAATTACCCGGAAGCTCGGCCAGCGGGTTGTCCAAAGATTCATTGGTGACCGGCATCTACACGTATGCGCTGCTCGGGTTGCTCATGGAGACGACCTTGACGTCGACGGGCGTGCCCTCTGATCTGACATTCCTCGCCCGCCGCTGAGCATCTAACTCCGGCTGCCAGTGCCCGCCGCGTACTGGGCCGGTCCCATGCGCGAGCGCGCGTCGAACATCGCTCGTGTCGTTCCGCGCGGACGGCCGCGCCGGCGGGATCGCTGCCCCGATAGAGTTCGTTGCGAAGAGTGCGGCCACCCTCGATCAAGGCGCCGATTATCGGGCCGGTCCACACGCCCGACTGGTAGCCGGCCTGCATCGCTGCCGAGCATCTTCGCGGCGATGCGCATGCCCGCCTTGAAGTCTCCGTGCGCTCGTAATCTTTGGCGCCGAGCCACGCTATCACCGCACGAGGGTACAGACCTACCACTCCGACGTTCGGGTGCACGGGGCGTTCGTCGAGCGGGTACTCGCCTTGAGTACGTGGCCGCGCCGAACACCACGAGTTCAAAGTGACGATGATGTCGCGCAAGGGCCTCCTTCCAGAGGCCGATCGCGGCGGGGGCAGAGCGCGCGGTGCTCGAAAACCCCGGAGCCGTCAGGCCTTTCGCTTCGGCAATCGTTTTCGTGGTTCGTCACAAGCCTCGTGGACATCTGGCCCTCGATCGGGTTGAACTCGGGTGAGTATATGAGGCTGCTCTGATCGTCGAGCGGTCCATCCAAGAGTACCCATCGCGGAAATGGGCAGCACGGCCTCGTTCTACGCTGCGACCGGAACCGTCGACGACGTCGAGGTTGCGCTGCGCCGCACGTGGCCCGACGAGCGGGTCGTTCCGCTCGGAGACCAGGAATGCATTGGGCGCGTTCGCCCAGGCGCTCGACGGTCGCACACAATCGGCGCAGAGCGAACCATGGCCGGCGACCCCGTTATTTGATCCCGTTCAGCGCCGCGACGACGTCTTCAGTTGCTGGGGCACGACCAGGAACCTGCTTGCCCTTCGCGTTGAAGAACAGCACGCCACCCTCACCGAAAGCGAGATAGCCGAGGAACACTCCCCGGCGGCTTGCTACGTCGACGAAGCCGATCCGGTCGCGCGCTCCCCACTCGAATGCGCGTGTCGCCACGAGAACGGTGAGAGGCACACACGCCACGTAGACGGTAGTCCCATCAATCGTTGCCTCGACCTCGTCGAGGATGCGCTGCACATCCACGAAGAAACGGTCGTGGTTCCAGAACTCCCGGCAGTCGAAGATCATGACGCGTGCGCGCGTCCGACGCAGCGCCTCGACGACCTCGGGACGGTCGGAGAGGTAGTCGACGGCAAGATCTCGCGCGAACGCGTTTCTGATCACGAGCTCGTCTACCGCGACCCCTGGATTGTCCATGCCGATCTACTAGCAGATCCTCCGAGCTGAACGCGCCCGTTGTGTCGAAGCCGGTGAGTGTCGAACCAAATCGTCGCATCGTGTGCACAAGCCCACCGCTACCTAGAATCGCCGCCACACGATACCGTCGCTAGCCGAGAATCGGGTGATCACGTCGAGCGCCGCGATCGTGAACCCGATGCGAGAATCCTTTGACCTACGCGCGCCATGCGTGGCTCTATCTCGTCGCGTGGCTAGATACCTAGAGTTGGACGATCGCCTTAGCGCACGCCTCGCCGACTGCCGGGCGAGGTTCGCCATGAACCTGGTCGGCAAGTGGAGCACCGTCCAAGGCACGTTCGACGTTGTGATGACCGATACATGGGAGTTTCGTTCCGACGGCATTGTGATTGTCGGGTCCTGCGGAGCGTTCGGCTCCTTGAATTCAGTCGAGGAATACCGGTGGGAACAGTGCGGTCCGTTTCAAGTCCGGATCAGCTTTCCGCCCGACGACGACTGCTCGGAAATCACTTGGTCACGCCCAATGACGTATGAGTTCGGGATCCTCCAGCATGACGCCGGACAGGAGGTTGTGTTGCACGAGTCTGGCAAGGATGGCTTCTGGCTCGCTGACGTGCCACTGCGGCCGGAGTGGCCGAACGTCGACGGATGAACGACTCGACGCGCGTACTCACACGTTACTAGCCCTACCTTCGCGTGATTTGGCGCCTCGAACATCATGACGCCGACGACGAAGCGTTCTTTTTCTTCCGCAATGCCATAGCTGAAGAAAGTGCTGGAAGCCAACGCTCAAGCTGGA
>JANXOP010000171.1 GCA_025357755.1 Kofleriaceae bacterium | reverse complement strand
GAAGACACAAACGGGTCGGCTGACGAGGGCGCTCGCGGCGATCTCGGCGTGGTGTCGACAACATCGACACGACGCCGTGCGCGAGCAGCACCTCGGGCTCAAGAGACGACTGCAAGGGCACTACAACTACTTCGCCGTGAGCACGAACTCGAAGCAGGTCTGGAGGCTGCTGTACTGGGCCACCAGGATCTGGCGAAAGTCGCTCGTTCGAAGAAGCCAACGATCGCGGCTTACGTGGGTGCGCTTCCTGAAGTTGGAACGGCACTCCCGCTGCCTCGACCGAAGTTGAAGCCGCTGCTGCAGTAGTCGGCTGCATGAGACGTCTACGCGGAAGAGCCGGATGGTGGAAATCTCCTTGTCCGGATCTGGTGGGGCTGCGGGAGGGTGACCTCCCGCGGCTACCCGACACATCGTGCGCCGCGCTCGGACTGCGGCCGATGAGGATCGCTGGTGAGCTCGCACGCAGACGTCCTGCACGTCGCGTCGCCGACAAACGTATCCAATGCCGCGCGCAAAACGCGACGAACCGAGACCGCGAACATCGACGAGCCGCCGGCTGCGAGCCCGAGCTGCGGTCGACCGGCGGTCCGAGTGATGCCGCGCGGCACGTGCGATCGACGAACATCGATGGCCCCCGTGGGACATCGAGCGTCGTGGTCGGACTGCGGCCGATGATGATCGAGAGGGAGCTCGCACGCAAACGTCCTGCACGCCGCGTCGCCGACGAACGTATCAAAATGCCGCGCGCATCGATGACCCGCCGCTTGTTGCGAGGCCGCGCGTGCGGTCGACGAACATCGACGGCCCCCGTGGCGCATCGAGCGCCGTGGTCGGACTGCGACCGATGATGATCGCGGGGGAGCTCGCACGCAGACGTCCTGCGACGGTCCGAGTGATGCCGCGCAGCACATGCGATCGACGAACATCAATGGCCCCCGTGGGCACATCACGTCGCCGACGAACGGATCAAATACGCCACGCGAAACACGACGAACCGAGACCGCGAACCCAGCCCATCGACGTGACCCCATCCTCGGCCGCCATGGCCGTGACCTTGCGGCCGTCGATGTTCGCTCGCACGGCGCGCTCGAACCCAGTCGGCGAGGGCCTTCGAGGCATCGAGCTGCTCGAGTCGCGGGCGACGACGCGCGGGGCGGATGGCCTGACCGGCCTTGGTTCGAGCCACGATCGAGCTACGATCGAGCCACGATCGGCTGACGATGATCCTCCGTAGATCGGTCGTCAAGCGTGGATCACAGGCCGTGCGATCCTGTTTAGCGCGCGACGCAGGCCTTGCCGCTGATCGTCCCGCCGGCGGCCAGGGTCTGGCACTTGTAAGCACTCGGGCAACCCGCATCGTCGATGCACACCGACGCGCAAACCTTGCCAGACCCACTCGACTTCTTCGCGCACACGTTGCCTTCACCCCCGCAGGTGGTGGTCGCGGTGCATGATTTTCCGAGGAGGTCGGTGCGCGCGTAAGGATGCGCGTGCGGATCGTTGTCGATGCCGTTGACGCCCATGAAGGCTGTCTGGTTCGGCGCGGCGTTCATCGCCTTGAGGATGTCGTCCCACGTGGTCGGCTTGATGTTCGCGGTGCTGGTGCCGACGAGCGGCCACAGGATCGCCTCCATCGCATCGGCGCCCTGGGTCGTCCAGGTGTACGAGGTCGACGTCACGATATCCATGTTGACGAGCTCGCCGTGCGGGCCCTTCTTGAGCGGGTTCTGCCGGAAGCCATCGGTGAACCGCGCGTACGTCTGGCAGCCCTCGATCAGGAGCACCTGGTAGCCATTCAAGAGCGGCAGCGTCGGGTACTCGGTCGGCAAGATATTGCCGGCCGAGGCCGATCGGAAATCCGCTGGCAGCAGGCGACCGGAGACCCCGGCGTGGCCGTTGAACAGCACCACTTCCTTGGTCTTCAACATGTCGAGGAGGGCGTTGCGTAGATCGAGCGCGTTCGCCGAGGCCGAAGCGACCATGCCGGGATGCGCGAGCTTCACGCTGATCTTGACGACCTTGCCGTTGTACGTGCCATCGCGCGTGAGCGATGGCGAATCGAGCTTGAGGTCCTTGAAGTTCGCGACCGGCGACTTGAAGCCGATGCCGACCAACTCGTCGTAGATCTGCTCGGCGTTCGCGAGGTCCGCACGACCGGCGTTGTAGTCCCAGCCGAACTGCACGCCGACGTCGAGCTTGCCATCGGCATAGAGCTTGTTGTAGTCGAGGTATGCGTTCGCCGATTGCGGCGCCTTCGTGATCGTGACGGGCAGGGTCTCGACCTGGTCCGCGGTGACCTTGCTCGGATCCCAGCTATGCACGTCATAGCTGCCTTGCCACGAGCCAGCGAGCAGCGCGTCGTTCGACAGCTTGCCCATCTTCAGATCGACCTTCTTGCCGGTCCCGGCCGCCGTGCCGCCGATCAGCGACATGAAGCTGTTCTGCGCCGCGATCGTCGCTTCGAAGTTGAACTTGTACGTGACCGCATCGATCGCGGTGATGCTGAGCGACTTGACCGAGGTGTTGCGCGCCATCGCGTGATAGCCGCCGTAGGTCTTGTTCGCGTCCTCGGGTTCCTTGTCGGCGACCCAGAGGTTCAAGAACCAACCGATCTGGAGCAGCTTCGCGGACACCAGCTCCTGAGCTTGCGCGAGCCGGTCGGCATCCGGGAGGTTGCGCGCGCTCTCGGGCAAGACGACCGTTGCATCGGCCTTCGCCGAGAACTCCAGCGCGGTCGGGCTGCGGAAGCTGTCTTCCTTGCCGTCGGCCACGATCTCGTAGTCGTCATCGCCATTCGAAGCTTCATTGCTGGCACAGGCCAGGAGGGTCGAAGCGAGGAGACCGGCAGCCAGGATCGAGCGCATGGGCCCCAGGAGATCAAGATCCGGGCCGGCGGCGGCCCTAGCGAATCCGACAGGTTGGGGCCGATCGGGGCTGGTCACCCCACTAGCCGGCAATCGCATTGCCAAGCAACCCAAGAGTCGGCTAGCACTCCTCCGTGGCCGAAGACGTTCCCGCAGCACCCGCGCCTGAAATAGGCGGCATTAAGAAGAAGACCCTGCTGACCATCGCGGTGGTCACGATCGCGGTCTGGGCGTTCGCGGTCCAGACGGGATCGACCATCCTGATGATCGCGGTCGCGGTGCTTACCGCGCTCCTGATCGGCGTGGTCACGTGGGCGTTGCTCCAGCTGCGCAAGCAGCGCGGCCTCGTCGGCATGCTGCGCGGCGCCTCCGATTCCCCCGAGGCGCGCCGCGAAGCGCTCGCGAAGCTCGACGCCCAAAAAGATGCCGGCGCACCGATCAACGTGTTCGCGCGCGCGCAGCTGCTCGCTGCCGATGATCCGAAAGCCGCGCTCACGCTGATCGAGACGATCGATCTCAAGAAGTTCCACGCCGCGATGCAAGACGATGTCGCGCTCCTCAAGGCGCAGCTCTACCTCGGGCTCGGTCGTACCGCCGATGCGCGTAAGGCTGCCGATACGATCAACATCGACAATCCCGAGCGCAAAGAGATCCGCGCGATGGCCGCGGCGATCGTGTCCGAAGCCTGGGCGCGCACCGGCAAGCCGAAGGAAGCGCTCGCGCTGCTCGAGACGATCGAGCTGCCTAAGAAAGATGGCGCGCAGATCGCGACCCAGATCCGCGTCGTGCGCGTGTTCGCGAAGTTCGCGGCAAATCAGCGCGGCCCGGCACGCACCGAGCTCCAGCAACTTGCCGACGAGGATGTGAACAACCTCGGCCGGTTCTTGATGCCTCAGTTCCGCGTGCACCCCGAGCTTCAGAAGCTCGCACGCAGCGTGCTCGAGCAGCATCCGCAGGCGCGCAGCCAGGCCAAGGCCCAGGCGCGCTCGCAGAAGCGCTAGCTACTTCGCGTCAGGTTCGGCGGGCTCGGCGGGCTCGGCAGCCGGCAGCACTCCGAGCAGCGCGAGGCCCTCTTCGAGGTACGAGGCGAAGCGCTGGCGATCGAGGTGGTTGCGGCGTGCATCGGTCTCGGCCGCTTCCGAGCGCATCGTGAGCGCACGATTGGTTTCGGTGAGCTCGGTCGCGAGCGTGGTCACGGTGGTGAGGCGCTCCTCGACGCTCGCCTTGTCAGTCTCGAGCGCGGCGATCCGCTCTTTGGCCTCGGCGACTTCGCGCTGCAGGCGCTTCTGGCCCTCGCGGAGCCCGTTGACCGTGCTCTCCCAGTACTGCTCGCGCATCTCGGTGTTGCGCGTGGCTTGCTCGAGCGCCGTCGCTCTCTCGTCGCGCTCCAGCGTGAGACGCGAGAGCTCGGAGGCGTGGCGCGAGGTCAGCGCACTCTGGTCCGAGGCGTGTTGCTCGGTGAGGTTCTGAACTTCGCGGGTGTGGGTCTCGAGGGTCTCGGCGGCGGCGCGGGACGTTTCGGTGCGTAGCGCTGCGAGCTCGCTCGTGAGCCGCTCGCGCTCCTCGGAGAGACTGCGCGCTTCGAGCGCTTTGGGCTCGAGCTCACCACGCAGCGCGGCGACCGAGCGCTCGTGGGCAGCCCGCAGCTGGCCGAGCTCTTCTTCATGCGCGGCGCGCAGCCGCTCGGCGGTGCCTTGCATCGCCGCCTCGGCGGATTCGATCGCGGCGCGCTTCGACTGCTCGAGTGCCGCGGTCTCGCCGAGACGCTGCTCCTCGAGCCGGAGGCGCTCGGCGGTCCACTTCGAGCGAGCGTCGTCGAAGTGCGCGGCGAGCTCGTCGGCGCGGCTCGTGGCGGCGGCGACCTTGCCGCGCTCGAGCTCGAGGACATGAGCGAGCTCGTCGGCAGTGGCGACGGCTTCTTGCAGGCGCTGTTCGACACCGGTGGTACGTGCGCGATAATCGACGAGCTCGGCCTGCGCCTGCTTGGTGATCTCGAGCTCCTCGAGGATCGCGTCGTGAGCGTCGATCGCATCGGCGCGCTTCTCGACTTCGACCGCGAGCTCTTCGTCCTTGTTTGCGAGCTCGCGTTGCGCATCGGCGAGCTGGCGCTGCAACCGCGAGAGCGATCGTCGGAGGGCGAGCTCGCCTTCGGTCTCGAGGGCCGCGTTCGGGCTGACCGTGGCATTGCGGCGCGTTCGCGCAGAGCTCATCAGTGACGCGGTCGAGGCGCTGATCGCAGGGCTCGAGGTACGGGCGGGAATCTGCACGGTCGGCGTCGGCGCGACGTAGACGCGATCCACGCGGAAATTCTCCGCAGGGACTTCATCCTCATCCGAGGCAGACTCTTGGCGAGAGTCGCGACCACCCGTTCGCTTCGTCACGAGGCAGCAAGTATAGACCCCCGGTCCCCGCTATGCTGCCGCGGTGAGCGGTGATCTGTCGGTAACGGCGCTGTACACGGCGCAAGTCGCTGTTTGGGCGGGTTTGCCGTGCTCGGAGCTGCTCGGCACGGTCGACGGGAAACGCGTGTTCGACGTCACGAATGCAGCGCTCGGGGTTGCCCGTCTCGCGCGTCCTGACCTCCCGGCCCTGCGCTACACGCTGCTCCATCGCCAGCTGATGATCGATCATCTGCTCGGCGAGCTTACCGGCTCCGTCGTCGAGCTCGCGGCGGGGCTGTCGCGCCGCGGTGCCGCGAACTGCCGCGATCGCAGCTACACCGAGATCGATCTGCCCGTCGTGAGCGCGAAGAAGCGCGAGTTGCTCGAGCGGACCGACGAAGGTCGTGCGGTGCTGGAGCGGCTCACGCTGATCGCGGGTGATGCGACGGAGCTCGACCTCCCTGCGAGCGACATCGTGATCGCCGAGGGGCTCGTGATGTACCTCGATGCGGCCGCGCGCCAGCGCCTGTTCGCTCACGTCCGCGCGCCCCGGTTCATCTTCGATGTCGTGCCTCTCGAAGAGGAGCCGCCGCCGGGGCGAATCGGCCGCCTGCTCGAACGCGGCATGAAGCGGTTCACGGGTGGCCGCAGCTTCGAGCGCGACCTGCGCACGCGCGACCAGGTTCGCGACGAGCTTCACGCCGCAGGCTTCGCCGATGTCGAGGCGATCGCAGCCTCGGATATCGCGCGCGAATGGCAGCTCCCTCATGCCGAGCAGAAGACGACGATGGTCGTGTTCAGCGCTTCGCGAGGTAGGCGCGCGTGAATTCGGTCGAGCCTTCGTAGCTCTTCACGATCTCGGCGGCGATCATCTTCTCGACGCGGCCCCCGAGGCCGAACAGCTTCACCGCGACCTCGCCAATCACGATCCGCCTGGTGCCTTCTGCCACGGCCGCGAACTCGATCGTGCCGGTGTTCTTCACGCGGTCCGCGAAGAGGTTGGGAATCGTGCGCCATTCTCCGCGCCGAACGCGCACGTCGTAGTCGAGCTCCTCGAGAAAGCTTGCACGCGAGGTCCCGAAGGCCTGCTTCGTCGCGCTGTCAGGATCCTGCGAGGGCTCGTAGCGGACATGGCGGATGATCCGGTCGGCGGTGCGGTCCAGGCGCAGCAGTTTGCGCCCCATGTGCAAGTGCACACCGAGGGACTCGTTAAATGCCTCGTCGAAGTACAGCGCTTCGTAGGCCGCGGGCTGGATCCCCGCGAAAACGTGTTCGATCTCGACCTTCATTTGTTTCAGCGGTGCGTCACGTGACCCGTTGTGCACTTCAGGTACATGTCAGCGAATTCATTTGAATTGAAAGGAAATAACCCTCGATCTCGAAGGGCGTCGGTTGGTAGTTTGCCAGCGTCGCATGGTGGTGGTTCAAGCACGCGATGGAGTCATCGGCATCTCCCCTCTCGAGCGGGCAGATGTCGGCTTAGTTACCGCGATTCGCGCAGCGGGGGCACTCGGCGTGCTCGACGTCGGTCGCGATCCGGGAGCCGTGCGGCGAGCGCTCACGCAGGTGAGTGCGGTGAGAATTCCCGAGGGCGTCGAGCTCGACCTCCCGGCGAACATCACGACCGTGATCGTTGGCGAGCCCTCGATGGTGGCCTCGTACGCGCAGCCCGGCCGCCGCGTGCTCGCGCAAGTGGTCTCGATCGAAGAAGCGCGCGCCGCGATCGTCGCCGGTGCGAGTGACTTGATCGCGAAGGGCAGTGAAGCTGGCGGTCGGATCGGCGACGAGACCTCGTTCGTGCTCGTGCAGCGGCTCGTCGGGCTCGGTGTGCCGGTGTGGGCGCAAGGCGGCATCGGCGAGCACACCGCAGCGGCGTGCATCGCAGGTGGGGCGGTCGGCGTCGTGCTCGATAGCCAGCTCGCGCTCGTGCGTGAATCATCGCTGGCCACGCCGGTGCGTGCCGCGATCGCTGCGATGGACGGCAGCGAGACGACGATCCTGTTCGGGCATCGCGTGTTCGCTCGCCCGGATCTCGCGCTCCCCAAGCAGATGAAGAGCCGCGCCGAGGTGATCGCGCGCCTCGGTGGCGAGGACCTCGCGCTGAATCTGCTCCCGCTCGGTCAAGACGCCGCGTTCGCTCGCCCGACGACGACCGCGCAAGTCGTCCGTGGCATCACCGCCGCGATCGCACGTCACCTCGCGCTCGCCGTCGAGCATCGGCCACTCGCTCCAGATTCGCCGTTCGCGCGCGCACACGGGCTGCGCTATCCGATCGCGCAAGGGCCGATGTCGCGCGTCAGCGATCGCGCGCGCTTCGCCGTCGCCGTCGCCGAGGCGGGTGGCCTGCCGTTTCTCGCACTCACGTTGATGTCGGGCCCGGAGGTGCGCGAGCTCTTGCTCGAGACCCAGGCGCTGATCGGTGATCGCCCGTGGGGCGTGGGCATCCTCGGCTTCGTGCCGCAAGAAGTCCGCGACGCCCAGCTCGAGGTCATCCGCGACGTCGTGCCGCCGATCGCGCTGATCGCTGGTGGTCGGCCTTCGCAGGCAACACCGCTCGAGGCGCAAGGCACCGCGACGTATCTCCACGTCCCTTCGCCGGGCCTCCTCGATCTGTTCATCAAGGACGGCGCGCGCCGCTTCGTGTTCGAAGGCAGCGAGTGCGGTGGCCACGTCGGCCCGCGCACGAGCTTCGTGCTGTGGCAGCAGCAGATCGCGCGCCTGCTCGCCGACGAGCACGTCGCCGAGTTCGACGTGCTGTTCGCCGGCGGCATCCACGATGCGCGCTCGGCCGCGATGATCGCCGCGATGGCTGCGCCGCTCGCCGCCCGTGGCGCGCGGATCGGCGTGTTGATGGGCACGGCGTATCTGTTCACGCACGAGGCCGTCGCGTGCGGCGCGATCGAGCCCGCGTTCCAGCGCCAGGCGCTCGCGTGCGATCGTACGGTGTTGCTCGAGACCTCGCCGGGTCACGCCACCCGCTGCGCGGATACCGAGTACGTCAGCGCGTTCTCGCGCGAGCGTCGTCGGCTCGAAGCCGCAGGCGTCGGAGCTAAAGAAGCCTGGGTGCAGCTCGAACAGCTGAACCTCGGCCGGCTTCGGATCGCCGCCAAGGGGCTGCGCCGCGACGGTGCCGCCATCGCGAGCGTCGATGCTGCAACGCAGGAACGCGAAGGGATGTACATGATCGGTCAGGTCGCTGCACTGCGGAACAGCGTGCTCTCGATCGCCGAGTTGCATGAAGAGGTCAGCGTAGGCGGCACGGCGCTGCTCGGCGAGCGCGAAGCGCCGGCCGAAGCGGGCAATCCGCGCGACATCGCGGACATCGCGCACATCGCAGACATCGCAGACATCGCGATTGTTGGCCTCGCCGCGATCTTTCCCGGTGCGCCGGATACCGATGCGTTCTGGGCGAACATCGTCGCTGGCAAGAACGCGATCCGCGAAGTGCCAGCCGATCGCTGGGACATCGCCACCTACTACGATCCGAACGCGACCACCGTCGATGCGGGTCGCAAGACGCCGTGCAAGTGGGGCGGTTTTCTCGACGAGGTTCCGTTCGATCCCCTGGCGTACGGTATTCCACCAAGATCGCTTGCCTCGATCGAGCCCGTGCAGTTGCTCGCCCTCGAGATCGCGAAGCGCGCGCTGATCGATGCTGGTTACGCGGCGCTCGACCACGATGGCCGCGCCTTCGATCGCTCGCGCACGTCGGTGATCTTCGGCGCCGAGGCCGGTACCGATCTGTCGAGCGCGTACTCGTTCCGCGCGATGTTCCCGCACTACGTCGGCCCGATGCCGGAAGCACTCGATAGCCAGCTTCCCGTACTCTCGGAGGATTCGTTCCCGGGCGTGCTGTCGAACGTGATCGCGGGCCGGATCGCGAATCGCCTCGATCTCGGCGGCGTGAACTACACCGTCGATGCGGCGTGTGCGGCGTCGCTCGCGGCCCTCGACATGGCGGTCAAGGAGCTCGCCGCCGGGTCGTCCGACATGGTCCTGTGCGGTGGCGCGGATCTTCACAACAGCATCAACGACTACCTGATGTTCGCGAGCGTGCACGCGCTGTCGCCGACCGGTCAGTGCCACACGTTCGATGCCCACGCCGATGGCATCGTCCTCGGTGAAGGCGTCGCGTGCCTCGTGTTGAAGCGCGTCGCCGATGCCGAGCGCGATGGCGATCGGATCTACGCCGTGATCAAGGGTGTCGCCGGTGCGAGCGATGGCAAGAGCCTCGGGCTCACCGCGCCGCGCCAGCAAGGCCAGACGCGGGCTCTCGAGCGCGCGTACGCGCGGTCCGGAATCTCGCCCACGGAGGTCGGGCTCGTCGAGGCGCACGGTACCGGTACCGTCGTCGGCGATCGTACCGAGCTCTCCGCGCTGACCGAGGTGTTCTCCGCCGCTGGTGCACGGCCGAGCACGTGTGTCCTCGGTTCGGTGAAATCGCAGATCGGTCACACCAAGTGCGCGGCCGGCATGGCGGGGCTGATCAAGGCCGCGCTCTCGATCCATCACGGCGTGTTACCTCCGACCTCGAACATCAAGGCGCCAAACCCGGCGTACCAGCCCGGCACGAGCCCATTCATGTTCCTCGATCGCGCGCGGCCGTGGATCGCCGACGAGCGCATCGCGGCCGTGAGCGCCTTCGGTTTCGGTGGCACGAACTTCCACGCGATCCTCGCGCAGCATCACGCCGAGACCGCCGCGAATCACGAGTGGCCGGCCGAGCTGTTCCTCGTGCGTGATCTCGCCGCGCTCGAGCGCGGTCTCGCGACCGGCGCGCGGTTGCGCGATCTGGCTCGCACCGTTGGCCAGGGCAGTGGCCCCATCGTCGCCGCGATCGTGGCCGATTCCGTCGACGATCTGCGCACGAAGCTAACGCAGGCTCGCACTGGCAAGGCCTCGAGGGACGTCGTACTCGGTGGCGTCGTCGGCAAGGTCGCCGTGCTCTGCCCGGGCCAGGGCAGCCAGAAGCCCGGGATGCTCGCGGATCTGTTCGTCGCATTCCCGCGGTTGCATCGCTTCCTCGAACTCGGCGCACCGTGGGCCGCGACGATGCTGCCACCCGCGGCGTTCACGCCCGCAGATCGCGCAGCGCAAGCCGAAGCGCTGACCGATACGCGCGTCGCGCAACCCGCGCTGGGCATCGCGGATCTCGCGATGGGCGAGCTGCTCGCGAGTTGCGGCGTGCAACCCGACATGCTCGCGGGTCACAGCTACGGCGAATTGGCCGCGCTCGCGCTCGCGGGCTCGATCGGCGAGACCGATCTACTCGGCCTCTCCGCGGCACGTGGCGAGGCGATCCTCGAGGCTGCCGAGGGTGCACCTGGCACGATGGCGGCGGTCGCCGCCGATGGCGAGACGGTGGCGCTCCTTCTCGAGGGTACGGGCGCGGTGATCGCGAACTACAACTCGGCGAAGCAATCCGTGATCTCGGGCTCGATCGAAGCCGTCGAGGACGCGATGACCCGCTTCGCGGCCGCGAAGATCGCCGCGAAGAAGCTCCCGGTCGCGTGTGCATTCCACAGCCCGATCGTCGCCGGTGCGCATCGCGCCCTCGCCGATCGGCTGGACGCACTCGCGATCTACGCGCCCCAGATTCCGGTGTGGTCGAACACGACCGCCGCGCCGTATCCGAGCTCGCCCGATGCCGTGCGCGCGCTGCTCGCGGCGCAAGTCGCGCAGCCCGTGCGATTCGCGCAAAAGATCAACGCGATGTACGAGGCCGGTGCGCGCGTCTTCGTCGAGGCCGGTCCGGGTCAGGTGCTGTCGCGTCTCGTCGGCGACATCCTCGGCGATCGCCCGCACGTGGCCGTCGCCTGCGATAGCAGCGAGGGTGGGGTGAAGCAGTTCCTGCGCGCCCTCGGCACGCTCGCGATGAGTGGCGTGGACATCGAGGTCGAGCCGTTGTTCATGCATCGCGATGCCGCGATCGTGGATCTCGGCGCAGCGCCCGCGAAGATCGCCCCGTGGTTGGTGAGTGGAAACCGCACGCGTCCCGTCAACGGAGAGGCCCCGATGCCGCAGCAACCGATCGGCCTCGCCGCCGTGGCGGGACACGCTCGACCTGTCGCCTCGGCACCTGCGAGCGATCGCGACAACGTGGTGATCGAGTACCTCCGCACGATGCGGACCATGATCACCGCGCAGCGCGACGTCATGCTCGGCTACCTCGGTGCCGCTCCGTCCCCGATGGTCGAGCACGTCGAGCACCGTCCCGTGATCGACGTGGTCGCGGCACGTCCGATCGCGGCGACGAAGCCCGTGGTCGCAGCGCCGGCCGCGCCGCCGATCGCGCAAGATCCGATGCAGCTCGTGATCTCGATCGTCTCGGAGCGCACCGGCTATCCGATCGAGACGCTCGGCATCGATCTCGATCTCGAGGCCGACCTCAGCATCGATTCGATCAAGCGCATCGAGATCATCGGCGAGCTCGCGCAACGCCTCGGGCTCCGCATCGACGGCAACGACGGCGCGGATGCGCTCGTCGAAGAGCTCGCGACCAAGAAGACGCTGCGCGGCCTCGTGGCGTGGCTGGTCGAGCGCCTCGATGTCTCGAAGCCGGCGCCCGCCGCGGAGAGCGAAGTCGAGCAGCTCGTCGTCGCACCGGCGCTGGGCGAAGCGATCACAGCTCCGTCGGGCGAGCTGACCGCGGCGGTCCAGCGCTATCGCCTCGGCGTCATCGCCACGCCGGCGCCGATCAATGGCCACACCTCGTTTGCGGGCAAGCGCTTCGCGATCTTCGATGGCGGCGCGATCGGCGATGCCCTCGGCGCGCAGCTCAGCGCGGAAGGCGCGACCGTATTTCGCGAGATTCCGAACGAACCGGTCGATGGCTACGTCGATCTCGCGATCGTCGATGGCGTCACCACGATGCGCGAGATGTTCGAGCGCGTGCGCGGAGCGGCGATGGGTGGCGCGAAGCTGATCTATGTCGCGACCATGAACGGCGAGCTCGGTCGCGGCGGTGTCGGCGGACCTGCGGGCCTGATCAAGACCGTCGCTGCCGAGTGGCCAGATGTTCGCGCGCGGGTCGTCGATCTCGATACCCATCACGATGCGGCGGAGACCTTGCACCGCGAGCTCCACGCCGACGACCATCACGTCGAGATCGGATACGTCGGTGGCGTGCGCTCGAGCCTCGAGGTGCTGCCGGCCGAGGTGCCGATCGGTGACCTCGATCTCGATCACGAGTCCATCGTGCTCGTGACGGGTGGCGCGCGCGGCATCACCGCGAAGGTCGCGATCGCCCTCGCAGCGCGCCACGGGTGCAAGATCGAGCTCGTCGGCCGTTCGGTGGTGCCGCTGCCCGAAGACCCGACGCTCGCGGGCGCCCACGATGCGAAGGCGCTGCGCACGTTGCTCGCGAAGCTCGGCGGCACGCCGGCGATCATCGAGACGCGCGTCACCCGCGTGCTCGCCGATCGCGAGATTCGCGCCACGCTCGCCGCGCTCGGCGATCGCGCGACCTACCACGCGGTCGATGTTCGCAGCGAAGCGTTCGGTACGCTGATCGAGACGATCTACGAGCGCCACGGGCGCATCGATGCCGTGATCCACGGTGCCGGCATCCTCGAGGACAAGCTGATCCGTCACAAGACGCCCGAGTCCTTCGAGCGCGTGTTCTCGACGAAGCTGACCGGCGCGCACACGCTCGTCGCGAAGCTCCGCGACGACGTGAAGGTCGTCGTCTTGTTCTCGAGTATCTCGGGCGCATTCGGCAACCGTGGCCAGGTCGACTACGCTGCCGCGGGCGATGCGCTCGACAAGCTCGCGTGGACGTTGCAGCGCAAGATCAGCGGTCGCGTGGTCTCGATCGATTGGGGCCCGTGGGCGGGCACCGGCATGGTGTCGCCCGACCTCGAGCGCGAGTACGCGAAGCGCCAGATCCGCCTGATCGATCCCGTGAACGGGGTCGAGGCGTTGCTGTCCGAGCTCCGTGGCGCGCGGACCGATGCGCAGATCATCTGGACCGCGAGCGATCCGCGCGCCCTCGTCCGACGGCCTTCGGCCTAAGCCAAGCGAGCCCAAGTGAGTTACCGTCCCTCGACGCCTCAGCGTTTTCAGCTACTTGCACGACGTAAAGTGACTAACGAGTTACCGTCCCCATTTCTGGAGATGCAGTGAGAGAGCCGATCGCGATCGTCGGGATGGGCGCGGTGTTTCCGGGCGCCCCTGATCTCGCGACGTACTGGCGCAACCTGGAGAGCGGCTTCGACGCGATCACCGAGGTGCCGGCGACTCGTCTGGATCCGGCGCTCGCGGAGGCGAACGGCTTTCTGTGCAAGCGCGGCGGCTTTATCGCACCGACCTTCGATCCGATCGCTTTCGGGATCATGCCGGTCGCGGCGGCGACGGCCGAGCCGGATCAGCTGCTCGCACTGCATGTCGCGGCGGCGGCGATCGCGGATGCGGGCGGAGAGATCGAGCGCGATCGCGCGGCCGTGATCCTGGGGCGGGGCGGCTATCTGAATCCCGGGATGGCGCGCCTCGCGAATCGCGTGCGGACGGCTCATCAGCTCGTCGCGACGCTCGAGGAGCTGCTGCCCGATCTCGATGCGGCGACCGTCGCGAAGATTCGTGCCGCCTTCGTCGCGAAGTCGGGCGAGCTCGGTGCGGAGTCGGCGATCGGTCTGGTGCCCAACCTCGCAGCCTCGCGGATCGCGAATCGCCTGGATCTGCGCGGGCCCGCGTACACGATCGATGCGGCGTGTGCGAGCTCGTTGCTCGCGGTGGATCAAGGTTGTCGCGAGCTCGCCGATCATCGCTGCGATGTCGTCCTCGCCGGCGGCGTGCATGTGTGCCACGACGTCACGTTCTGGTCGGTCTTCACGCAGCTCGGAGCGCTCAGCAAGACCTCGCACATCCGGCCATTCGATAGGCGCGCGGATGGCATCGTCATCGGCGAGGGTTGCGGCATCGTCGTGTTGAAGCGCCTCGCAGATGCCGAGCGCGCGGGCGATCGGATCTACGCCACGATCCTCGGCACCGGCGTCTCGAGTGATGGTCGCGAAGCCTCGGCGATGCGCCCGCGCGCCGATGGTCAGCTCGCGGCGATCGGCGATGCCTGGAGGATGGCGGGTCAGGATCCGGCGAACGTCGGCCTCGTCGAGGCGCACGGCACCGCCACCACCGTCGGTGACGAGGTCGAGCTGTCGGCCCTCGGCCAGTTCTTTCACACCGGTGATCGTGCGGCGCTGGGCTCGGTCAAATCCATGATCGGTCACGCCATGCCCGCCGCCGGCGCTGCGGGCCTCATCAAGACCGCACTCGCGCTCCATCACGGCATCCTGCCGCCGAGCCTCCACTGCGAAGAGCCAAATCCCGCACTCGAAGCCACGCGCTTCCGCGTCCTCGCGAAGGCCGAGCCCTGGACCCGGAAGCGCCGCCTCGCCGGCGTCTCGGCGTTCGGTTTTGGCGGCATCAATGCCCACCTCGCTTTGGGCTCCGAAACGGGGACGGTAACCCGTTCCTCACTTTCCGCACGCCAACGCCGCGAAATCACATCGGCCGAGAGGGACGGTAACTCGTTCGGACAAAACCTCCTCACGCTGTCCGGCGCGTCGATCGCCGAGCTTCGCGAGGGGCTCGCCGGCAAAGCGATCGCGCCCGGACCGATGCGGCTCGCGGTCCTCGACCCGACCCCGGAGCGTCTGGTGCTCGCAAACAAGGTGCTCGACCGCGGTACCGCGTGGCGCGGCAAGTCCGACCTCTGGTTCGCGCCGAAGGGCCTCGGCGCGGCCGGCGGCAAGCTCGCCTTCATCTTCCCTGGTGTCGAGGCGACGTTCGCGGTCAACAGCGCCGATGTCGCCGCGCACCTCGGGATCGATGCACCGGAGATCGCCATCGCGATCGAAGCCGCGAAGTCGAAGTCCGCGGCGCCGCGCGACCTCGAGCTCCGCGGCGCGGGCGTGTTCGCGCTCGGCCGCATGCTCGCGACCGCCCTCGCGCGCGCCGGTATCACCGCGGACGTGATCGCGGGCCACAGCCTCGGCGAATGGACCGGCATGGTCGTCTCCGAGATGATCCCGCCAGCCGCGGCGGACGCGTTCGTCGCCGCGCTGCCGGCCGGCGCCCTCGAGGTACCCGATGTGGTGTTCGCCGCGCTCGGTTGCGGGGCGGCGGGTGCGAACGAAGCGATCGCGGGCCTCGACGACATCGCGGTCTCGCACGACAACTGCCCGCACCAGAGCATCGTGTGCGGACGCCGCGAGCGCGTGCTCGAGGCCATGGCGCGGCTCGCGGCCCGCGGTGTGCTGTGCCAGGAGCTGCCGTTCCGCTCGGGCTTTCACTCGCCGCTGTTCGCGAAGTACCTCGGCATGCATCGCACGCACATCAGCGAGCTCGCGCTGCAGCGCCCGCGCATCCCGCTGTGGTCGGCGACCTCGTGCGCGCCGTATCCCGATTCGCCCGCGCAGATCCGCTTGCTCGCGATCGATCACCTCGTGCAGCCGGTGCGCTTCCGCGAGCTCACCGAGGAGCTCTATGCCTCGGGCGTTCGCGCCTTCGTCCAGCTCGGCGTTGGCAGCACGGGCAGCTTCGTCGAGGACACGCTGCGCGGTCGCGAACATCTCGCGATGTCGGTAGCCGGTGCAAAGCACAGCGGCCTGTCGCAACTCGCGCGGGTGCACGCCGCGCTGTACGTCGAAGGCTTCCTCGAGCTCGGCGCGCCGACCCGCGAGGCGGGCAGCACCGCGACGATCGCCACCGCGAAGCTCCCGCACACGCTGATGCGCCTCGAGCTCGGCGTGCCGCTCGTGAAGCTGGCCGGCGCGATCGCTCCGCTCTCGTTTGGCGCCGAGCGCATCGCGACCCACGGCGATCCGATCCTCGCGGAGCTGGTCGCCACGCTCGACGAGGCCGCCTCGGCGAGCCGCGCCGTCGTCGAGGCGTATCGCAAGACCCAGCAGCCCGCGCTGCCGACCGAGCTCGCGACGACGCGAGAGCTTTCGGTCTCGCTCGATCCCGCGCTGATCGATCACTGCTTCTATCGCCAACCACCGGAATGGCCGATCGTCTCCGATCGCTACCCCGTCGTACCGATGACGATGACGATCGGCATGTTGATCGCGGCTGCCCAGCGGCTGTATCCCGAGCTCACCGCGATCGCCGTCGAGGACGTGCGCGCGTTGCGCTGGCTCGCGGTCGAACCGAGCGTCGAGATCACGATGCGCGCGACCAAGCGCGCGAACGATCCGCACCTCGTCGATGTCGACTTGCCAGGCTACGCGCGCGCGACGATTCGCTTCGCCGCGACCTATCCCGCGGCACCGCGCACGGCGCTCGCACCGCTGACGAATCCGCATCCTGCACCTCACACCGCCGAGCAGATGTACGGCGATCGCTGGATGTTCCATGGCCCCGCTTATCAGGGCGTGACCTCGCTTGGCCCGGTCGGTGATGACGGCGTCGACGGCTTCATCACGACGCTCCCCGCACCGGGCGCGCTCCTCGATTGCGCCGGCCAGCTCATGGGTTGGTGGGTGATGCACACCGAGACCCGCGATCGCCTCGCGATGCCCGTCCACATCGCGCGCATCGAATTGTTCGACGCCCATCCCGCGCCGGGCGAGCTCGTCTATTGCGGCGTGCGCATGCGCGAGGTCGGCGAGCAGAACGTGACCGCGGATCTCGAGCTCGCGCGTGATGGTCTGGCGTGGGCGCGGATCACCGGCTGGACCGATCGCCGCTTCGACAGCGACGATGCGGTCTGGAAGGTCCTGATGTATCCCGAGCACAACGCGCTCGCGGTCGCCGATCCGGCGGGCTTTGTCACCGTGACCGAACACTGGCGCGGCGCGGCCTCGCGCGAGCTGATGATGCGGCGCTATCTCGGGGCGGCCGAGCGTGCCGATCACGAGCGCATCGGTCCGCGTGGTCGCCGTGGGTGGTTGCTCGGCCGGATCGCGATCAAGGATGCCGTCCGCATGGATCGCTGGGCCGGCGCGGTCCAACCGAGCTGGCCGATCTGGCCCGTCGAGATCGCCGTCTCGAACGCGCCGAGCGGCAAGCCGATCGTCGCGGGCATCTACGTCTCGGTCGCGCACAAAGACGATCGTGCCGTCGCGATCGCGGATCGGCATCGCGAGGTCGGCATCGATCTCGAGCGCATCGAGCCGCGCTCCGAATCGTTCCTCAAGATCGCGTTCACCCCTGCCGAGATGGCGCTCGCGGCCGGGCGCGATGAATGGTACGCGCGGATGTGGGCCGCCAAGGAAGCGGTCGCGAAGGCCCTCGGAACCGGCATGACCGATCCCAAGAAGTTCGAAGTTCACGCCGCTGGTGATCACCTCACGATCGGCGATTTCACCGTCGAGACCCGCCGCGATGGCGACTACGCGATCGCCTGGACCCGGAGCCCGCTATGACGAATGCCGAGATCCTTCCGATCGTACAAGCTGCCCTGGTCGACATCGCGGGCGACGAGATCTTGATCAGCGGCCCGCTCACGCTCGAGACCTCGTTCAACGGTGACCTCGAGCTCGAGAGCATCGAGTTCGTGGCCCTCGCCGAGAAGCTGCAGGAGCGGTTCGGTAACAAGGTCGATTTCGTCGGCTGGATCTCCGGCAAGGAGCTCGATCAGATCATCGGGCTCACCGTCGGCGAGCTCGTGGAGTTCATCTCGCAGTGTCTGGCCTGATCGCGAACGGTCTCGAGCATCACGTCCAGGAGCTCGGCGAGGGCGGGGTGCCTGTCGTGATGTTGCATGGCCTGGTGATCGGCAGCCTCGCGAGCTGGTACTTCTCCGCCGGACCCGCGCTCGCGAAGACCCGCCTCGTACGGATGTACGACCTGCGCGGTCACGGCCGCAGCCAGCGCGCGTCCGCAGGCTACGACACGACGACGCTCGCCTTGGATCTCCTCGAGCTCACCACCGATCTGCCGCCGTTCGATCTGGTCGGCCACAGCTGGGGCGCGCTCGTCGCGATCCGCTTCGCGATCGAGCATCCCGACTACGTGAGGAGGCTCGTCGTCGTCGAGGCCCCGCTGCCACCCGCGAGCGCGATCGAGCTCGGCGCGTTCCTGACCGCGAACCCCGAGGATGTCGCCGCGTCGCTGCCGGAATCGCTGCGCGCCTCGGTCGCGACCGGTGGCCGGCAAGCGAGGCGCCTCGTCGACCATGTCGTCCACCTCGTGCGCGACACGACGCTGCTCTCCGATCTGCGCGCCGAGCCCGAACCGCCCTTGAAGGAGCTCTACACGCCGACGCTCGCGCTCTACGGTGATCAGTCCTCGTGCCTGCCGGCGGGCGATCACCTGAAGGCGTCCGCGCCTCATGTCGACCTGAAGATCCTGCGCGGCGGTCACTACCTTCACCTCGACGCGCGCACCGAGCTCACCACCGCGATCACCGAGTTCCTCGATGGCTGACGTCATCGCCAACGGCGTGCGCCATCACGTCCAGCGCCTCGGCAGCGGCGAACGCACGGTCGTGTTCATCCACGGGCTCGTGATGGATAACCTGTCGAGCTTCTACTTCACGCTCGCGAATCCGCTCGCCGAGAGCTGCGAGGTCCTCCTCTACGATCTGCGCGGTCACGGCATGTCGGAGCGGCCGGAGACCGGCTACACGGTCGCGGGGTTCGTCGAGGATCTCGCCGCGATCCTCGAGGCCCTCGCGATCACGCGGCCGGTGACGATCGTGGGCAACTCGTTCGGCGGGCTCGTCGCGCTCGCGTTCGCGGCGGCACATCCCGATCGCGTCGATCGGCTCGCGCTGATCGACGCGCACGCTGGCGTCGAGGGCTGGGCCGCGCAGATGACCGCGACGCTCGCACTCACCGGAGATGCCCGCGATACCAAGATCGCGGACTCGTTCAAGAGCTGGCTCGGCCGGCACAGCGAGCGCAAGCGCAACCGGCTCGCGAAGTCCGCCGAGGAGCTCGTCGAGCGCACGTCGCTCGTCGCAGATCTGCGCGCGTCGCCGGCTGTCGATGTCACGGGCATCGCGTGCCGCACACTCGCGTTGTACGGCGAGCTCTCCGATGTCCGTACGCACGGCGAAGCGCTCGCGCAGCAGCTACCTCACTGCACGCTGCAGATCTTGCCCGGGTGCTCGCACTCCGTGCTGTGGGAGGCGACCGCCGAGGTCAAAGCCCGCGTGCTCGAGTTCGTGAGGGCGGCATGAAGTTCTTGTTCGTGGTGCCGCCGCTGACCGGTCACATCAACCCGACGATCTCGGTGGCGCGTGCGCTCGAGGCGCGTGGCCACACCGTCGCGTGGGTCGGCCATCCCGGCAAGGTCCGCCCGTTGCTGCCCGCCGGTGCGACGCTGTTCGCGCTACCCGAGACCGTCGAGGCCGATCACGCGGCGCGCGTGCAGAACGCGGCCGCGACCACGCGCGGCGCTGCGGCCTTGAAGTTCTTGTGGGAAGATTTTCTGGTCCCGCTCGCACGCTCGATGTATCCGGGTATCGCAACCGCGGTCACCGAATTTGCTCCCGACGTGATGTGCGTCGATCAGCAAACCGTCGCCGGTGGGCTCGTCGCGCGCGCGCGCAACATCCCGTGGGCGACGCTCGCCACGACCTCGGCGGGGATCAGCGATCCGTTCGCCGCGCTGCCGCACGTGAAGCGCTGGTTCGAAGATCTGATCGGCGAGCTCGAGAGCGCCGCCGGCTTGCCGCGCCAGGGCGAGCTCTCGCCGCACCTGGTGCTGGCGTTCACCACCTCGGCACTCGTACCCGACGCACTCCCTGCGCACTACCAGCTGGTCGGGCCCTCGATCGCGGATCGCCCCGAGCCCACGCCGTTCCCGTTCGAGCAGCTCGCGCGGCCCGCGATCCTGGTCTCGATGGGCACCGTGAACGCGGAAGCGAGCGGTCGGTTCTATGCGGTCGCGTGCGAGGCGCTCGCCGATCAGCCGTACCAGGTGATCCTCGTCGCACCGCCCGCGCTCGTGCCGAATCCGCCGAGCAACTTCATCCTCCGCACCTACGTGCCTCAGCTCGCGCTGCTCGCGCGCGTCGACGCGGTGGTCTGCCACGGCGGTCACAACACGACCTGCGAGGCGCTCGCGCACGGGCTGCCGCTCGTGATCGCGCCGATCAAAGATGATCAACCGATCGTCGCCGATCAAGTCGTGGCCGCGGGCGCGGCCGTGCGGATCAAGTTCGGCCGCGTCCGAGCGCCCGAGCTGCGCGATGCCGTCGCGCGCGTGCTGTCTGATCCCCTGCTCCGCGCGGGTGCCGCCCGCGTGCGCGCTTCCTTTGCATCTGCTGGCGGCGCCGCTCGCGCTGCAGACCTGTTAGAGAACCTGGAGGCCACCGCGTGACGTACGTCCTTTATCTGCTCGTCGCGGTGCTCGTCCTCGATTCGTTCAAGATGCGCGGTCGGATCGGCAAGCTCGCGGTGCTCGCACCTTCCGATGCAGCTCCGGCGGGCTTCCGGATCTATGCCGCACCCGGTGTCACGGTCACATCCGAGACGCTCCGCGCGGCCGCCACCTACGCACGCGATCACCAGGTCGAGCTCGTCGACCTCATCCCGAAGAACGTCTCGACGATGCGCTCGCTCGGCTTCGCGCAGCTCGTCGATCCAGTGGCGTATCGCGCCGATCGCCTCGGCCCGGGCCGTACGGCGGGCCACGCGATCCTGGTCTCGGACGAGCTCGCCGAGCGCGCTCGTGCGGTCGCGCCGACGGGCGACGTCGAGCTCGCGCAACTCGCCTCGCGTCTCAAGCACTACGGCAAGGCCGATGCGGTGATCGCACCGGCGGAGCGCACGCGCGCGCAGCCGCTCGCGGCGCGCTACCAGCTGCTCTACATCGTGCTCGGGCCCTCGACGCCGCTCGCGCTGGGCCTCCTCGTCGTGATGTGGGGGCTGATCGCGATCGGCGTGTGGCAGGGTCTGCTCGCCGGCTGGATAGCGCTCGCGGCCTGGCACGCCCAACCCTTGATCGCGCTCGGCGCGACGAAGCTGATGGCGATCGATCTGCTCCCGTTCTCGATCCTGCGCGCGCCGATCGAGCTGTTCGTGTTGATCCGCACGATCTTCGCGGCGCGCCCGATCACCGATGCGGCGCAGCGCAAACCGGCCTACGACGCGCTGATCGCGCAGGGCCTCGAGCGCCTTCACGATCCGCGTCGCGAGACGTGCCCGATCTGCGAGTCGCGTGAGCTCGTGGTCCATCGCCGCCACCCGGATCTGTTCCAGCACAAGCCCGGCACGTTCACGCTCGAGCGCTGCACGCGCTGCGCGCACGTGTTCCAGAACCCGCGGCTGTCCTTCGCCGGGCTCGATTTCTACTACAAGGATTTCTACGACGGCCTCGGCGAGGCCGGCATGGAGTTCATCTTCGGGTTCGGCAAGCAGCCGTACCTCGATCGCCTCGCGATGGTTCGCGCGGTCGCCGAACCGACGAAGTGGCTCGATGTCGGTGCCGGACACGGTCACTTCTGCGTCGCCGCTCGCGAGCAGCTCCCCGAGGCGCAGTTCGACGGCCTCGACATGAGCGAATCGATCGACGAAGCGAAGCGGCGCGGCTGGGTCGACACCGCATATCGTGGCCTGTTCCCCGAGGTCGCTCCGACGATCGCGGGCCACTACGACGCGGTCAGCATGAGCCACTACCTCGAGCACACGCTCGATCCTCGCCTCGAGATCGGGGCGGCGCATACCGCGCTGGGCCCGAAGGGTAGCCTGCTGATCGAGGTGCCCGATCCGGAGTTCTTCTTCGGCAAGCTACTCGGCCGCTACTGGCTGCCGTGGTTCCAGCCGCAGCACCTGAACTTCGTCTCGGTCAAGAACCTCGATCGGCTGCTCCGCGAGCAAGGCTTCACGCCAATCGAGTGGCATCGCGGGAAGGCACATCAGCGCGTCGATTTCTTCTTCGCGATCTGGATCCTCCTCGATCGCATCGCACCGCCGCGCAACTTGCCGTGGCGATGGCGCGGGATGCTCGCCGGCGCGTGGCGCAGCCTCGTGTGGACGATCGGCGCACCGGTCATCCTCCTCGCGATCCTGTTCGATAACGCGATCGGTCCACTGCTCGCGCGCGGTCGCGTGTCCAACACCTATCGCGTGGTGGCTACCAAAGGGTAGGCTTCGCGGATGGCCGATCCCATCGTACCCATCGTCGACGTCGTCACCAATCAAGGTACGTTCTCGATCCAACTCGACCCGGCGAAAGCGCCGAAGTCGGTCGCGAACTTTCTCGAGTACGTGGACGCCGGGCACTACGCGAACACGATCTTTCACCGCGTGATCCCGACCTTCATGGTCCAGGGCGGCGGCTACGATGCGCAGTACGAGCGCAAGGCGACCAAGCCGGGCGTCCAGAACGAAGCGGACAACGGGCTCAAGAACACGCGCGGCACGGTCGCGATGGCCCGCACCGGCGAGCCGCACTCCGGGACCGCACAGTTCTTCGTCAACGTGACGGATAATGCATTCCTCGACCACACCGCCAAGGATGGCCAGGGCTGGGGCTATGCCGTGTTCGGCAAGGTCATCGAGGGCATGGACGTCGTCGACAAGATCAAGGGCGTCAAGACCGGCGCCGCGGGCCCCTTCGCGAAGGACGCCCCCCAGACGTTGATCACGATCGAATCGGTCAAGCGCCGGGTATAATTACCGGGTGCGCTTCGCTCTCGCCTGGGTGTTCCTGACCGCGTGCGGCGCCAGCTCCGGAACGCTGGACTGCCCGGTCGAGCAGGCGAGCTGCAACGGCACCTGCGTCGATCTCACGAACAATCCCAGTCACTGCGGTTCGTGCACGAACGCGTGCACCGCCGATCAAGTGTGCGGGAGCTCGGTGTGCAGCTCGAGCTGTCCTTCGGATCAGATGGACTGCAGCGGCACGTGCGCGGATCTCACCCACGATCCGAACAACTGCGGCGCGTGCGGCAAGGTCTGCGACAGCGGCGATACGTGCGTCGCGAGCGAGTGCCAGATCCCGTGCGACCCGACGAAGCTGAACGCCGCCGTTACCGATGGCTACGGCAACCAGTGGGACAGCACCGAGCGGGCCGCCTCGACCTACGATGCCGCGAAGACGACGTGCTCGGGGTTTGGCGCGCGGCTGCCAACCGCGACCGAGATCCTGCGCGGCTCCTCGGTGAGCACCGCCGCGACCGCGCTCTGGACCGCGGTGCCCGCCGACACCACGAACCAGGTGACGGCGAAGCTGAGCGATGGCTCGACGAATACGTCCTCGATCACGAGCTCGGTCGCCTATCGCTGCGTGTGTGGCGCGGCCGTGCCGAAATCGTTCACGGGCAAGCACTGCAACGGCGATCCGGGCGCCGAGTGCTACACGGCCGGAGCTCTTAACTTCGACGCCAAAGATCGCGCGCAGCTCCGGCACAGCTCGGCGCTCTGGGAGTGCGCGAACGATCGCGCGCACCTCGCAGAGGCGAGCACGCTGATCGAGGGCATCAAGGCCGGCCTCCCCGGCACGAACACCGAGATCGCGACCGCCGATAGCGCCGCGTTCCAGGCGACGATCAGCGTGCAGTGGCAAGCCAATACGTTCGAAGCGAGCAACGGCAACATCCGTGCGCCGATGTTCACCGATTCGAAAGCGTTTCGCTGCGCCGCCCCGAAGGCCGTCCTCGCGCAGAACCCGAACAACATCTCGAATCAGTTCGTCGCGCCGAACCTGCCGCAGAAGAGCGAGACCGCCGATTCGGTGGCCGCGACCTGGGCGACCGCGCATGACACCTGCGTGGTTCGCGGCGGGCACTTGCCACGCGCGGGCGAGCTTGCCGAGCTGATCGAGCAGGGCCTCCCGAACGGCAGCGGCGCGAAGCTCTGGACCTCCGACGAGGTCGGCTACAACGGTCAGACCGATGCGTTCTACGCCGAGACCTTGAACTGGACCGGCACCGATCCGCGGTTCTCGTTCAACTACATGGCGACCGCCGACGGCATGCCGAAGCAAGCGAGTGCCGCGTATCGCTGCATCTACTACCCGCTCGATGCGGCGTACACCGCGCCGCCGACCTGCAACGGCGGCTGCTACCTCGTCTCGCTCAACGGTACGCCCGCACCGACGATGTGGTTCGACGCGACCGAGCGCGCCGCGGCGACGTATGCAGCCGCAACGGCAACCTGCACCGCTGCAGGGGCGCACCTCGCCTCGGAGCGCGACCTCACCGAGGCTGCCCGCTCGGGCTTGCCGAACGGCTCCGGCAGCTTCGTGCTCACCTCGGACTTCTCTAACTTCGGAGGTCCGTCCGTGATGGCCGTCAAGTGGACCGGGACCGACGCGATGTTCAGCGATCAGTACCCGACGTACGTCGGGCCGGTCAGCGCGTCGCTCCAAGCTCGTCCGTTCCGCTGCATGTGGACGAACGAGCAGCGCTAACGCGAATCACCGGTGGCTGACCAATCTATTTCGTCTGCGTCCCGGCCTCGCAAGCTCGGCACCCGACTCGCGGCCTCGCCTGAATCGGATCGATTCGAGCGAGCCCTGCGTTAGCTACTGGATGATCGGGCCGGCGCAGTCGGAGACGAGCGACGAATCCCAGCTGATCGACCAGTCGAAGAGGTGCCCGTTGTCGATGGCGTAGAGATCGGTCACGCGGAACTCCCACATGCCGTTGAGCGCGGCACCCTGGAGCGCCGTGAACGGCACGTCGGGGAGGTAATCACCCGCAATGACCGTCGGGGAAGGCGTGCTGTTGTCCATCGTGGAGTTCAGCATCGTCGTCGTCGCCGTGGAGGCCATGGTCCAGCAGTAGTCGTAGCCGATACCGATCGCCGGCGTATCATCGTCGACCGGGATGCCGAGGAAGATCTTCGGACCGATGCGGCCGCCGAACTTCTCGAGCGCGATGGTCTGACCCGACGGCGAGATCAGCTCGATCTGGAGATCGTGGAGGTAGCTGTGCTCGAGCTTCGCGCAGACCTTGAGGAGCTTGGTCGTGTCGGTGAGCGTCGCGCCCTGACCGAAGCCGACGAAGTTCAACGTCGAGGCGTACGACGCGTGGCACTCCTTGGTGGGGCCACTGGACTGCGTGAACGAGATGCAATTCGGGGTCGAGGCCGGGCACTGCGCGTCGGTCGAGCACGAGTTGCCGGACGACACACCATCGGGCAGCGCCAGTGGCGCGCCGATCAGCGTATTGACTTGTCCGCAAACGGGACAGCCGTCGATGCCCGAGCACGCGAGATCGGAACAATCGGTCTTGCCGTTGCCATCGTTGTCGATGCCGTCGTTGCAGATCTCGGGTCCCGACGAGGAACTCCCGCCACCATCTGCGCTGCCGTTACCGAATCGATCGCCGCGAGGCGCAGGGCCGCAAGCGGCAGCTGCGAGCAGGGTCGTGAAAACAACAAACTTGGTCGTCATTGAGGCCCTCGGTGAAGGTCGCGAATGTACAGGGATGGTGTTGTCACGCAACCCCAAAGTTACCCCGGGCGTCCCAACATCAGATATCTGAGATGCGCGTCGCGTCAATAGAGTCGGTACTCGGGGGGAATCTGCTCTGCGGACTCCACGTTGATACCGAGGTCGCGGATCAGGCCGTCACTGATCGAATAGATCCAGCCATGCACGGTCAACGGGTGGCCACGACGCCATGCGTCTTGGACGATGCTCGTGTGGCACACGTTCGCGACCTGGGCCTCGACGTTGAGCTCGGCGAGCCGGTCGGTCCGCTTGCCGAGATCGGCGATCGCGTTGAGCTCCGCGCGGTTCCATAAGTGAACGTCGCGGATGTGACGGAGCCAGTTGTCGATCAGCCCGAGCGGCTGGGTCGCCATGGCAGCACGGACCCCGCCGCAGCCATAGTGGCCGCACACGATCACATGTCTCACTTTCAAGACATCGACGGCGTACTGGAGGACCGAGAGGCAGTTGACGTCGGTGTGCTCTACAACATTCGCAACATTGCGATGTACGAAGATGTCGCCGGGCGGTCGCGCGAGGAGCTCGTTCGGCGGCAGACGGCTATCGGAGCAGCCGATCCACAGCATGTCGGGTGACTGGAGATTTTCGAGCCGCTTGAAGTACGTCGGATCGCGGTCGACTTGTTCTGCGGCCCACCGACGGTTCGCGTCAAAGCACTCGTCGAGCAGGTTCATGAGGGCTTCGTATACTCGATCCTGCGCACAAGATCAGGTGTGCACGATCTGCACAGCAGGGCGCTGCGAGGTCCGAACTATTCCTTCGTGAGAGCGACGGTCGCGGGCACGGTCCACGCGAGCGCACCGGACTGATCGGTGCGATGGAAGGTCAGCTGCGCGGAGGTCGTCGAGGTGGTCACGACGGTGAGCGCGACGGCGGTGACATTTGACGGGTCGCCCGCGAACGTCATCATCGAACCGGTCGGGGTCGGCTTCGCGGTCTCGAGCGTGTACTTCTGGATCGCGGGCGGTGTGACGAGATATGGACACGCGTTATCGGTGGTCTCGACATCGAGCGCTTGTACGGTGGCCGCGGAGATATCGGTATTCTGGGTCGAGATCACGACGTCGAGCTGCTTCATCGTGATCATGTAGTTGCAGAACGTGCCACCGCCGAACGCGACCGGCGGCGCGGATGCGAGCGTGCCGTGGTAGGCGACCGCGGGCTGGATCACCGGTGCATCGACCGAACCGGCCGCGTCGCTCACCGTATTGCCGGTGGTGGGCTGGAGGCACCCCGCCAGCACCACGCATGCGTACCGCCACATACGATCCATGTTCACTCCACACGAACGCCAACACAAGCCGTTACACTCTGACCCCTCATGACCATCCGTGTAATCGGCCTGGGAGGCACCTATCGGCCCCATTCGTCGACCGAGTTGGCCTTACGGATCGCCCTCGATGCTGCGAAATCGCTCGGCGCTGACATCGAATTGTTCGGGGCCGAGGCGCTCGATCTACCGATGTATCGGCCTCCGCAAGCCGGTGCCGAGCACGGCGTGAAAGCCAAGCACCTGGTCGAAGCGATCCGCGGCGCGCACGGCGTGATCATCGGTTCGCCCGGCTACCACGGCGTGATCTCGGGCCTGGTCAAGAACAGCCTCGATTACCTCGAGGAGCTGCGCGACGACACGAACCCGTACCTCGATGGTCGTGCCGTCGGATGCATCGCGACGGGTGCCGGCTGGCAGGCCACGACCACCACGATGAATGGCCTCCGCACGATCGTGCACGCGCTGCGCGGCTGGCCGACGCCGCTCGGTGTCGGCATCAACACGACCGAGGTCACGTTCGCCGCGGACGGGACGTGCAGCTCGCCCGCCGTGACCGCGCAGCTGCGCATGGTCGGCGAGCAGGTGATGTACTTCGCGAAGCGCGGGTTAACGGCGCCGACGGCGTAGCGCGAGCAGGCCGAGGGCAACGCCGGTGGCCATGCCAACGCCGGTCGAATGGCCGGCGTTGCAACCACCACTCATGTCGTTGCCACCGTCGCTCCCACCGCCGGCACCGCCGCCACCGCCGCCCCCCGTATCACTGCCGGTGTCGCTGCCCGAGCCGGTGTTCGAGGCGTCGATCAGGCCGAAGAACTGTGCGGCGCGCGTCGTCGAGCAGATCTTTTCGTCGGAGAAATACGCGCCGGTCGTTGCCGGGCAGGCGCCATCGGGATCTACGCCGATCGCGATCGCGTGCCCCATGCCGGTCACGGTGTAGAGCTCGACAGCGACGGTGGTGCCGGCCTCGAATTGCGTGCGCGTCGCCGTGCTGATCGTCTCGGTTGCATCGGCGGTTTGATCGGTCCCCCACACGTTCGTCCACTGCTTCACGAGCTCGGTCGCGTTCGCGGGGTTGACCGTGTAGTCGCTCGTGCCTTGCCAGATCTGCACGCGCGGCCACGTGCCGGAGAACCCCGTATCACCGCCACGCACGAGGTCGCCCCAGGCCGCGGGCGTCTTCTGCGAGGACGCCGACATTTGCTGGCAGCTCGACGCGGACGTGAGATCCGTCGCACACTTGTAGGGCAGGCCGGCCATGATGCTGCCGGCGGCGAACCGATCCGGATACGTCGCGAGCATCACCGCGGTGAACGCGGCGCCGGCCGACAGGCCGGTCACGAACACCTTGTTGGTATCGATCGCGTGGCTCGCGATCTCGGTGTCGACCATCTGGATGATCGATTGCGCTTCGCCGCCGGTGCGCGTGATATCGGTCGCGCCGTACCAGGTGAAGCAGCTCAGCGATTGGTTCGCCGAACGCTGCTGCGGGTACAGCACGGCGAAGTGATACTGGTCGGCGAGCGCATTCCAGCCCGCCGCTTCCATCGCGCTAGCGGTTTGCGTGCAGCCGTGAAGCACGACGACGAGCGGTGCGTTGCTGGGCAGTCCCGAGGGAACGTACTCGTACATGTCGAGTGCGCCGGGGTTACTTCCGAAGCTGGCGACCGCCGCGAGAGCAGCGAGGATGGGCATGCGCTGCGGTAGTGCACCCGATGTGCCCTCGTCGACGCAAGCACGATCAACGACTTCGCGCGCACCGAAACAACTTCACGCGGTGCGCCTGTTGGCGCCAACCATCAGCTGGAGGCTCAGAAGATATGATCGGCGAGGACGTAGCCCGCGATCGGCGAGGCATCGGGTGACCACGCGAGGTCGGCGCGCACGAGGAACGCGCGACCCTGCTGGAGCCGGATCCCGCCGCCGACGCCGTAGTGCAGCCCCAGGCCCGTACCGTCGAGCTCCGGGTGCGAGAACCGAAGATCGCTCCACAGCCGCCCGCCGTCGATGAACGAAGCCACGCCGAACTTGAAGCGGCGATCCCAGAGCGTGAAGGTCGTGACCCGCGTCCGGAGCTCGAGATTTCCGAACACCTTCACCTTGCCGTAGAACGCGTAGCCCGGAACACCACGGATCGCGAGGCTACCGCCGAGCGCGGAGGTATCCTCGTAACGCGAGAGCTCGTAGAACGGGACGTAGCCGAGCAGTACGTCCCCGACCGCGCGGAACGCGAGGACGTTGCGCTTCGAGAGCGTGTGGTAGAAGCGAAACTGCAGATCGAGCTGCTCGTAGTGGTACGGGAACGCATCGCCGATATGCGGGCTGACCCGGAACTCCAGCGTGTGATACATGCCGCGATTCGGCGCGAGCTCGTTGTCTCGCGTGTCGAAGACGATGCCGGTCTCGAGGCGCAACACGCTGTGCGAGGTCTCGCCGACGGGATTGATCATCGGCGCCTCTTGCCCGATCGTGCTCGAGGGGGCGTACGAGATCTGGTTGTAGAGGTACTGGCCGCCGAGCAGCGCGGACCACACGCTATCTCGGGACAGTTTCCAGCGCGTCATCCCGGCGAGCTGCGGGTGCAGGCGCGTGTACGTATCGCGCGTGCGATCGATGTTCGCGGGGATCGTGATCTGGTTGCCGAGGCCGTAGAAGTGGAGCGCCGTCTCGCGCGTGAACGAGGGACGAAGCTCGACGCGCAGCCGACCGTCCAACATCTGCGGGATGATCAAGTTGATGAAGGCGTCCTCGTAGGACGGGCTCGTGATGCTGTCCCGGGCTGCGATGAACGTCGCGAACTGGAGCTGCCATTTGTAGGGCGTGTAGCCCTTGTCGAAGCTCGCGATCGAGCCGATCGCACCGACGCCGAAGCCATTATCGGTATCGCCACCGATCAGCGGCAAGAGGCCGACCTCGGTGCCGGTCTTGTCTTCGCCCTCCAAGATCACGGCGCCGGTCGCCGACGTCTTCTTGCCGTCGTCGTCCACCTTGACCGCTTTGGCCGGTTCGGGCGCCGGGGTCGGCTCGGGAGCCGGCGAAGCATCGGTAGTCGGGGTCGCGTCGGGCGAAGGTTCGTCACCCGTCGGTTGCGCCGATGCGATCCGGGCGAATCCGGCAACGACGAGCGTGGCAGCACACCAGAATGCGCGACCGCGCGCACTTCGGGACTGCGTGGCGCGAAGGAGGTGCTCGGGACGATTCACTGTCCGGCTGCTGTGCACCCCACGTACCAGCGCGGCACGGGAGCTAAGCTGCGGCATGGTCGAGCTGTCGAAGATCCGAGCAGGTGAACCGCCGCACGTCGAACTGCCGCGCTCGTACAATGCGGCGGTCGATCTGCTCGATCGGCACGTGCACGAAGGCCGGGGCGACAAGGTCGCGGTGATCGATGATGACGGGCGCTACACGTATGCGGAGCTCGCCGCGCGCACCGACCGTGCGGCCGGTGCGCTCCGAGGCATGGGCGTGCAGCCCGAGCAACGCGTCGCGATCGTGATGCTCGACGGCGTCGACTACCCGGCCGCATTTCTCGGTGCGATCAAGCTCGGGGCGGTGCCGGTCTTGCTCAACACCATGCTCACGCCCGAGGACTACACGTACATGTTGCGCGATAGCCGCGCGCGCGTGGTGATCGCGAGCGCCTCGCTGTACGACAAGCTGCGGCCCGCGATCGCCGCGTGTCCTGGCATCGGCGTCGCGGTGGTCGGCACGGCCACGGATGCACCGTCGTGGCGCATGCTCGTCGAAGAGGCCGAGCCGATCACCCACGCCGCGGAGACCACGCCGGACGATGTCGCGTTCTGGCTGTACTCCTCGGGCTCGACGGGGAAACCGAAGGGCGCGATGCACCTCCACGGGTCCTTGATGTGGACCGCCGCGCTCTACGGTCGAGGTGTGCTCGGCATCCAGCCCGACGATGTCGTGTACTCGGCCGCGAAGCTGTACTTCGCGTACGGCCTCGGCAACGCGCTCACGTTTCCCTTCTCGGTCGGTGCGACCGCGGTGCTGTCTGCGGATCGGCCCGCGCCCGCGACCGTGATGCGGGTGATGAAAGAGCACCGGCCCACGATCTTCGGCGGCGTACCGACCCTGTTCGCGCAGCTGCTCGCCGATCCATCGTGGCCGCCCGAGGCCGTCGCGAGCTTGCGCTACTCGACCTCCGCGGGCGAAGCCCTACCCAAGCACATCAGCGAGCGCTGGAAAGAGCGCACGCGGACCGAGATCCTCGACGGCATCGGCTCGACAGAGATGCTCCACATCTTCCTCAGCAATCGCCCGGGCGACATCACGTACGGCACGACCGGTCGCGCGGTGCCGGGCTACGACCTCGAGCTCCGCGCCGACGATGGCTCGGTGTTACCGGTCGGATCCGAGGGCGCGCTGTGGGTCCGCGGGCCCTCGAGCTGCATCGGTTACTGGGCGAATCGCGAGCGCAGCCTGTCGACGTTCGTCGGCGCGTGGACGCGCACCGGCGATCAATATCTCAGCAATCCCGACGGCACCTGGACCTACTGCGGCCGCGCCGACGACATGTTGAAGGTCGGCGGCATCTGGGTCTCTCCGTTCGAGGTCGAGAGTGCGCTCGCCTCGCACCCGAGCGTGCTGGAAGCCGCGGTCGTCGGTCACGAGGACGAGCACGGCTTGACCAAGCCGAAAGCATTCGTGGTGCTCCGGCCGCCGGCCACCGCCACCGCCGACGAGCTCAAGGCCTTCGTGCGCGAGAAGCTCGCCGCGTTCAAGTATCCGCGCTGGGTCGAGATGGTGACGGAGCTGCCGAAGACCGCGACGGGCAAGATCCAGCGGTTCAAGCTGCGATGATCGTCGACGGGCTCGAGACCGCGTGGGTCGGTCAGCCAGCCGCCGAAGCCCTGGTGTTCCTGCACGAAGGGCTTGGCTCGATCACGCAATGGCGCGACGTGCCAGCGAAGATCGCGACGACCTCGGGCTACCCGGCATTCGTGTACGCGCGGCAGGGCTACGGCAAGTCCGAACCGGTTCACGTGCCGCGCCCGCTCACGTACATGCACGACGAAGCGCACCGCCTACCGCGCGTGTTGGCGGCAGTGGGGATCACGAAGCCGATCTTGATCGGCCACAGCGACGGCGCCTCGATCGCGATCATCGCGGCGGGCTCGGGTCTGCCGGTGAGCTGCCTCGTGTTGATCGCGCCGCACGTCTTCGTCGAGGAGGTCGCGGTCGAGGAGATCACGGCGGCAGCCGAGGCGTATCACACGACGGAGCTGCGCGCGCGGCTCGCGAAGCATCACGCCGATGTCGACGGTGCGTTCTGGGGATGGAATCGCGCGTGGCTCGATCCAGATTTTCGGAGCTGGAACCTCGAGCACTTCCTGCCGGCGATCACGGTCCCGGTGCTCGTCGTGCAGGGCGATGCGGACGAGTACGGCACGCTCGCGCAGGTCACCGCGGTCACGACGCAACTCGGTGGGCCGGTCGAGACGCTGATCGTGTTGGGCGCCGGTCACACGCCACAGCGCGAGCCGGGCGTATGCGAGGCGATCGCGGCCTTCATCCAAGCTCCGCGGGACCGAGCGCCGTGAGCACCGGACCGATCTCGGCGATGGGAGCTCCGAACAGCGAGAGCTGATCCGGAGCGCCGAACAGCGTCGCGAAATCATCCGGCGTGAAGGCGCGCGCGAGCCGCGAGGCGTAGGTGTCACGCAGCAGGCGCACGTAGTGCTCGGTGTCGTAGTCGCGTGGGTCGCGAGCATCGGTCACCGCGACGCCGATGGTCTCGTCGTCGGGATCGGCGACGATGTTCGCGCCGGTGAGCGTGCGATAGACGCGCACGCGATCGCCGACGCTCCAGGTGGTTCGCCCTGCGCCGAGCATCGCTTCGTAGGACAGCTCGCGGCGTACATCGCGGCTCGCCAGGTACTCCGCGGGCGGCTTCGTGAGCCGCACGCGCGACGAGACGTCGTACGTCGGCAAGGCGTGACCACGCAGCGCGGTGATCGTCGCGAGGTAGGCGCGATGCATGCCGACCACGTCGCCGGCGAGCAGCTTCGCGATCGCATCGCGCAGGAACGCCTCGCCAAACGGCTCGGCCCGCGACGAGCGGAACGCGACGCCGCGCAACACGAGCTTGCCGTCGTAGCCGAGCAGCGCGTAGTTCTTCGGCTCGTGCGACAGCATCGCGGCGTAGCGCCCCTCGTACTCGAGCGAGACGAGTGGTGGGAGCAGCGCGCCGACCTCGGTCACGACGCGGCGCTCGTCGAGCTCGGACCAGGTTTCGGGTACCGCGAAGTACACGCCATCGGTATCGGCTTCGAGCAAGGTCACGCCGCGCTCCGCGAGGCCCCTGCACATCACGTCGAGCACGTCACGGCCGCGGCGCGTGACCTCGTTCGCCGCGTGCACGTCCGCGAACCGCGTGAGTCCGGGCGCCGCGAGGTATCCGTACGCGGAGTTCACGACGAGCTTCATCGCTGCCGAGAGTGCTTCGAACGTGTGCCGCTCGGTCGAGCCCGCGGGGGCTCGCTTCGCGGCGGCCTTCGCGGCGAGCCGTTTCTCGACGAGACGATCGACGATGGCGAGCAGCGCGTGCAGACGGTCCAGCGCGGGGCCGATCTGGAACGAGCGCATGAGCGAGGGATACAAGCTCGCGACATCAGCCTTGACCACGCGGTGTGCGACGCCCGCCGCGAACAGGTGAAGTGCCGCACCACTATGCTCGGTACCGTCGCTGATCGCGGGGCGGGGCAGCGCCGCACCGGAGCGCAGGTACGCGCGAACGAGCAGCGGATCGATGACGCCGGTCGCCGCCCCTGCGTCGGCGAGCCTTTCGTACCGCCGCGGCACCATCGTAGCGAGGGCGAACGCGGCACCTCCGAGCGTGCGCGCGAGCAGCGCGACCTCCTCGACATCGGAGCGCGCGTAGCGGCGTACGCGCTCCGGATCGCGCTGATACACCGCGTGGATCTGATCGCCGCGGATGAGCTCGCGATCATCGGCGGCGAGCCCGAATGCCTTCGCGACCGCCTTGAGCCCGTGACTCGGGAGCTCGCGCGTCGAGAAATCGTGGCGGAGCACCGCGTCGAGCGTGTCGATCAACTCGCGACCCGGCGCGACGAACCGGATCTTGCGATCGCCTGCCGCTGCACCGCGGCGCGCACCGCGCTGGCGCAACGGCCCTGGCAACCGCCCGAGCTCGAGCGGCACGCGCAGGAGCTCGGCGCGGCGTTGCAAGAACGGTAGATCAAACCCGTGCAGGTTGTGGTTCTCGATCACGTCCGGATCGGCCGCGCGGATCGTCGCGACGAGCCGTGCGATCAGCGCGGGCTCGTCACCCTCGAGCAGCTCGACGTGGCCCTCCGGATCGCGGACGCCGATCAAGAAGATCCGGTCGCGATCGGGATCGAGCCCGGTGGTCTCGAGATCGAACTGCAGCCGGCGCAGGTCATCGAACGCGAGCCCGCCGAAATAGGTCTGACCCGAGGCACACAGGTATTGCTCCTCGGGCGCGAGGACGATGACTTCGTCGGCGAGCTCGCGCACGTGACCGAGCTCGTGACCGCGTCGCCGGCCGGCACCGGCGAGCGCCGCGCGGGTCAGCGTTGCGAGGTCGTCGGCACGCGCGAGGAACCGCAGCGAACCCTCGCCCTCGAGCTCGCGGTAAGTGATTCCCGGGGCCGCCAGCTCGTCCGCGTAGGAGGTCACGATCCACGGCCGGAACCGCAGCTCCTCGCGGATCAGGGCGCGATCGAGCCGTCGCCACAGCGTGGCCGTGCCGTCGGGCTCGGCCCACACCGAAACGATGCCGGGAGTCGGATCCCAGCCGGTGAGCCACTCGTCTTCGATCACGCGCGACCAGGCTAGCGGAGAAGCAGCACGGGAGGCCTTCGCTGCGGGGCTACCTCCCGCGAAACCTGCGGTAGACCGTCGGGCACACTCCTTGAATTACGGGTGCTGGTGATCAGCTCACGAGACCTTGCTCGTCAGGCCGTCCGCGGTCCTCGCTACACCAGCTATCCGCCCGCGACCGAGCTCCGCCCGATCGATCCGTCCACGATCGACGCCGAGCTCGTGACGCTCGGTGACGCTGCGGTCGCTCTCTATATCCACATCCCGTTCTGTCGCAGCTTGTGCTGGTACTGCGGCTGCAACGTGATTCCGACCCGCGATGCGTCTCGAGGCGACCGCTATGTCGACGTGCTCGCGCTCGAGATGACGCAGCTCGCCGCGCGGTTGGGAGCTCGACCGGTGATTCGTGAGCTCGCCCTGGGCGGTGGTTCGCCCAACTTCTTGGCACCTGGCTCGCTACGCACCCTGATAACGATGATCGAGGCGACCTTTGACCTCGCCCCGGATGCGCGACGCTCGATCGAGCTCGATCCGCGAACCACGACTGCGGCGCAACTCGCCGAGCTCGCAACGCTCGGCTTCACGTCGCTGTCGATCGGCGTTCAAGACTTCGCCCTCGCGGTGCAGGACGCGATCCATCGCCACCAGTCGCGAACGCAGACCGCGTGGTTGATCGCCGAAGCACGCCGCCATGGCCTCGCCGATCTCAATCTCGACATCGTCTACGGGTTGCCGTGTCAGACGCCGACCAGCTTCGCCGCCACGCTCGACACGGTCGTCGAGTTGCAGCCCGACCGGATCGCGCTGTTCGGGTACGCGCATCTGCCCGACAAGCTGCCGCACCAGCGCCTCGTCGAGAAAGCAGGTCACATGCCCGATGGCGAGGAGCGCGCGACGCTGCTGCTGGCCGCGATCGAGCGGCTCACGGCTGCCGGCTACGTGCATATCGGGCTCGATCACTTCGCGCGCCCCGGATCCGCGATGGCGCGCGCGGCGAGCGAGCAACGCCTGGCTCGGACCTTTCAAGGCTACGTCGAGCACCGTGCCGATACGGTCCTCGGGCTCGGCGTGTCGGCGATCTCGACCACGCCACGCGTGTTCTGGCAGCACCACGTCGAGGTCGAGGCCTGGGAAAGCGCGGTTCGCGCGGGCGCGTTGCCGGTCGCACGCGGGATCGTGCTCGACCTCGACGATCAGATCCGGCGTGCCCTGATCGAGCGGCTCATGTGCGACGGCCGGGTCGAGCTCGGGCCACTCGAGGAACAGTTCGCCTTCGCCGCGTGCACCTACTTCGAAGCGGAGCTTGCTCGGCTCCCCGAGATCCAACAGTTAGCGACGTACGACGTCGCGCACCACTCGATCGAGACGACTCCGGAAGGGCGCTTGCTGGTACGCAACGTCTGCATGGCGTTCGATCGGTACCTGCAGCCACTCGGCGCGCAACGCTTCTCAGCGACGATCTAGCGCGCACGCCTTGCGCACGATCACATCGCGCACGCACTTGCTTCGTGAAAGGGCGAACGCCGTACCGCTCGGCTACGCTGGAGGTGGTTGCGCTGCGGGGAGGTCATCTGCGAGGAGGCGCGCGAACGCGATCGCCCGGAGCTCGATCACCCTCTGCGAGCAGGTGTCGGGCACGCTGAACGTCCGCGTCGGGCGGTCGCTCAAGCCATCCAGATTCGCCGCCATGTAGGCGTCGAGAGCGCGCTGGCCTCCGGGGCTGGTCGCGGGCGCGATGAAGACCACCGCATCGTAGTCTTCGGGAGGTGGGGTACCGCGTAGCCGTACATCCGCGATCTCCACCCAGAGCTGGTCGTCGCGCAGGGCCCGCGCGATTGTCTCCGCGGGGTCCCGCGGACCGGCATACACGACGAGGACCCGTTCTCCCGGGTCTTCCACGCTCGTCGAGCGATCGCGGCGATCGATGCGCCTCGCGCACTCGCAGGTGCATCGTAGCTCGCCGGGTGAAGATCGGGTGCATCCGAGCACGATCAGACCGAGCGGAGTTGGCTCGTAGTCGATCACTTCGAGATGGCCTGACCGCGGACACGTGATGGCTTTGCGCTCCATGACTTCCCTCCCACGGCTCGGACGTGCACGTGATGTTCCTTGGAGGTGGAGGCCTCACCATGCGGTGCGCTGACCGGCTCGGCTCGTATTTTGCGAGCACGAACCATCATGACGCCAGCCCTCGCTCGCAAGACCTTACTGGCGCAGCACCACGAGATCCGCGCATATCTCGCGCGCTGTGCCGCACTCTCCACGCAGTATCTGGACCACGGCATGGTCGCTGATGACCTGGCCGCGGAGCTCCAGGAGTTGCGTCGGTCGATCGCGGTGCACAACGACGCCGAAAATGCGCTGATCCGGATCCTGCTCGTGCACTCGAATCGGTGGGGCGAAAAGTTGATCGAGCGAATGCTCGTCGAGCATCTCGCGGAGCACGAAGCGCTGTGGACGCTCCTGACCGGAGCGATCGCCGATGTTGCGCCGCGGATCCCGGAGCTCGTCGAAGCGCTCGATGCGCACATGCTCGCCGAGGAGCGTACGTTCCTATCATCGCAGGTGTTGTACTCCGACGAGATCGAACGCCACCGGCGCTGAGGTTTGGCCGGTCATCCTCGTCGACGATCTAGCGCCGATCGTTCCCGCACCTCTTGCGCCGAGGATCCCGAGGCTCGCAAACCTTGCCGCCCCGACGAGCGCGAGTGCGTTCCCGACAGGCCGGAGCTGGAACGGCCTCTGCACTCACCCCTATCATGAAGACCGATGCAGAGCTGAAACACGATGTCGAGCACGAGCTCGCCTGGGACGTCCAGATCGATGACACCGCGATCGGTGTTGCCGCCCATCACGGGGTCGTGACCCTGACTGGCACGGTCACCAGCTGGCGCGCCAAGCACGTGATCGAGGAAGCGGCGTACCGCGTCGAGGACGTGCGGTCGCTCGCGAATGACATCGAGATCAAGCAGTGCTGGGATACGCAGCTCACCGACCCCGAGGTGGCCGAGCTCGTCCATTCGGCGCTGATTCGAGACCACGCGCTCGAGATCGAGCACATTCGCGCGACGGTCTGCGATCGCGGCTCGGTCACGCTCATGGGGCAGGTCGGTACGCTGCGCGAGCGCGACGAGGCCGAGCATGTCGTTCGCCGCACCGCCGGTGTCCGCTCGCTGACCAACGAGCTCGTCGTCGCAGCACCGCACGTCGCGCCGATCGATCTGCGCGCGACGATCGAGCAAGCGCTGGCGCGTCGCGCGGCTCGCACGACCTCGCACGTCAAGGTCGCGGTGAACGGCGACACCGTAATCCTCGAGGGCCGAGTCGCATCCTGGGTCGAACGGCGCGCCGTGATCGGAGCGGCGCGAGGCACGCCCGGGGTCAAGTACGTCGAAGACCACCTGTTCTTCACCTGAGCGCGCAGATGGCACGACAACGCTTCAGCTCCTGGACTCCGATCCCGATCGCGCTGCTCGCGATGATCGCGGCGGTCTGCGGCATCGGGATTCCCGCGATCTATGCGCGCGAGACCGCGAGCTGGGCCGCGCAAGGCCTCGGGCAGGATTGGGTCACCCTGTTGATCGCCGCCCCGACCCTGATCCTCGCCGGGCAACGCGCTCGGGGAAACGATCGGCGCGCGCAGCTCGTCGTCGGGGCCTTGCTGCTCTATCTCGCGTACTCGTATGCGATCTATGCCGTCGCAGTCCACTTCAACGCGCTGTTCCTCGTGTACTGCGCGATCCTCGGTGGTGCGACGTTCTCGCTGATCGATCTCGTCGTCGGGCTGACGGTAGAGGCGCACGGGCGATGGTTCGACTCCGGTGCACCGCGGCGCCTCGTTATCGTGACGTTGTTCTCGATCGCGGGTTTCTTCGCGACGCTGTGGCTCGCGTCGATCGTCCCCGCGCTGATCACGCGAAGAGCACCCCCCAGCCTCGCGGAAGCGGGCCTGGTCTCGAACCCCGTGCAGGTGCTCGATCTGGCGCTCGTCTTGCCCGCGATGGTCTTCGCCGGCCTCGCGCTCCGCCGCTGGCGACCGTGGGCGCAGGTGCTCGCGCCGATGCTCCTCGGTTTCGGCGTGATGATGGCGCTGGCGATCGCGGGCATGATCGTGGCGCTCTACGCGCTCGGGCTCTCGGTCGACATCCTGCCCGCGGTCGCGATGGTCGTCGTCGCGGGCGGATCGGCGATCGTGCTCGATCTCGTGCTGCACCACGTGCTCCAGCGCTGAGGCATGAACGATGCAACTCGTTGGCTCATCGAGGATCTCATGACCAAGCCCATGCAAATCTTGCTCGTCGATATCGTCGGCGAAACCCTGTCGTACGACCTCTACGAGGTTCGCGATGATCAGCGCGTTGCACACGGGCTCATCGAGACCGATGCCTCCACGAGTGGCTTCGATCGCTTGAACGCAAAGTTCGGTGATCACGCGATCATCGCCACCCGGATCGGCCCGAATCTCGGCGAGCTCCAGGTCCCGGTCGGGGTCTCGGTGCGCCACGTCCACCTCGACCGCGCCGCGTGCGACGCGTTGTTCGGTCCCGGCTACGAGCTCGCCCAGCGCCGGAAGATCTCGCAGCCCGGTCAGTACGTCGCCGTCGAGACGGTCGATGTCATCGGGTCCAAGGGCGAGCTCGATCGGGTCGCGATCATCGGCCCACTTCGCGCGGAGACCCAGGTAGAGCTCGCACGCACCGATGCTGTCCATCTCGGTGTGACGCCACCCGTACGTGAATCCGGTCATCTCGAGGGCAGCCCGGGCCTGCAGTTGCGCGGTCCTCGCGGCGTGCTGACGCTGGCGCACGGCGCGATCATCGCGCAGCGTCATATCCACATGAGCGCCGACGATGCGCACCGTTTCGGGGTCCACGATCACGACCTCATCCGGATCGCGATCCGCGGCGACCGCGAGCTCGAGCTCGGTGATGTGGTCGTTCGCGTGACGCCAGGTGCGGTTCTCGATCTGCACCTCGACACCGACGAGGCGAATGCGGCGGGCATCGAGAGTCATCCCGTCGTGCTGTTCGCCGGGATCGAGTGCGCGGCCGACCTGGCTCGCTAACTGCGTTAGCGCCGGTACCCGGTGTGCCGCTCGGACCCTCTCGGCACGGGAAACGGGTCGCGCGGGGCGACCGCGGTGCGGGCTACGAAGCGCTTTCGCGCGAGGTTCGCGAGATCCTCCGCGAGGAGCTGGACGCGATCCCAATCGGTGAGCTCGTGATTGCGCGACGTGTCGGTCGGATGGCCGGCCGATCGGGAGAGCTGTTTCATCGCGAAACGAAGCGCCCAGTTGTAGCGCCGGTACGGTAAGCCTCCACCGATCGCGGCGAGGATCGTCGGCCGCCAACCGAGGCCGTCGACCATCTTTTCGAGATAGCCGTTCGGATCCGTGCCGCCATCGGTCGCCGCCATGCTGACCGAGAAGAAGCCGGTCGGCATCTCTCGCAGGCTCGCACGGTACCGGTGCATGTAGTCGAGCACCGATCCCGCGTGGCGCCCGAAGTGGATGCGCGAGCCGATGACGACGAGCTCGAAGGCGTCGGGGCTCGGGAGTGCGTCGCCCGCGGCATTCAGCACGACGGAGTCGAGCCCCGCGACGCGCAGCTCGTGCGCGATGGTCATCGCGATCGATCGCGTCTGACCGTGGCTACTCGCGAACAAGATCAAGATGGGCTTCATCGCAGCTCCTCGCATCACGTCCCCGCGATCTCGACGCGATCCACGATCGCGGTTCGCAGGACGCTCCACGCATGTTTCGGATCGATCGTTTCGTCATCACAGATCCGCGCAAGCCGGTGAAGCTTGTCCGCGATCGGGTCGCCGATCCGGCTCGCGATCAGCCGCAAGGTCCGGACGAGGGTCGTCGTGTCACCTTGCTGCGCTGCAAGGTCAGCGCGCTCGATCAACTCGGCGCAGGTCAGGCGCACGTAGCTAGTGGTGGCCATGGCTCGCTGCCTCCAGGTCGTGGGCCGCGCGCTCGCGGAGCACCGGAACCAGTTTCGGATCCTCGACGGTCAGGGTCAGCTCGATGCCCGTGTCGTCGCCGTGCGCGGTCACCCGGAGTCCCGGAAGATCGAGCGGGCACTGCTCCATGTCGGTGCGTTCGAGCATCATCCACGCTCGATGACAGCGGAGCTCCTCGAGCAGTCGCGCGGGCGGACCGGCCGCGGGTGCGAGGAGAATCACGGTGCCAGCCGGTGTGGTTTCGCCTCCGACGCCGTAGCGCACGAGGGGCGAGACCTGGACGTCCGCGAGCGGCCGTGTGCCGCAGGCCTCCTGGTAGTCCGCGTCGAGTTGAGCGGCGGCACTGCGGTGGTAGCTCGCATTGCGGAGATGATCTTCCCCGGTATCCCAGCGGCCGCCCCAGCCGACGAGGGCCGTGCCGCTCAGATCGCCTGCGCCACCTCGAGTCTCGGGCCACGTGCGGAGCTCGTGGGCTCGTTGGTCCTCGCTCGTGGCCATCGCCAGGTGTTGATCGGCGCGAAGTCCGCGCGACGTGGCCGGTTCGCGTGCAGGCCGAGCCGACCCACCACAGGCACCGAGGACGAGCAAGATGTGGATTCGAGACACGAGCACCACTACAGCAAGGGGCGCGCCGTCGTGGCTGCTGGTTTGAAGGGATCGAGCGCGCATATCGTGCGCGGCGCACGGGTCACGACTGCAAACCCTGCGCGGCGAGCTCAGTCGTCGTCGAACAGGATCCGGCGGGGTGGAGTCTCGATGTCGTCGAGCTGGCCCGAGCGAACCGTCCAGATGAAGGCGCCGACCGCTCCCCCGGCGACCAGCAAGGCGAGCGGCAACACGATGTAGAGCGCGGTCATGATGGACTCCGGAAGGCGCGCGAGCGCAGCGAGCTCGCGAGGACGGTGAGCGAGCTCGCCGGCATCAGCACCGCGGCGAGAAGCGGATGGATGATGCCGAGCGCGTCGAGG
>JANXOP010000165.1 GCA_025357755.1 Kofleriaceae bacterium | reverse complement strand
CGCTGCTGGGCGCCATCATCGACCTCGACATGCTCGAGTCGCACACCTTCGGGGAGCTGGAGTCGCGCGATCGTCTGCGGGCGGGTCTCGTCGGCGAGCTCGGAGAGCGCGAGCTCGAGCTCGGCGCGCGTGCGATCTTCTTCGCCATACGAGGACACGGTCGAGGCGGCGACCGGCGAGAGCTCGTGGTAGTCCGAGGCCATCGCGCGGCGGAGCGCGAGCGTCTCGAGCCGTAGCCGATCGTCGCTCACGCCGGGACACCTTTGACGGCGAGCGCGAGCCCGCCCGTCACCATCACGCAGGCCGTGATGAAGACACCCGTCGGATGCTGATCGAGCATGCGGACCACGCCCGGTGCCTCGACGTGCATCAGCACGATCACCACGGCGTTGTTGAGAAAGTGAGCGATCATGCAGGGGAGGATCGAGCCCGAGCGTACCGCGAGTGTGCCGAGCGCGAGCGCGAGCGGGAACGTTCCGACGATCTGGACAGGATCGAGGTGATAGGCGGAGAACACGATTGCGGAGACGCCGATCGCGAGGAGCGCGTGACGACTCGCGAGGCTGCGTGCGAGCACGCCGCGGAACAGGAGCTCCTCGGCGAGCGCGGGCAGGACCGCGACCGAGACGAGCGCCCCGAACAGCGACGCGTGGGACACCGCCGCCTCGAGTTTCTTGGTGTCGCCTGGCGGTTCGATCGCGCTGACGAGGCGAAGATCGACGTACCAGCAGGCGAGCCCGATCAGCAGCGCGGCGACGAAGAACCGCAGAGGGGCGCGATGCAACCCGAGGCTGATCTCGGAGCCTCGGGCGATCAGCACGAGCTCGAGCGTGACGACCAGGTAACCGATCGCCGCCGCGACGAGCCCGCCGACGAGACCTCCGAGCAACACCTGGACGATGTAGATCGTCAGGATGCCGGCAATGGCGGTCCGGACGGCGAGACCGATACGAGGAGGCGCGTGATACAACTTGGTTTGCGTGCGTGGCGCTATCGGGCTCGTCATCGGCCTCGTCGTCGGCTCGGGAGCAATGTATCTCGCGCTCCGACCACCGTGGGGACATGGCGCCACAACTCCGCTCGACGCGGGGGTTGTCGCGGTCGCGCCGAGCGATGCGGGCGTCGGCAAGCCCAAGAAGAAGACCGGTGGTCACCGCCATCGTCCTGGCACGCCTGGCTCGCCTGGCTCGCCTGGCTCGGGCGATGATGGGGCGTGGGGCAGCGCCGATTATGTCGAGGAGACCGAGCCGCAGCTGGTGCAGCTGAGCGCGGCCGACCGAGCGATGGAGTGGCGCGGCGACGACACCACGCCGCCGAAGCAGAAGCTCGACATGAGCAGTGGCGCCGAGTCGCGCTCGCTCGACGACAGCGAGATCCGCTCGACGATCGAGAGCCAATCCGCGCCGGCGCAGCAGTGCGTGGTCACCGCCGCGACGAACACGAACCTCACCGGCACGATCAGCGTGAAGCTCGTCGTCGATGGATCCGGCCATGTCACCAAGACCAAGGTCTCTGGCTTTCACTACATGTTCGAGCACGGCCTGCTCGCATGCGTGCAGCGGGCGACGAGCAAGATGAAGTTTCCGGGCACCGGCGCATTCACGCTCGTGACGATGCCGATCAACTTCAACTGACCTAGTCGCTGAGCGACGCGTTGTAGTAGGCGTCCTCGAGGCTCGACAGATAGATCTCGTACGTCGAGAGATCGAGCTGCGGCGGCAGCGGCAGATCGACGCGGAAGACACCATCCGCACCCGTCTTCGGCGAGCCGATCTGGATCGGATGCGCGCCGTTCGCGCCCGCGGGCGACAGAAACACGTAGACCACGCGGTCGGCGAGGGGTTTGTCGCCGACCCTCGCGATACCTTCGATATGGATCAAGTCGCCGCGATATGCGCTCGCCGAGGCCGTGGTCACGAGTAGTTTCGGGGTTGGCTTCTTCGGATCCTGGGTGACCGCGGGCAGGCTCGGATCGGGCGTGATCCGATCGGGCGCGAGCGGCGCCCCGGATCCATTCGCTGCCGCTTGCGCACTCGCGGCATTCGTCGCGCCACCGTTCGCACCCGAGGCCCCGCTCGGCGGAGCGTCGTCGAGTGACTTCTTCTTCTCGGCGATCTGTTGATCGGACAGACCTTTGATATCGCCTTCGAGCTGCGTGTAGTTCTGGCGGTACTCGGGCGGCTTGACGAATGGGTCCTCCTGGCGCGGCCGATGGAGCGTCTTGTTGTTCGCACCGGTGACATCCATGTGGAGCGCCGCGCCGCCGAGGTCGATGCGCTGCCAGTTGCGTTCGGGGAACCAGACCTCGACGAACGCATGCGCCTCGTTCTCGACGAGTCGCGTCGGGATGCCGAGCGCATTCGCCGTGATCATGAACGCGAACGCCCGATGGCGGCACACGCCGGCCTGGCTGTCGCAGAGGTCGCGGTAGGTATCGCCGGTGGGATGTGGCATGTCGCCGGCCTTGAACGCGCGGAAGTAACCGACGAGCGAGTTGAACGCGGAGCCGAGCTCCATGTCGGGATCGACGCCGAGCTTTCGCATGGTGATCGCGGCGTCGGCCCGCACGTTCACCGGTATCGCCGGCTTGAGCTCGGGCGGCGCGTGCGCCGCGACATCGCGGACCTTGTAGCGACGCTGCGGTAGCGACGGTGCGAAGTAGCCGGCATCGGCATCGGCGTAGAACACCAGGTGGAACGTACCGGAGGCGGTCGGCTCGTCGCTGCGCACGTAGAAGTTGTCGCTGCCGTCTTTCGAGAACTTCAGCCGCACGGCGGGCTTGGCTTCGTACGACAGGATCCGCATGTCGGGTGCGACCGAGGGCAACGCCACATCGGTGCCGGGCTCGAGCTTGATCAAGACGTCGCCCCAAAATCTGTCGCGGGTCTTCGGATCGGTGCGCCCACCCACGGGCACTTCGGTCAGGACCGCGCGGCTCGTGTGGAGCGTGAAGGCTTCGTCCGCCGAGTCGAACGCGCTCATCCGCTTGAACGGCAACACGTCGGGGTTGAAGACGCTGACGTAGTGGAGCGTGCCGTCGGTGCCGGTGTTTTCGTCCGGCTTCATCGTCGTGTCGCGATCGGCGCCGAAGTCCTTGGAGCCGAGCACCGGTTGATCGGCAGAGCCGCGATGGACGGCCGGGCTCTGTTCACCGAGCGATGGCCTCGGCAGCACCTTGTCACCCGCGGTGATCGCCTGCGGATTCTTGTCCTTCTGGTTGCCGCCGATCGTGGGCGCGGGCTTGTCCGGGTTGAGGTCCGGAATCGGTTCGTGCAGCACGGGCTTGGCGGCGCGCGGCGCCTGCGCGACGACAGCGGTGCCCACACCGGCCAAGGCCATCACCGCGACGATCCACATGCGCGCGCGCATCGCGATGATGATGACACGGCCTAGCCGCTGCGGTAGCGCGGCCTGCGGCTCTATAATCGGCGCTATTCAGACGACGGGGCAGGCTTCGGTGCGGCCGTGGCGAGTGGCAGGAGCCGGGGCCTTGCTCCGCCCCGACGAGCGCGCGTTGGTCGTCTCGGCCGGCGGCGTGTTCGCGCTCGCGAGTGCCGGCGCGGCCATGGCCGCGGCCGCGGCCGATGCGCTGTTCCTCGCCGAGGTCGGTCGAGAGACGCTCGGCGTCGCGCTCGCGATCTCGTCGGCGTTGCTCGCGGTCGTACTCGCGGTGGTCGGCGGGTTTGCAGATCGGCTCGAGCGTCGCCGCGTGCTCGGTTCGCTCGCGCTGGTCTCGGCCGTCGTGCTCGCCGCGCTCGCGGTGTTCGTCGCGGTCGCACCGGTCGTGATCGCGTGGACCACCTACATCGGCGGCAAGCAGCTCGCGGCCGCGACCGATCTCGCGTTCTGGGTCGTCATCGCGGAGCGCGTCGATGCGCGCCGATCGCAGCGGCTGTTGCCCGTGATCGCCGCGACCGGCGGCGCAGGGGCTGCACTCGGCGCGCTGCTCGTGATCCCGATCGCCTCGATCGCGGGCCCGCGGGGCATCCTCGTGGTGGCCGCCGGCTTTCTCGTCCTCGCCGGCGTTGGCGCCGCGCGCTTGCCGACGAGCCGGCGCGTCGCGTCGCCCCCCGCCAAGCTCGTAGGCGTGGTCTCGCGATCGTGGATCGATGGCGCGCGCGCGGTCCGGCGATTTCCGCTCGCGCGGCATCTCGCAGTTGTCGTCGCGATCGCGGGCATCGTCGGTTCGCTCGCTTACACCGCGCTCGGGTTCGCGGTCGCGGCCCGGGGTGGCTCGTCGAGCGAGCTCGCCGAGCTGCTCGGCGGCGTGCGAGGTGCGGGTCAGGTGATCACGCTGATCGTGCAGGTCGCGATCGCGCCTCGCTTGCTCGCGCGATTCGGGACCGGGCGCGTGCTGCTGTTCGCACCGCTCGTCGCCGTCGTCGCGGCCTCCGGGCTCGTCGTCGCGCCGATCCTCGCGTGCGCGATCGCGACGCAGATGTCGGCGCGCGTGCTCGATGCCAGTCTCGAGACACCTGCAGAGCGGCTCGTCCAGACGCTGCTGCCTTCCGCGGTGCGCGGGCGGATCGCGGGCTTTCTAGATGGCACCGCAAAGCGCGCCGGAGCGGTGCTTGGAGGCCTGATCGCCGCGGTGCTTGCCGGTGCGCCGACCGCGTTCTACGTGACGTTCGCGGTGATCGCGCTCGCCTGGTTCGTCGCCGCGCGCCGGATCTCGAGCGAGCTTCCGGAGCTCGCGATCGAGCACGTCGCGGGCGAACGAGCCGGTGGGGCCGAGGAGGGCGAGGCGCTGGTGGTGGTCGACGATCGCACGATCGCGGCCCTCGGCGACGAGCTCGCGAGCCCGCGACCGGAACGTGCGGCCGAAGTGCTCGCGCGCCTGCACGCGCAGCAACGGGTCGACGCGCGTGGCGCACTCGTCGATGCCGTGACTCGCGATTGCGCCGCCAATCCGGTGGTGTGGCGCGCGTTGATCGGCGTGCTCGATGCGCCGGCCGAGCTCTACGGTCCCGCGCTGCTGGACGCGGCGCGTGCCGCGACCACTCGCGTCCGAGCGCTCGCGGTGCGTGCGGTCGGGCTCGCTGGCGGTGTACCGTCTAGTGCGCTCGAGCAGTGGCGAGATGCGAACGATCCGGCCGTCGCGATCGCGGCGCAAATCGCCGAGCACCGGCTCGTCGGCGATCACGCCGCGTGCATGGCCGAGCTCGCAGCGAGGATCCGCGATGATGCAACCGCGGGCTATGCGCTTGACGAGTTGCTCACCGAGTTGGCGCGGGCACTCACCGCGAACGATCTTCGCGGTATCGACGAGCGCGTGCTCGATGCGAGCCGCTACGTCGTCCGCGCTGTGCGACGCGCCAAGGGTGACAGCGCTCTTCGAGCGCACGCGTTCGCGATGCTCGGCCAGGTGGCTGCGTGGACGCGAGAGGCCACGGCGAGCCTCGCGGGAGAGCTCGCGCTCTTGCGCAGTGATCTCCTCGAGCTCGCGCGCGAACGTGTCGATCGCGGCGCCAGCGTCGTGGCGCCCGACACCGCGCTCGTCTCGCTCGTGCGTCCCGCGCGGGATCCGGTCGCTGGCGATCCAGCGGCGGAGGTGGCAGCGGCGCTGCGCATGTACGGTGCGATCCTCGCGAGCGCGTCGACGGTCGAGCCCGACGATCTGCGCCGGCTTGCCCGAGCGCTCGGCGAGCCCGATGACGACGTACGTACGGCGGCCGAAGAGGTCCTCGCGCGGCTCGGTCCGGTGGCGGCTGGCGAGCTGATCGCGACGGCAGCCTGGGGCAGGCGCCGCGCGCGCGATCGAGCCGCGGCCCTGCTCGCCGACCTTCCGGTCACGGCAGGTGCGATCGATCGGCTGGTCGATGCGGAGCTCGATGCGCTCGAACAGACCGCCGCGGCACTCGCGATCCTCGACGCGCCCGACGATGCGCTCGTCGCGCGCAGGCTCGACGAACGCTTGCGCGAGATCGCGCATACGGTGCTGCTGCTCGTCGCCGCGCGGCGACGCTCGCGCCCGATCGCGCGTGCCGCGGTCGCGTGGCGGCATGCGCGCGGTGGTCACGAACGCGCGCGCACGCTGGCGGTGATCGAAACCGCGCTGCCCCGGCCGCTCGTGCGCCGGCTCGTCGAGGCGGTCGACGATCTGCAGCCCGCCGATCGTGCAGCCGCGCTCGTGCGTGCTGGCGCGCCGTTGCCCACGCGCGATGCCGTGGTCCGCGCCGAGCTCGCGGGTCGCGATCGGCTCGCACGTGCGCTCGTGCTCCACACGCTCGATCGCGCGGGCCGCAGTGCACATCGCGAGACGATCAGTGAGGCGGCGCGTGCCGAAGCCCTCGCCGCGAATCCCACCGACCTCTTACGCCGCCTTGCCGAACCGTCCGATGATCTCGAAGGAGCCAGCGATATGCCCAGCCGCGTCGAAACGCTCATCGCCCTCGGCAAGGTGCCGCTCCTCGCGGCGCTGACCACGCGCCAGCTCGCCGATGTCGCCGAGCGCGCGCGATGGGTAAGCGCGAAGCAGGGCGAGATCGTGGTCAACCATGGCGATCCACTCGATGCGTTGATCGTTGTCGAGGAAGGTGAGCTCGCGTTCGGGGACCGCGCGATCACGAGAGGGCAGGTCGTCGACGAGCTCGCGTGCGTGGCGCCGGCCGTCGCCACGGCGGACCTCGTCGTGAAGCATGCCGCACGCATGATCCGGCTCGAGCGCATCGACTTCGAGGAGCTCGTCGATGACGTTCCTGGCCTCGCCTCGGCGGTGTGTCGTGCGCTCGGCGAGCGTGCGCGCAAGGCCGAAGATACGAACTACACCTCGCCTTTGGCGAGCCGCGGCTAGCGACGATCCGCTACGGGGCCCGATGCGGAACGGGAGGCTCGGGGCGCGGAAACTTCTTCTCGCACGCTTCGAGATCGGCCTTCAGCTTGCCGAGCCCGTAGCAGCGCTGCGCGTCCGCGGTCCACAGCTGGCTCGTGCATGCCTCCGCGGTCGTGCGTACGATTCGATCTCGAGCCTGCTCGTAGCTGGCCTTGAGCGATGGATCGGTCGCACTAGCGATCAACACCTCGGCGATGTGTGCGCCGGTGACGATGCACTCCGCGGTGACGGTCATCGCATCGGGCGGCGCAGCCGCATCGACGGGCGGAGCCACCGCGGCCGCCGCATCTGCCGCCGCGACGGGCGTCGGTGTCGCGACCGGGGCCGGCGGTGCAGGGGGCGGCGGCTGGAGCTCGCACGCGGCGAGGAAGAAGAGGGTGATCAGGCGCATCACTGCCCCACGTACGGGCGGGCTTGCACGATCCAGACGTCCTCACCTTCGAGCACCCACTCGACGTCGAGCGGGATGCCATGCGCGAACACGGGTACGAACTTACCGACCATCGTGCAGAGCTTCTTCGCGCGCTCCTCGTTGAGGATCACCCCAGCTCCGGGAGGGACCGGCAGCTCCTTGATGCCGCCCTTGTCGTCGAAGACCAGCATCACCGGGTCATCGGTGCGAGAGATGATCTTCGTACCATCGTTCGTCGGATCGAAGATGATCTGCTCGGGCACCTTCTGGCCCTCGACCACGCGCATGCCGAGGCCGTACTTCGCATTGATCGTGAAGCCATTGACGTCGGTGGTGTCCCACAGGTTCTTCGTCACGAGCACGCCGGCGGCCGTCGCGTTGACGCCGATCTGGACGAGCGCGCCAAAGTAGACCTGGTGGTGGTCGATGCCGAACGCCGTGCGCTCGTCGACCGCGCGCAGGTTCCACAGCGAGGCCCAGTCTTCCTTGAGCGCCTGGCCCATCTCCTTCTTGCCGACGACATTCGGCTGCGTGTCGTACAGGCCCGCACCGTTGAAGCCCGGGAGATCTTCGCTGTTGGTCGAGCTGCGGATGAACACGCCCTTGCCGCCCAGCTTTAGCCGCACGCGCTTGTAGATCATGTCGAGCGTGGCCTGATCGATGGGCGCCTCGATGATCGCCTTGCGCAGCTGTTCGAGCGCGGTCTTGCGCCAGACCGCATCGGTCTTGAACTTCGGATCGGCGAGCACCGCGTCGAGCTTGGCGTCGAGATGGTTCTGCAGCATGTGCTGCTGGTAGTAGAAGAACGGCACGCCGAAGCCGGCAGGCACGCGGACCCCATCGAGGTTCGCGGTCACGATCTCGCCGAGGTTCGCGGCCTTGGTGCCGTACACCACGACATCCTTCGCGCGCATCCGGGTGAGCATCGCGAGCTTCTTGTTCGTGAGGTCCGCTTGCGGCAGGTCGACGTGCTTCGCGTTGGCGAGCTTGCCCTCGAGCTCCTTGACCTCTTGCGGTGTCGCCGGCCGCATCGTCATGCCGGTGTCGGTCACTTCGTAGTAGACGACCTGGCCGTCGTACTTGCCGTACTTCTCGCGCGCCTTCTTATCGCCCGCATTCGGGATCCCCCACGCGCCGGCGCGCAGGTTGACGTGTGAGAGCGGCGTCGAGAACGCGGTCGCCAAGATGCCCGCGACCGGCGTGATGTCCGGATAGCTCTCTTGCAGCAACACGATGTCGGTCCGACCGTAGTTCAACGATTCGTACGCGGTTCCGGCCGGCACGACGTGGAGCTTGCCGACGGTGCGGCCCTTCGTGAACGCCTGAAACTCCGCGGCCTTGTAGACCTCGTCATTCGTGATGATCTTGAGGCCCCGCTTGGCGACTTCGTTCGCGACCTTCTGCTGCATCGGCGAGTCGGGACGGAACGGTAGTTCCTTTTGGAAGAACGTCGCCTCGAGCTTCGCTTTGGTCCTCATGACATCGTCGGCGCTGATCTTGTCGCCTTCCCAGAACGAGAAGCTCCACTTGTTGATCTTCAAGTGGTGCGTGAGATAGCCGAGGATGAACTTCGGCTTCACGCGCTCGTAGTTCTTGTTGTATTCGATGATGTTGTCGCGGGTCCACGCCTGCTTGAGCAGTACGCCGAGGACGAAGTCCGCGTGGATATTGAAGAGGTTGACATCGAAGAAGTAGATGTCGCCGGTCTTCACATCGATGATGCACTTGCCCAGCTCGTCGCTGCCGACAGTCTTGGAGTAGTTCTTCCAGGTCGCGGCATCGGGTACTTCTTTGACCCACGCGCGCTGCTCCTTGGCCATCGCAGGCATCGCGAGCGCGGTGAGTACCGCCAGAACCACCCAGTGCTTCATCCCCCTGGTTATATCGCGAAAGCGCGTATATTCCGCGCCGTGGAAATTCCGAAGTCCTCCTCGGCCATGAAAAAGGCCGCGACGCTCGCGGTGATCGTCGCGGCCCTCGGCTACTTCGTCGATATCTACGATCTCATCCTGTTCGGCATGGTTCGCAAGTCGAGCCTGCTCGAGCTCGGTGTCTGCGCGAACCTGGCCAAGGACGCGTGCACCGGCGCGCTCACCGACAACGGCATCTACCTCATCAACATGCAGATGGGCGGCATGCTCGTCGGCGGCATCGTGTGGGGCATGCTCGGCGACAAGCGCGGGCGACTCAGCGTGATGTTCGGATCGATCACGCTCTACTCGATCGCGAATATCGCGAACGGCATGGTCCACACCGTCGACAGCTACGCGATCTGGCGCCTGATCGCGGGCATCGGTCTGGCCGGCGAGCTCGGTGCCGGCATCACGCTCGTCTCCGAGCTCATGGGAGCGGAGCGGCGCGGGATCGGGACCACCGTCGTGGCCGCGCTCGGCGTCTCGGGCGGTGTCGTCGCGGGCCTCATCGGTGGCGCGTTCCCCGGCGTGTGGCACCCCACGTGGCGCGTCGCGTACTACATCGGCGGCGGGCTCGGCATCGCACTGCTCGCGCTACGCATCGGCGTCGCCGAGTCCGGCATGTTCCACGCGACGGTCGCCAAGAAGCATGTCAAGCGCGGCAACTTCTTCGCGCTGTTCACGAACAAGTCGCGGCTCCTTCGATATCTCGCGATCATCTTCGTCGGGCTCCCGATCTGGTACGTCATCGGTGTCGCGTTCACGTTCGCCGACCGGATCGGTGCGGGGCTCGGCCTCGATCCCGCGCCGAATCCTGCGACCTCGCTGTTCTTCTGCTACGGCGGGTGCACGATCGGCGGCTTCGCGTGCGGCCTACTCAGCCAGTATCTGCGCTCGAGGAAGAAGGCGCTCGGTACGTTCATGGCGCTGACCGCGGGCGTGCTCGCCCTGTACTTCTCGATCGGCGGCACGTCGCTCACCGTGTTCTATACGATCTGTTTCTTCGGCGGCGCGGCGAGCGGGTACTGGACCGTCTTCATCGGTACCGCAGCCGAGCTCTTCGGGACGAACATGCGCGCGACCGTTACGACGACCGTGCCGAACTTCGTGCGCGGTGCGGTGCCCCTGCTCACGCTCTCGTTCAAGAGCCTGACCACGAGCATCGGCGTCGTCAATGCTGCGATCGCGGTCGGCGCGGGCACGCTCGTGCTCGCGGTCATCGGCCTCTCGACGCTCGAGGAATCGTTCGGCGTCGATCTCGACTACAACGAAGAGTAGAGCTCGCTGCTTACTTCGCGAGCGTGATGCTCGGGATGCGGCCCTTCGAGAGCGAGCCGTCGCCATTGGGAATGTAAGCCTGGGCGACCGCAGCATTCGTGCCGGTGTAGCGGAACACGAGCTTGTCACCCGACTTGAAGTCGATCGCGATCGTCGTCGGCTCGTCGTACTCGAACGGCTGCGCGTCGAAGCTGCCGCCACCGAGTGGTTCGTAGTGCTCGCCGAACGTCACGAGCGTCGTGTCCGTCGTCCCGCGACGCCAGAGCAAATCGAACTGGACGTCGACCGCTTGGATGATGACCGCGTCGAGCTCGAGATGGTACGTCCCGGCAGGGATGCCGGCGGCCAGGTCGTATTCAGCTTCTTGAGAACCGCCGGTTCCCACACCTGGCGCTCAAAACGGTTCGGGCTCGGCGGCAACGAGCTTGACGTGTGTCTCGTTCTGGTCGGGCGCGAGCCACAACACCGGCGGATTCGAGTTCGCCGGCGGGCCACACGCGGCACCGCCGAAAACAACGGCTAGACAGATCAAGCGCTTCATTTTTTTGGGGTGGAATCTGGGACGACGAACACGGCGATGAAGTGAGTCGGGACCGGATTCGATTCGGACTTTAGCAGAAGGCCGGCCTTCTTCGCCGCAGCCATCGACTGTGCGCGATGATAGACCCGGTTCGAGATCACGATGCGACCCCCTGGTTTTAGCGCAGTACTCGCGTCGCGCAACCACGCGGCGGGGTCGCTGAAATAGTGATCGACCTCGGCGAGCAGGATCGCGTCGTACGTACCTGCCTCTAGCTGAGGCGCATCCGCACCGACGACGCGACGCTCGACGACCTTGGAGAGCCCTGCTGCCTCGAGCCGTTGCGCGAGGAGGTCCAGGACCGCACCATCGATATCCGTGGCGATGACCTTGCCATTCGGTGCCACCGCGCGTGCGAGATGCACGGTGAGGAGGCCCGAGCCTGCGCCGATATCGGCGACCCGCGAACCGGGCCCGATACCGAGTGCCTCGACGATCTTGTCGGGCCGACGATCGGCATCGAAACGAGTCTGCTCCTTGTTGGCGCCGTCGGCGTTGACGAGCGTCGAGCTCCCGGAGCCGTCGTCGGTCGGCCGGTGCTCCTGTTTTCCGGAATCGCACGCCACGATTGCAGTGACGAACCCGAGCACCACCACTGCGCGCATCCAGATGAAACATAGCCGAAAAACAAAACGAGCGCCGCTCGCGCGACGCTCGTCCAGCTCACACGTGGATGTTAGCTAGAGATTCTTGGGACGACCGAACGTGCCCGAGATCGCAACTCCGTTGGCGAACGGCGAGATGGCTCGCTCGTCACCCTTGGCAATCGCGTAAGCGATCGAGGCCAAGGCAAACTTCGCAGTATCTGCGGCGACGAACGCTCCACCCGTCGTGCCCGCGGCGTTGAAGCCGGAGACCGTGCCGGTGCGCGAGATGCCGCCGAACCAACCGCTCTTGAGGTGACCCGCGGAGTAGACGAACACGAGGTTCGAACCACCCGGCGTGCCGTCGCCCCAGTTACCACCTGCGTGGCTGACCGAGTCCTTCGGCGTATCACCGGTGATGGTGATGACCGTATCGTCGCTGAGGACCTTGTTGGTCACCGAGTCGGTGGTCGCCTTGAGGTCCGTCATGAACGCGTCGAGGATGCCCTTGAGCGCGGCCGGGATGGTGTTGATGCGGCCGTCGGCGAAGGCGCCGTGCGGGTCATCGTTCATCGCCGGCATGACGATGCAGTTCGTGAGGCCCATCTGGAAGGCCTTCACCGCAACGATGAGGCCGTTCGCGATGGCCTTGACGTTGTTCTGCGTGCCGTTGGTGACGCCGTACCGCGTGAGGTCAGCGGGCGTGATCTGCAGCTTTGCAGCGAGGTTCGTACCGAGCAGGCCTGCGGCGCCCACGGCGGTGGTGTAGCTCGCCTTCTGGGTCGAGCGCGCGGCAGCTTTGTTGAGCTGCGCGAACGCCGCGTACTGAACGGCGTAGGTGGTGGCGTCCTTCGACTGCGAGAGCAGGCCGCCTGCGCGGGATGCTGCCGAGTTGAAGAGACCGACGACCTGGGTCGCGTCGGCCACCGCGGTGGGTGCCGCAGCGCCCGGGGCGGTACCGATGGTCAGACCGTTGACAGCGATGACCGGCACGACCGACGGCGAGCTCGCCTGCAGCGCAGTCGCGAACGCGTAGATGTTGTTCGTGCCGAGGGTCGCGACCGTGGTCTGCGGATCGTTCGAGTGAGCCTGCGAGCGCCCGGCGACGAAGCCGGTGAACTGCGAGGCGGCAGGCAAGGTCGCCCACGGCGTATCCGGACCGACGAAGTACGGACGGTCCGTACCGGGCATGACCGCGCCCATACCCGGCTTGTGATAGCTCAGGTTGGCGTCGTTCGCTGTCGCGATGTCGACCTGCGGGAAGAGCAGGGTGAACCACGATAGGCCGCCGTTACCGGCTGCGATGTGGACCGAGCGCGTCGAAGCGTTTTCGGCGGCTGCAAAGGCAGTTTCTTTTCCTGCGGTCTTCTCGAGGATCTCGATGATCTTCCCACGAGAGACACCGAGGGCTGCGCCTGCGGCAACGGTCCATTTGATGAGAGCGCGGCGGGTGACATCACGCTCTTCGTCACGTTTGGCAAAGGGAGATTTCATGGTTGGTCTCCTTACTCGCACGTGTACGCGGCAGCCAGAATGGCAGCGACAGCAAGCTTCTTGCCGGTCGCCACGTCCGATGCGCTGTTCACGGTTAGGTTGCAGAATTGAACATGTTCAGAGGTGGCGGGCTGGCCGATGAGGCACGTGATGCCAGAAGCCTGGCAAGCATTTGCGCCGTCGAACAGCTGCGCACCCGGGCAACGCGCAATCGCGTTGTTGGTGAACGCGGTGATGACTTCCGGCGCGCCGGCCGCGAAGATATCGAACTCGCGCGAGGCGCCCGAGGTCGTGATCGCGACGTTCTCGCGAATCCGGTTGGCGTAGTTCGCCGCACCGAGCGCGGCCATGCCGTTGGTGTAGAGGTCACCGGCAGCGACGCCCGTAGCGCTGGTGCTCGCCGTGCTGATGCCAACGCCCTGGAGGACGTTGCCGAGCGCGGCGTACTTGAGCTTCGGGCACGAGTGCATGTGCGAGGTGAAGGTCGGAGGACCCTCCTTCGTCAACCTATCCAGCAACTCCCACGGGGAGATGGTGGTGGTGTTGTCGTGGTCGAACGTCGTCGTGGTAGAGCCCGACGTATCCGTCGAGGCGATGCCAGAGTTATCCGAGGTGGGCAGATCATCCGTACAGGCCGAGGCCAGGACCGACGAGGCCAGAATTGCAAGGGTGTATCCAATGCGGCTCATGGTTCTTCCTCCTTTCCTTAGAACTTCACGAAGTCATCGCTGGTGTAGACGGCCAGGATGAGGTCTTTGAGCTTGAAGCCCGATTGGGTGAACGCGTCGATCTGCGTCTGAATGGTGGTGTTCGGAACCTGTTGCAGGGTGTCGACGATATCCGTCTTGCCGAGCGCCCAGTTCCACATGCGGGCGACGCCACATGCTGCGACTTGCGGGTCTGCCTTCATCTGCGCGCCGAGAGCCGGAAGGTCTGCGGCGGGCTTACCGAAGCGCCACGCCGTGTCCTGCTGACCGGCGGGGAGGTAATCGCTGAGCTTCGCGAGCGGTGCGCCATCGAGCGGCGTCTGGACCGCGATGGCCGTCTGGTAGACGCCCATCATGTCGTAGTTCGCGAACAGCGGAGCGATGTGGTTGATCGTCGAGTGGCAGTTGGCGCAAATCGTCGCCGACACATCCTTGAAGTCGACGCGACCACCGGAGGCCGTTCCCGCGATGCTGTCGAAGGGCCACACACCGGTGTACGGTGCAGCGGCGCCGACGTTCGTCGGGGTGTCCGAGACTTCAGCCGGGAAGGCCGTACAGACGAAGGTCTCTTGGACCCAGCGCGTCCGACGGAAGGCGAAGTTCGAGTAGAACTGCGTCATCACGCCCGGGTTGGTCAACACGCCAGCCTTGGGGCCGCCGTTCGCGCACTCGCCAGCAGTGAAGGTCGTGCCGTCGAACGTCGGGCAGTTGCCCGACGCCGCGGTGAAGAGGTCCATGTACGAGCCGTTCTCGACCGACAACTTCGCGGCGAAGACCGGCGCGGTGTCGAGCGCGGCGGAGCCGCCCTGCTTCATGGTGTCACGCCAGAACCCGAGGACCTGCGTCGAGAACTCCGGGGTGGCGATGTACTGGTTGACGAGTGCGACGTACGCCGTCTTCTTGGCGTTGTCGTCCGGGGCGCCCGAGACGGCGGTGATGTCCGCCATCGTCGGAAGCTTGCCGGTCAGACGAAGCGAAGCGATGCGCAACGCGGCGTTGTAGTCCGTCTTGCGGCTCTGGAGCTGCTGGTCCCACTGGTCACCAGTGGCAGTGCAATCCGTCGGACACGAGGCTTCGGATTCACCCGTTTGGCAAACTCCGTCGCCGCAGGAGTCACCGGGGTTGGTGCCGGATCCACCGGAGTCGCCGGTGCTGCAGGCGGGAGCCGCAAGCGCGGCAGCAAAAAGTAGTACTGAGATCCTCTGCATGGGGCTCCTTATTGTTCACTCGCTTCAACGGAAATCCACGTGTTGAGCTTGGTCTGAAAATCAGCGATCGTCGGCGTCGAGCCGGCGGCAAGCTTGAAGGGATGCGCAGCGTCCGCGCCGGCTTGAGGCGCGAGCAGCACGCCGCTCTGTGCGACAGTCTGGAAGTTCACGTGCGCCCGGACCTGGAGGCACGTGTTGTTGTCCGTGGTCGAGGCGAGGCCCGAGAGATCCATCGCGTTCTTGGCGCCCGCATTGGAACCACCGTGGCACATCGTGGCGCACGGTTGGATGTCGGGCTTCACGGCCGAGAGGAAGGACGCGAACCCCATCGTGCCGCAACCGGCAGATGCGACGGGCATGGTGTTGGTGGGGTGAGCAGCCTCGAGGACCTTGAAGGTGATCGAGAGGCGGTTTTGCGGAGGGAAGCCGACGAAGGCAGCCGCGCCAGCGCCGATGTGGTCGCAGCTCGGACCGGGGCAGGTGACGGCGGCGGTGGCGGCTGCGAGGTTGAGCTTGACCGCGAAGAAGCGGTCGATGGTGTCAGGAATCGGGTCGCCCGTGACCGGCCACGACACGAACAGCGGATGCTCCATGTACACGCCAGCCGTCGAGGCCTTGACGTAAATATCGGACACGTACAAGTCGCTCGAGAGCGGCTGTGCAACGAAATCAACTTCGGCGCCCGGCATGCCCGCGCTGTCGAGCGTGACCACGTTGATCGGGCAGCAGTGGCTTGCATCACCGGTCGTGCAACCCGCGATGTCACCGGCGACGCCGCCCGTGCAGAGGAGTGGCGTGATCTTGTCGGTCGTGATGATGACCGTCGTCGTCGCGGCGCCAGCGGCATCCTTCTCGGCCTGGAGCCAACCGAGGATCGCCGCGGATTGGATGGCGTCGAGCGCCGGACCCGAGTGCGCCCCCTTGGTGAGCACGCGGCTCGACGCCGGAGCCTCGAGGTTGACGACCGCAGGATCGAAGCCGAGCAGCGTCGCGCGCATCGTCTTGACGGGGTCGGCGACAGCCGCGCTGGCGGCGAGGAACTTCGGGTCCATGCCGATGTGGCAGGCGGCGCAGACGGTCGAGAAGACCGGGTAGGCATCCGTGGTGAACTTCTGAAGCGCAATCGCTGCTTCGGGGGTGGAGCCCGCGCCCCCACCCTCATCACCGGAGATGAGACCGGTGCAGCCGATGAGCAATGCCGCCGTGATGCCTGCCGACAGACGCACCATGTCGAGGTGACGCATCAAGGTGTCCAGCATGGCGCGACGCGACTTCAGCGTCTTCATGTTGGCTTTCGGAGCGTTGATACCGGCGAGCATCGCTGAAGACATAGAGCAACGGTTGTGCCGTTGGGGATCGCACTGTCAAAAGCTGCCAAGTTGTTGATCTCCTTCGTTGGTGATGTCCACGGACATGAGTGCGCCATGAGACCTCTACCCCCAGCCGGGGTCCACGCTCCCCTCGGGCTAACTACCTGAAAGGACGAGTACGGATTGCGCAACATCAACCAGTTGAATGACACACGACTTCGCGAAATCAGGCAAGGCCTCCGCCTAGGTCTCTCAACCCTATCCGCGAGTTGTGCAGTTCCATCTGCACAACGACCCGTTCACAAAACGCGCAGCTTCGTGCGCGTTCCGATCTCGTACCCAGATGGGGGCCCCGTCACACCAGAGATCGTTTGAACCCCAACGAATTCCGGGCGAATCGAAGGTCAGTCGAGGGGGCGATCGGTGGGCACGACCGAGCTCGACGCGCCGAACAGCGCACGGAGCTGGCTCGCGGTCTGGCTCGAGCCATCGTGACTCCACCCCGGCGGCGCGAAGATGTAGCCGAGCTTCGCGCGGAGAGTCGGGGCGCGCTGGACGTCTTTGACCATCGCGACGACATCGTGGAAGCCCACCCGCGCGAGGTTGAAGCTCTCGAGATTCTTGGTCAGGCCGTACACCACACGATCGCCCTCGCGCTCGTAGGTGCCGAAGAAGCGGTCCCAGATGATGAAGATACCGGCGTGGTTGCGATCGAGGTACGCGACGTTCGCGCCGTGATGGACGCGGTGGTGCGAGGGCGTGTTCATGATCCACTCGATGGGGCCGAGGCGATCGAACGCTTCGGTGTGGATCCAGAACTGATAGAGCAGCGACCACGCCTGCGCCGTCAGGATCATCACCGGCGGAAACCCGACGAGCGCGAGTGGTGCCCAGAAGATCGGGCCGGTGAAGGGCGTGAGCAACGGTTGGCGTAGCGCCGTCGAGAGATTGAACCGCTCGCTCGAATGATGGACCACGTGGGCCGCCCACAAAAACCGGACCTCGTGATGGAGCCGGTGGAACCAGTAATAGGTGAGGTCCTCGGCGAACAACAACAGGATCCACGACCACGCCTGGTCGATCTGGCCGAGGTTGGCGACGCGATGCTGGTAGACCCACGCGAAGAACGGGATCATCGCGAACTTCGTCGCGCCGTTGATGATCACGTTGAACACGCCCATGAACAGGCTCGTCCGCGTGTCGGCAACGCCGTAGCCGTGGATCCGCGGACCGAGGTGGTTTCGCGTGTAGAGCCCCTCGAGCACCATCAGGACGATGAACGCGGGAATCGAGATCAAGACGAGGTTCGACATATCTCTGGGGCTCGGGGCCTTTCCCTCCAATACTACGCTCTGACAGAGTACGAGCCATGCCCCAACATGGCGGAGACCTCATCGCCGACGTTCTCGCGCGTCACGGCGTCACCCACCTCTTCACGCTGTGTGGCGGGCATATCTCTCCGATTCTAACGGGATGCGAGACCCGGGGCATTCGGGTCGTCGATGTGCGCGATGAAGGCAACGCAGTGTTCGCCGCGGACGCGGTCGCGCGCATGACCGGCACGATCGGGGTCGCGGCGGTGACCGCGGGACCGGGCGTCACGAACACGATCACCGCGCTCAAGAACGCGCAGATGGCCCAGACGCCGTTGCTGCTGTTCGGCGGAGCGACGGCAACGCTGCTCAAGGGGCGTGGTGCGCTGCAGGACATCGATCAGATGGCGATGATGAAGCCGATCGTGAAGTGGGCGGTGCAGGTCAAGACCGTGCCGTCGCTCCCGGCGATCGTGGAGCGCGCGATCGCGGTCGCGAACGAGGGTGTCCCCGGTCCGGTGTTCATCGAGGTTCCGGTCGACGTCCTGTATCCGGAAGCGGTCGTGCGCGGCTGGATCCAGAAGGAGCTCGGTTTCGGCAAGGCCAAGGGCATCGGCGCGAAGGCGCTCGAGCTCTACGTCAAGGGCCACCTCTATCGCCAGTTCCACGCGCCCGCGCTGCCGGAGCTCAACCTGCCGATGAAGCTCCCGCAGCTACGCGGAGACTCTTCGATCGACAAGGCCGCCGCAGCGCTGCGCAACGCGAAGCAGCCGGTGATCGTGATCGGCAGCCAGACGCTCGTCGGCGTCAAGGATCCGGGGCGGCTCGCGCGCGCGATCGGCACGCTCGGCGCGCCGGTGTTCCTCGGTGGCAGCGCGCGCGGCCTCCTCGGTCGCACGCACGAGCTCCAGCTGCGCCACAACCGCGGTGCCGCGCTCAAGGAAGCCGACGTCGTGATCGTGTGCGGCTTTCCATTCGACTTCCGGCTCGGCTACGGCCGCGGCATCAACAAGCAAGCGACCTTGATCAGCGCGAACCTCTCCGCGACGGAGCTCAAGAAGAACCGCCGGCCGGAGATCGCGATCGAGATGCACGCGGGCGAGTTCCTCGTTGCCCTCGCGGAGCGCGTTCAGGGTGCTTC
>JANXOP010000156.1 GCA_025357755.1 Kofleriaceae bacterium | reverse complement strand
GTGACCGGCGCACTCGAGATCGCGATCGCCTTCGGCTACTTGGACTTCGCGCAGTGCTCCGCTTCACTCGAGCTCGCCGATCGAGTGCGCGCGATGATGTATCGGCTCTCCCACTAAAGCCGCCGGCGCCGGTCCCTAAACCGGTTCCGGTTCCAATACCGATGCCGATGCCGATACCGATGCCGATTCCGATTCCGATACCGATACCGATGCCGCTTCCGCTTCCGCTTCCGATTCCGATGCCGCTTCCAATGCCGATGCCGACTCGTGCGCTTTCTCGCCGCACGACCTCGCTGGCTCATTCGCATGCGAGCCTGTCGCGGTGGTCCAGCGCCGCTGCGGTCGCCGCGGTCGCGATGCCCGCGTCGCCCGCGTCGCCGACTCTCAGCGCGGGCTCGGCAGTGGAAGCGATCGCGCCCGCACTCGGCGCCGTTGGCAATCGAGCGCGACGCGCAGTGCACCGCCGATGAGCGGCGTGGATCGATCGCGCCGGCCCAGCGGACACGGCGAGTGAATCGCGAGGCCCGCGGTCATCTGCATCTTCGGCCATGTGCGTCTCCCTTCGCGTTCGCTCGCTACGCGCCGAGGACCGTGCCGCGCGCACGGCTGACCGAGGAGAACGCGAACGGTCGTGGCGCAGCGCGCGTCATGGTCCTGGCGCTCGGCTCGCGACCAGCGAAAGGGAAACGCACATGACCTTCGATGCATATGACCGCTCGCTCTCGCTGATTCGCTCCCTCGTGCCACTTCTGGACCGGCTGGTGACGATCGATCCCAAGCTCGCCGATCAACTTCGGCGCGCTGCCCAGAATGTCGCGCTCAATTGCCAGGAGGCGAATCGGCGCCGAGGCAAGGACCGGCGCAATCGCTTCCTCTGGTGCCTCGCCGAAGCTGCTGAGGTGACCGGCGCACTCGAGATCGCGATCGCCTTCGGCTACTTGGACTTCGCGCAGTGCTCCGCTTCACTCGAGCTCGCCGATCGAGTGCGCGCGATGATGTATCGGCTCTCCCACTAGAGCCGCCGGCCTTCGGGCCCGTTGTTGTCCGCCGATCGGCTTGCGGGTCCGATGCCGATGCCGATGCCGTTTCGGATACCGATGCCGATGCCGGGTGCGACTCGGCGCTCGGTCATTCGCAGGCGAGCCTGGGCCAGCGCGGCTGCGGGCGCCGCCGTCGCGATGCATGGGTCGCCGCACCTCAGCGCTGGCTCGGCAGTAGCGCGATCGTGCCTGCACTCGGCGCCGCCGGCAATCGAGCGCGACACGCAGTGCACCGCCGATGAGCGGCGTAGATCGATCGCGCCGCTCCGGCGGACACGGCGAGTGAATCGCGAGGCCCGCGGTCATCTGCAGCTTCGGATATGTGCGTCTCCGTTCGCGTTCGCTCGCTACGCGCAGAGGACCGTCGCGCGCGCGACCGACCGACGAGAACGCGAACGTCCGTGGCGCAGCGCAGCTAGAGTACGATTCTAGATCGGCTCTTAGAATTCAAAGGCTCGAGAGCGAATCGTCTCCTGAATTCGGATCCTCGTCGAGAAAGTTGGGGAACGATTGCTCGATGTTGGAGCGCGCGACCTGTTATTTCGCCTTATCCCGCTCCTGCAGGGTCGCGATCAAGATCGGGAGCACGAGTCGATCCTTGGGGCGTCCGGCCTTTGTCTTCACAGTAATCAGCGTGGGCAGGTCGAGCACGCGCAACAGTCGTCCCTCGTCGACCATCGACTGGCTATAGACGAGCAACTCCTCGAATCCCAAACCGTCAAGCTCGCACAGCGGATCGAGCGGGCCCAACGACGTGGATAGGTTCAGGTGTCCGCGACCCGCGAGCAGCTCAGCTGTTGGGCGGAGTCCTCTGTTCGCGAAGTCGTATCGCATCGTTGCGTCGAGCTGTAGCAAGAGCTCGAGAAGGCGCTCGATGTTCTCTGGCGTCCTCCGATGAACGATATCGAGGTCGTTGGTCGTGATCGGCGCGCCTTGGATCACGCAGGCGGCGCCACCGACGATAATGAATTCGATCCCGGCATCACAAAGTCTCGCGAGCAATGCCGGAAGGTCAGTGGCTTTCGGGTGCGATGCCATCTCGGATCCGGACCAGGGCCTGTGCCATTCGAGATGCCGACCTCAGCCGGTCCCACGGAGATTGCTGAAGCGCGAGCACGATGAGCGTTCGGTCGACGTCGCCGATCGCGTCCCGGACCTCCGAATCGAGCTTCGCGACGAGCGCGGCGATCTCGGATGACTCGTTCGGGGTCTCGACAGCCACGCGGCAAGCTATCACGACGGAAGGAGACACGTCGCAGGAACGATTTAGAGGGGCGCGACGACTTGCGCGCGAGCAGGTGCGTGACAGTCGCGTCGACCACGTATTCGGGCCCCTGCACTCGGCGCCGCCGGCAAGCGAGCGCGATTGCGCAGTGCACCGCCGATGAGCGGCGTGGATCGATCGCGCCGCTCCAGCGGGCACGGCGAGTGAATCGCAAGGTCCGCGGTCATCTGCATCTTCGGCCATGTGCGTCTCCAATGCCGAAGCCGATACCGATGCCGATGCCGACACCGTGCGCGACTCGCCGCACGACCTCGCTCGCTCATTCGCATGCGAGCCTGTCGCGCTGAGCCAGCGCCGCTGCGGTCGCCGCCGCTGCGGTCGCCGCAGTCGCGATGCCCGCGTCGCCGACTCTCAGCGCGGGCTCGGCAGTGGAAGCGATCACTCCGATGCCGATGCCGATGCCGATACCGATGCCGCCTATGTTCCCGAACTGCTGCCGCTGCCGCCACTACCGATAACGTTTCCGCCTCCGTTCCCGAAAACCAAAAAAGCGCGACCGCCGTCAAAGGCTAGTCGCGCTTCGATTCCGAAAAGGGCGTCCTCAGTTCGCGTTCGGATTCGGAACGATCGGCTCGCTCGCGTCCGTCTTCGCGCGCTCCGTTGCCGTGGCCGCTGCGACGGGCTCTGACTTCTCGCGCTTCACGCGTACCGGCGCGGTGTGCTCGGCATCGCCCGCGGCGAGGAGTGCTGCCGCGGCAGCCTTGGCTTCGGCGAGCTTCGCAGCGCGCTTGGCCTTGTCCTTGTCCTTTTCAGCTTGCGCCTGCGCCGCGGCATTCGACTTCTGCGCGTCCTTCTCGGTACGCTCGCGCTCGAGCTCGCGCTCTTCACGGCGCTTCTCGCGCATGCGGCGGAGGCCGCCGGTCATGATCTCGGCGATCAGCTGGTCGTACTCCATGCCGCACGCCTTGGCGATCAAGACGAGGTCGGAGTAGTCGGGCGTGAGGCCCGGCAGTGGGTTCACTTCGAGGACGTAGATCCGACCCTCGGCATCCATGCGCATGTCGACGCGCGCGACATCGCGGCAATCGAGCGCCCAGAACGTGGCGCGCGCGATCTTCTCCATCGCCTTTTGCTCGGCTTCGGTGAGCTTCGCCGGGCACTCGTAATAGACGTACTTCTCCCACTCCTGCTTGACGCCGTAGTCGTAAACCGGGCGGGTGTTCTCCTCGTGCTTGAACCGGATCTCCATCGGCGGCAGCACGCGCGGGCGCTTGTCGCCGAGGAGACCGACCGTGAACTCGCGACCGGTGATGTACTCCTCGACCAGCGCGGGCTGGCGATAGCGCTCGATCAGCTCCTTGACCTTGTCGCGGAGCTGCTCTTCGTTATCGACGACCGAGGTCGAACCGATGCCCTTCGAGGAGCCCTCGGCGTTCGGCTTGACGATCAGCGGGTACTTCATGTCGGAGGCAACGCGCTCGCGATGCGACTCCATGACCTGGAACTTCGGCGTGAGGATATCGTGCTGGAGTAGCACCTTCTTGCCGAGCGCCTTGTCGAGGGCGATCGCGAGCGTCGCCGAATCGGAGCCCGTGTACGGGATGCCGAGCAGCTCGCACAGCGCGGGGACCTGGGCCTCGCGGTTCCGGCCTTCGACACCTTCCGCGATGTTGAAGATCAAGTCGACATCGGCCTCCGCGAGGACGCGGGGCAGATCCGCCGTGGCCTCGAGGTGGACGACGATGTGACCCTGGCGCGCGAGCGCGTTCGCGATCGCGATGATGGTCTCCGGCGGATCCCACTCCGCCTCGTCGTCGCCGTTTTCCTTGCGCTTCACGTTGTAGGTGAAGCCGACGCGAATCGGTTGGACCCGGCGAGCGCGCGTGATGTTGAGCTGCGACGCGGTGGCCAAGCCCGAGCGCATCGCCGCGGCGTTGAGGATCTGCTGGATCGTCGACTGATAGGTCAAGCCGACCTGTGCCGTCGCCGCGAACAAGCTCGAGCCCTGCGCGAGCGCGGGCAGGGCGTTGACCTCGAGCAGATAGATGCGACCCTCCGTGGTGACGCGGAAGTCCATCCGGGACATGTCGCGCATGCCGAGCGTGCGCACGACCTCGTGCGAGATCTGGCGCAGGCGCGCCGCGACATCGCGCGGCAAGTTGGCCGGGCAACGGTACTGGACCTTGGTGGGCTCGACGTTCTTGAGGCGGTAGTCGTAGATGTGGAAGCGTTCGCCGCTCTGATTGTTCTCGGTGTAGATCAGCTCGACCGGCGTGAGCAGGCCATCGTCGTGCCCGACCCCGTCGATGAAGCCGACCGCGACGTCGATGCCGTCGATGTACTCCTCGATCAGCACGCCATCGGGGTACGCGCGCAGCGCCGACTTCAAGGCGGCCGGCAGATCCCGCGGCTCCTTGATGACGGAGCTGCCGAGCGCGCCGTTGTAGATGCCCTTGCTTGAACCCTCGTGGTTCGGCTTCACGATCACCGGGAAGGCGAGGCCTGCGCCGCGCTCGATGATCTGCTCGAAGTTGCGGACCGTGACGAGCACGCCACGGGCGGTCTCGACGCCGGACTTCGACAGCATGAGCTTGGTCAGCCACTTATCGAGCGTGATCGCGTTCGTGTACGCATCGGAGCCCGTGTACGGGATGCCGAGCTCTTCGAACAGCGCCGGATAGAGCGCCTCGCGCATCCGGCCATTCGTACCTTCCGCGGTGTTGAAGATGATGTCTGGATCGATCGCCTCGAGGCGCTCCAGCAGGTTCGACGCGGGGCTCGAGACCTCCACCTTTTCGACTTCGTGGCCGGCGGCTTCGAGCGCTAGGGCGATCGCGTTTACCGTCTCCGCGCTGTCGTACTCGGCTTCTTTTTCGGTCTCGCGGACATCGGTCAGGCGGAGGTTGTAGGTGAACGCGACCTTCATGCGATATCAGCCTTAGCAAAGCGGTGTGACACCAAGGAATCCCTCATCATGCCGAGCGCCTAGGATCAGCACACCGATCGGCCTGTTGATACGTCATAACTGAGTATGCGCTTCCTGCTGTTCGCGTTGGTTGCGGCCTGTGCCGGACCCTCAGGGTCTCCGAGCGGTACGCCCACAATTCCCGTCCACCCGACGACGCAAGCACCTGCGACCGATCTCGCCCAGGCGAAACAGGACAGCCACCCGGCCAAGCCCGGCGATGCGCAGGCAGCCCGGCTCGCGAACCGATCAAAAGACCCTCGAGTCACCGATCTCGACATCATTCGCATCACGGCGACCACCAAGGGCGTGGGTGGCGACGTCTCGGCGGAGCACGTAGCGACTGCCGATCTCTTCAAGCAAGCGAACGACGCGGCCAAGGCGAAAGAAACCGAGCGCGCGATCTCCCTCTATCGCCGGATCGTCGCGGACTTTCCCGAGTCCAAGTACGCCCCGATCTCGTTGTTCAACATCGCGGCGATGCTCGATAGCCGCGGCGACTACCCAGCAACGCTCCAAGCCCTGCGAGATCTCGTCAAGGCGTACCCGGAGGCGCGCGAGTCGATCGACGGTCACCTCTATATCTCGGCGCTCCAGAGCGACCACGAGGAGTGGCAAGCCGCGCTGACCACGTTGGATGACCTCATCAAGCGCCCGAACCTCACCTACCAGGATCGCGTCGAGGTGTTCGCGCGCCGTGGCTACATCCTCGTGCAGACCCATCGCTGGCCCGAGGCCGAGCTCGCGCTCGACACGGCGGTCGGCGAGTGGCGCAAGGCCCCACACATCGAGGACCCGTACTACATCGCGATGGCGACCTACTATCGCGGCGAGCTCGCGCACCGGAAGTTCATCGAGGCGCCGGTCCGCCTCCCCGACGACGTCCTCGTGACCGATCTCGAGCAGAAGCGCGTCCTCGCGGTCCAGGCCTACGACAAGTGGAAGGAGAGCCTCGGCTTCCATCAGGCGTACTGGGCGACCGCGTCGGGCTATCAGATGTCGCAAGTCTTCGTCGAGCTCTGGGAGATCACGGTCAAGGCGCCATTTCCCGCGCGGATCAACAGCGCCACGCGCGAGCAGTACGTCACCGAGGTACACGATCGGGTACGCGAGCACCTCTCGAAGGCGCTCGAGGGCCATCGCATGAACGTCGAGCTCGCGAAGGCGTACGGCGTGCAAACCAGCTGGAGCAAGGGCTCCGCGGAGCAGGCCGTGCGCATCGTCGACGTCCTCGCGAAGGACACCGGCGGCAGCTACGTGATGCCGACCAACTAACGCAGCGCTCGCCGCTAGTTGACAGTCAAGCCGCCGAGCTGCGCGGTCGAGAAATCGAAGCCCGAGTTCGATCCCGCGGCATCGAGATCGCAGTAGGTCCAGTTCGTGCCGTCGCGGGTCACGCGCATCGTATAGCTGTACGTCGTCGCCATCGCGGGGGCGACGAGGACGCCGTCGTACTCGTCGTTGTTGCCGACCTGAATGTTGAAGGCGGTCGCGACCCAGGTCCAGGCGGTGGTCCGCGGATCCGAGCCGACGGCACCCAGGCCGAGCTGCATCGTGATCCGCGGATCGGCCCCGGCCGCTTCGGTGACGAAGGATTCGAACACCCGGCCGTACACGGTGGCCGAGTCGCCGCCCGCGAGCGCCAGCGTCGCCGGGGACTGCAAGATGCAGTAGTCGATCTCGGCCACGGTGTCGGTCTCGTTCGCCGCGCACGAGCACGTGTTGCTCGCGGTCGCCGAGCTCCGCGGGGTCGTCGCGTCGACCGGCTTGGCCATGAAGTCGGTGCTGTTGTCGTTCTCGTCCGTGCAACCGGCGAGGCTGCGCTGCGCGCTCGTCGTCGCCGAGATCGTCGCGACGTTCGCACTCTCGGAGCAGTTCGCGGTCGTGCCATAGCCAACGAAGTCGAGCGTCGCTGCGAGCGGGCAGGTGCCCGCCAGGGGTTTGGTCGAACCCACGAGGGCGACCTTGCCGGCCGTGCCCGACAAGTTGATCGAGCTCGCGAGCACGAGATCGGGGGTCGGCAGCGCTGCGCCAGTCGTCCCGGCCGCGGTGGTCTGGATCAAGTAGTAGCCGCCAGCGGGGAGCGCGGACGGCGGCAACGCCACCGCCGTCCAGGTCGCACTGGTCGCGGCGGCGTACTGGATCGAGAGCCCGGCGAGGCTCTCGGCGACCGCGCCCGCGTTGTGGAGCTCGATGAAGTCGGCGTTCAAGGCCGCGCCCGCGTTGCCACCATTGCTGTAGACCTGGCTGATCACGATCGTCGAGGCGCACGAGCCATCCGTGGCGGTCCAAAAGCCGGTCGCTTGCGTGTAGTCCGCCGCCATCGCGTCGCCGCCAGCATTCTGTGCTGCGGTCGTGACGCGGATGCGATACGCGGTGAGCGGCGAGAGGGCGAGCGGCGTGATCGATGCGATCGTGGCCGTCGCATCCAGGGTCGCGGTCGCGGTCGCGAACCCGATGCAGGTCGCGAAGTTGTCGGTCGAGAGTTGGATCGATCCGCTGCACGCACCGTTCGCGGTCTGGCCGGTCAGCGAGGTGCCGAGCGCCGCTTGATCGAACGTGATCACGATCGGGGTCGTTGTCCTCACGCCGGTCGAGCCGGCTGGCGGCGCGACGCTCGTGACGGCGAGGCGAAGCACGGTCGCGGTCGCGGTGCCCGACTTGGCGCCGATCGTCGCGGTGATGGTGGAGGACCCGACCGCCACGCCGGTCACGACGCCGCGCGTGCCAGCGCTCGCCACCGTCGCGATCGTCGGCGTCGTCGACATCCATGCCGCGGTCTGCGTCACATCTTGCGTGGTCGCGTCGCTGTACGTTCCGGTCGCGACCATCGCAGTCGTCGCGCCGGGGACCACGGTCGCCGGGTTCGGGGTCACGGCGATCGAGACCAGCGCCGCGGTCGTCACGGTCAGCGTCGTGGTTGCTGTGAAGGCCCCGAGCGTCGCCGTGATGAGACTCGTCCCGATCGCCAGCGCGGTTGTTTTGCCATCGCTGGTGATCGTCGCGGTCGTCGTCGCCGCCGAGCTCCAAGCGACCAGCGTCGTGAGATCGGCGGTCGACGCATCGGTGTACGTGCCGCTCGCGGTCAGCTGCATCTGGGTACCGAGGGGCACGTGCGGGGCTTGCGTCGTGATCGCGACAGCCGTGAGCTCGGCCGCGGTGATCGCGAGCGAGATCGAGGACGTGATCGTCGCGACCGTGGCGGTCACGTCCGCGCTCCCGATCGCCGCCCCGGTCGCGAGGCCCTCGGCAGTGACCGAGACGTTCGCGTTCGACGAGGTCCACTCGACCATCGTCGAGATGTCTCGCTGCGAGTGATCGGAGAAGGTACCCATCGCGACGAGCTGCTTCGAGACCCCCTTCGGGAACGTCAGCAGCGGCGAGGTCACGGTGATCGCGGTCAATTGCGCGGCGGTCACGGTCACGAGGGTCGAGGTGGTGACGCCCTGAAACGTCGCGCCGATCGTGCTCGTGCCCGAGGTCAGCGCGTGGACGAGCCCGCTGCCGTCCACCGTCGCGACCACGATCGCCGACGAGGCCCAGTTGACCTCGGACGTGAGATCTCTCGTTCCGCCGTCACTATAGGTCCCGGTCGCGGCGAGCTGCTGTGTGGTGCCTGGTGCGATCGCCGGAGTACCGGGCGTGACGGCGATCGTCTGGAGCACGGGGGTGACCGTCGCTGTCGCCATCGGCCCGCACCCGGCGCCGAGAGCCATCGCGACGCCGACCCACACGAGCCACATGCTGACGAATCGAGGCATCGGCGGAGGTGTCGCAGAACGCGCATCGCCGATCCAGTGAGATCGGCCAGCTGCCGGCACGATCTCCTCCTACTATAATGGTACGGGGTTGGCGCCTATCCGGAGGCCTTTGTTCGCACCCGCTTGACGGCTGCGAAGCTGCCGTTTATACGTCTCTGCCTCTTTAGCTGGCGTAGCTCAACCGGTAGAGCACCTGACTTGTAATCAGGAGGTCGCGGGTTCGAGTCCCACCGCCAGCTCGAGTAGTGAAAGAAACCAGGAACGTAGACCGCTGATACTTAGGAAGAATGCCCGAGCGGCCAAAGGGAGCAGACTGTAAATCTGCCGGCTTATGCCTACGGTGGTTCAAATCCACCTTCTTCCACGGACTGTAGAAATCGCACGAGAACTTAGATAGAGACCTTAGTAGAGAGACAAGCGGGTGTAGCTCAGTTGGTAGAGCTCCAGCCTTCCAAGCTGGTTGTCGAGGGTTCGAGCCCCTTCGCCCGCTCGGAGTTAGATTTTAAAACCGAATAAGTTCGCCCTCTTAGCACAGTGGCAGTGCACTTCCTTGGTAAGGAAGGGGTCCCGAGTTCAATTCTCGGAGAGGGCTCGTCAACCAGGCCGCCAGGCCAAACCGCCGTAGGCAATACGGAAACGAAGGACCGGGAAATGTCGAAAGAGAAATTCGTCCGCAACAAGCCCCACGTCAACATCGGCACGATCGGTCACGTCGATCACGGCAAGACCACGTTGACTGCCGCGATCACCAAGGTCCAGTCGACCAAGGGCTTCGCGAAGTTCACGGCGTTCGATCAGATCGACAAGGCGCCCGAAGAGAAGGCGCGCGGCATTACGATCAGCACGGCGCACGTCGAATACGAATCCGACAAGCGGCACTACGCGCACGTGGATTGCCCGGGCCACGCCGATTACATCAAGAACATGATCACGGGCGCGGCGCAGATGGACGGCGCGATCCTCGTGGTGTCGGCGCCGGACGGCGCGATGCCGCAGACCCGCGAGCACGTGCTGCTCGGCCGCCAGGTCGGCGTGCCGGCGATGATCATCTATCTCAACAAGTGCGACATGATCGGCAAGGGGGACGAAGAGCTCCTCGATCTCGTCGAGATGGAGCTCCGCGAGCTCCTCGATAAATACCAGTACCCGGGCGACACGACGCCGATCATCCGCGGCTCGGCGCTCAAGGCGCTCGAGGGCGAGGCGAGCGAGTACGGCGTGCAGTCGATCGGCAAGCTGCTCGAGGCATGCGACTCGTTCATCCCGGAGCCGAAGCGCGAGACGGACAAGCCGTTCCTCATGCCGGTGGAAGACGTCTTCACGATCACGGGTCGTGGCACGGTCGTCACGGGTCGGATCGAACGCGGCATCGTGAAGGTCGGCGACGAGCTCGAGATCGTCGGTCTCGGCGACACGCGCCAGACCACGTGCACGGGCGTCGAGATGTTCCGCAAGCTGCTCGACGAAGGGATCGCGGGCGATAACGTCGGCGTGCTCCTGCGCGGCACGAAGCGCGAAGAGATCGAGCGCGGCATGGTGCTCGTCAAGAAGGGCACGATCACGCCGCACAACCACTTCGAAGCCGAGGTGTACGTGCTGAAGAAAGAAGAAGGCGGCCGTCACACGCCGTTCTTCAACGGCTACCGCCCGCAGTTCTACTTCCGCACGACGGACGTGACGGGAACGGCGACGCTGCCCGAAGGCACCGAGATGGTGATGCCGGGCGACAACATCAAGATCGAAGTCGAGCTCGTGTCGACCATCGCGTGTGAAGCGGGCCTCCGCTTCGCGATTCGCGAAGGTGGCAAGACGGTCGGCGCCGGCGTGGTGACCAAGATCCTCGCGGAAGCCGTCGCGAAGAAGGATGCACCGGCTGCGGCTGCAGCCCCGGCCGCCAAGCCCGCCAAGAAGTAAGCGGCGCCCTGGCACACCGCGGATCTCCGCGGCGCTCACACAGACCCTGGCTTCGGCTGGGGTTTGTTGTTTTCGGAGTACCATAACAAGCGGTGTCGACGCCGGCGGATCTCGCTCTCGCGCGCGCAGTGGCTGCGACCGAGCCGCGCGCGGTGCTGCTCGCCGTGCTCGAGGCCTGGCAGGCCTATCCCTCGGTCGCGATCGCGGAGCTCGTGATCGCGGCGAGTGCGCGCGTGGCGACCACGCGCGAGCTCGCCGGCCCCCTCGCCGCCAAGCAAGCGCAGTGGCTCGAGGTCTGTGCGGCGGGCGATCCGATCGATGTGCCATGGTTGCTCGAGCACGCGATCACGAGCCGCAAGCAAGAGACGCTCGAGCGGCTCCGGGCGCTCGCGAAGCGCGATCCCGATCCACGCACGAGCGCCGCGTTGATCGAGCGCTGCGCGAAGCCCGAGCTGCGCTCGCATCCGCCCGTCTGGACGCTGATCTTCTCGATCCTGCGCAAGACCCGCGACCGGCGCGTACTCCCTCGGATCGGCGAGCTCCATCGTCAGCTCCAACCGGTGACCGAGTTCGATCTCGAGCATCGCGGTCGGCTGCTCAAGCTCGAAGAGATGCTCGCCGCGTCCGAGCAACCACCGCCACCGCATCCGCAGCGCGAGCTGCTCGAACAACTGAGCCAGCGCTTGCTCGCTGACAGCACGGCGATCGCGAAGGCCGCGACCGCGAAGACCGCCGAGGACTTTATGGCCGAGGTCTGGGCCGCTCCTCTGGACGACGGTCCACGCGAGGTCTTTGCCGATTGGCTCCTCGAGCGCGGCGATCCGCGCGGGGAGCTCATCACGCTGCAACTCGCGCGTGCGCGTGATCCCGAGGCCCCCGCCTGCGCCGAGATGATCAAGCGCGAGCGGGTGTTGCTCGTCGAACATCACCGCGCCTGGATGGGCGAGCTCGAACCCGTGGTGTCGAAGAACGCGTACGTGTTCGAACGCGGCTTTCTGTCGCGGGCGGAGGTGCCATGGCGCAAGCTCGCCGCGACGCCCGCGCTGATGACGCATCCCGCCTGGGCGACCGTGCGCGAGTACAAGCTCGCCTCCGAAGGCGAGAAGCTGTGCGATCGCTGGCTCGATCACATGATCGCGCTCGGCGCGAAGCGCGTGTGACCGCGGGGCGCTCCGAACCGCCATCATGGGCGGGTAAGTACGGATTCCTGCGTTGGTACTTGCCTCGTAGATGGGTTTGGGCTAAACGTCCGCTTCCGCAAGTACAGCGGAGGAGTGTCTGTCGGAAAACGGAGCTAAGTCGTCGAATACTTTAGGGGAGTAGTTCAATGGTAGAGCATCCGTCTCCAAAGCGGGTTGTTGCAGGTTCAAGTCCTGTCTCCCCTGCCAGCTAGCCACAAGTCAGTCCCGCCGAACCGCCGAACCGCCGAACCGTAGGAAGCCGTGTCCACCCAGCAAGAGAACGCACCGAACAAGCCGGTTCACCTGATGTACCTCATCGGGGCGGTCATCCTGTTCTATCTCCTGCAATGGAGCATCGACTGGGTTTGGGGCTTCTTCACGCCGGCTCCTCCGAGTGATTTCAAGATCACTGTCGCGGCCGCGCTCGGCGCCGTCGTCATCGGGGTGGCCACGTACCGCAACGACCGTATTTACCACCTCGCAAACGAGGTGGCGTCGGAGCTCAAGAAGGTCACCTGGCCAACCGCGAAAGAAGTTCGCGGATCGACCATCACCGTCATCGTGATGGCGCTCGTGTCGGCCGTGATCCTCGGGCTCTTCGACTTCGCTTGGTCGAACCTCACCCAGGTGGTTTATGGTGGATAACGCTACGAACGACGACGCGCCCGGCGACAAGCCGGCCGATGCCAAGCCGGCACCACGTCCGTCCTCACCAGACCTGATGGGCTCGGGTACCTTCGCTTCGCCGAACGCGGAGAAGAAGTGGTACATCGTGAACACCTACTCGGGTCACGAGAACAAGGCGAAGCTGACGCTGCTCGAGCGCGTTCGCAACAACAACCTCACCGAGTACTTCGGTGACGTGCTGGTTCCGACCGAGTCGGTGACGGAGAACGTCAAGGGTCAGCGTCGCACGATGACCCGCAAGTTCTTCCCCGGGTACATGTTCGTCCAGATGATCCTGGACGACCGGACGTTCCACCTCGTCAAGAACACCCCCAAGATCACCGGTTTCCTCGGCGGCACCAAGCCGACGCCGGTTCCGGAGCGCGAGATCCACGGCGTCCAGACCAATGCCGCCGAAGGCAAGGCTGGAAAGCCCAAGGCTCGCCTGACGTTCGAGATCGGCGAGTCGGTCCGCGTGGTCGATGGCCCGTTCGCGAACTTCGCTGCGACGGTCGATGAAGTGAAGAACGATAAACAGAAGATCAAGGTCTCGTTGTCGATGTTCGGTCGCCCGACGTCGGTCGAGCTTGACTTCGCCCAGGTCGAGAAAGCATAAAGCGCCTCCGGCTCATCCGTTCGAGAGCCGTCGCTAGAGAAAGCATATGAAGAAGGTCACCGCACTCATCAAGCTCCAGTGTCCCGCCGGCAAAGCCAACCCGGCTCCGCCCGTCGGTCCGGCACTCGGACAGCACGGTCTGAACATCATGCAGTTCTGCAAGGAGTTCAACGCGCGCACGGCTCAGATGGGTGACTTGATCATCCCGGTGCTCATCACCGCCTATGCCGACCGCTCGTTCACGTTCATCACCAAGACGCCCCCGGCTTCGATCCTTCTCAAGAAGGCTGCGAAGATCGAGAGCGGCTCGGGTGAACCGAACAAGACCAAGGTCGGCAAGGTCAGCCAGAAGCAGATCCGCGAGATCGCCGAGCAGAAGCTCCCCGACCTCAACACCACGTCGGTCGAGAGCGCGATGCGCTCGGTCGCTGGTACCGCCCGCTCGATGGGCCTCGATGTCGTCGACTGATTGATTTTTCAGGCGGAGCGGTCCTCGACCGCTCCTAGATTTCCCACCTTCTGGGAGCTGCCTCACTCACCTGGGCAGCGTTCGGACCAGACCGGAGTCACTTTATGGCAGGCAAGAAGTACAAGAAGGCACTCGCGAGCTTCGATCACACGAAGCGCTACACCGTCGAAGAGGCGTGTGGCCTCCTCGCGCAGACCAAGGTCTCGTCCAAGTGGGACGAGACGGTCGACGCCTCGATCCGCCTCGGCGTGAACCCGAAGTACGCTGACCAGATGGTCCGCGGCTCGGTCGTCATGCCCGGTGGCACCGGCAAGACCAAGCGCATCCTCGTCATCGCGAAGCCCGACAAGGCTCGCGAGGCTCTCGAAGCCGGCGCGGACTACGCGGGCTCGGACGAGTACATCAAGAAGATCGCCGAGGAGAACTGGTTCGAGTTCGATACGCTCGTCGCTACCCCGGACATGATGGTCCAGGTCGGTAAGATCGGTCGTGTCCTCGGACCGCGTGGCCTCATGCCGAACCCCAAGGTCGGTACGGTCACCGCTGACGTCAAGAAGGCCGTTGCCGAGCTCAAGGCCGGTCGCGTGGAGTTCCGCGTCGAGA
>JANXOP010000147.1 GCA_025357755.1 Kofleriaceae bacterium | reverse complement strand
ATGATCTCGGCGTTCTCGGCCTCGCGGACCGCCCGGATGATCGAGCAACGCTTGCCGATATTCTTCGGGTTGCGCATCACCGTGAGGCGGCCCTTGGAGCTGCGCGCGAAGCCGCGCGCGAGCTCGTAGCTGTCGTCGGTCGAGCAATCATCTACGCAGATGATGTGGAGCTTCGCGTGCGGATAATCCGAATCGAGGAGGCTCTGTAGCGTCTCGAGGATCGCGCGGCCCTCGTTGAACATCGGGATCACCGCCGTGACGGTCGGCTCGAACTCGATGGTCTCGTCCCACTTCGCGCCGCGGATCGTACGCAGCAGGAGACCCGCCACATAGCGATTGATGAAGACCACTAGCGCGAGCGAGTGGACGAGTACCCAAAGTACGTGCGTGGTCATGGGGAGCTAAGGGAACGGGCTAAGGGAACGGGGTGCTGGTGAGGGTTTTTAAAAGGCCCGGACCAGCGGCCAAGTTCAAGAGATGCCAGCAAACTAATAGGTTTCGGAGATCACATCAAGTTGGTTGACGCAGGTTGCCAGAATGTACGTGACCGATACACCCCACCCTCAGGATCCTGAGGGGGCTGGCTTGTTTTGCCACGATCCTGGTGCGATACGGTCTCGTGCTTCGCGCGCTGTGTTTGATCGCGGTGTTGGAAGGTTTGGCTGGGGCTGGACCGGACGCTCCCGCCAACAACCCTGATCCAAATGGCGCAGTCACGGCGCCGCCAGAAGGATCCGGGAGCGCGACTCCGTGGATTGATCTGGCCCCCAGCGCGGTGCTCGCGAAACACTCGGAAGCGAAAGATTCGGATCTCGGGACCGCCTCCGGCCCGGAAGACCACCGCACGCGGGCCGCGATCGAGCTCGGTAGCTTCTACGCCGGGTTCTCGGTCTGGGCGTATTTTGCCTGGTACCGCAACCATCCCCCGCTCTCGAACTACAAGTTCGGGGGCGACGGCATGTTCGGGGTCGAGACCTATGCGGGCGGTGCCGACAAAATGGGGCATGCCTGGGCGACGATGGCGCTCGCGCGACTCGGGACCTCGGTGCTCACCGAGGGTGGTTGGGACCACACCAAGTCGACGTTGCTCTCGGCCGGCCTGTCCGAGCTGCTGTTCTTGAACGTCGAGATTCGCGATGGCTTCTATTTCGAGTTCTCGTACGGCGACCTCGCGATGGACACGGTCGGCATGTTCGCCGCGCTCGCGCTCGAGCTGTGGCCGAAGCTCGACGAGATGTTCGACTATCGCGTGCAGTACTTCCCGAGCCCGCGCTATCTCGAGAACCTCGATGGCGGCGCGAACCGCAATGGCACGCCGTCGTGCCCCAAGACCGCATGCTCGCGCTGGAACATCGCCGAGGATTACTCGGGCCAGACCTACTTCCTCGCGTTTCATCCGAGCTCGATCCACGCGCTGCGCGATTCGAAGTACGGCGTGTGGTCGCGATTCGTCGACGTCGGAGTCGGCTTCCAGACCCGCGACTACAAGCCGCCCCCGGATCCGGGCGACAAGCTCAACGCACACCAGACGCTGTTCGTCGGCGTCTCGCTCAACGTCCAGGGTGTGATCGATTGGCTCGGCCGCGACGGCAAGCACGAGACCCTGAGGAAGATTGGCCACGGCTTGTTCGAAGTGTTCAACTTGCCGTACACGATCGGTGGTGTCGGAGTCACACGTTACGCGCCCGACAAGCCGAACTCCGGCGGTGCGTAGACGCGTCGTGAGACCCGCCCTCGCGATCTGGCTCGCGGTGTTCGGGTTCTACCTGCTCACGTCGAGCCGCGAGGTCGCGTGGGGCGATGCGCACCCGATGTGGGAGGTCGCCGAGCGGATCGTCGCGGGCGAGGGCATCGCGATCAAGACCCGCTGGCCCGAGGACATTCCGCTCGGACGCGGAGGCAAGATCTACGGCATCACGCCGATCGGTCCACCGCTGATGCTCGTGCCGGGCGCGGCGGTCAACGCGCTCGCGCACCGCTTCGCACCCACGCAGGAGCGGCTCGTGCGGCCGCTCGCCACCCACCTCGCGTCGGCCGCACTCGGCGCGCTCACCGCGATGCTGTTCTTCTTGCTCCTCGGCGAGCTCGGCATTCGCGCGCGCACCGCGAGCTGGTGTACCGCGATCCTCGCGCTCGCGACGACCACCTGGGTCTACGCGCACTATCCCTATTCCGAGATCCTCCAGCTCGCGTGCTTCCTCGGCTTGTTCCGCGCGACGCTGCGCACCGCGAACGATCCATCGCGCCGCGAGGCGCTGTGGCTCGGCGCGTGGGCCGGGATGCTGTTCGACACGAAGTACGTGTTCGCGCTCGCGATCATCGGCGCCGCGATCGTCGTCGGCTGGACGCTGCGTGCGCGACGAGACGATCTCAAGCGCGTGATCGCGTGGGCCGCGCTCGCGAGCGCGCCGTTCGTGATCCTCGCGTTCGTCTATAACTACGCGCGCTGGGGCTCGATCACGGCGACGGGCTACGGCCCGTATCTCGATGCCTTCTTCGGCGGCAGCATCTTCGACGGTGCGTGGGGCATGCTGGCCTCGCCGAACAAGAGCGCGTTCCTGTACTCGCCACCGCTCGTGCTCGCGGTGCTCGGTGCGCCGGCTGCCTTCCGCGCGGTGCCGCGGCTCGGGCTCGCGATGCTCGCGCTCGTGGTGCCGACGTTCCTCGTGTACTGCACGTATCGCTCGTGGAGCGGTGACTACGCGTGGGGCCCGCGGTTCTTCGTATGGATGGTCCCGGTGCTGCTCGTCCCGATGGCGTGGTTCATCGATTCGATGGGCCGGTGGAGGCGCGCCTTCGTCGCGGCGATCGTCGGTGCTGGGATCTGCATCCAGCTGCTCGGCTGCGCGCTGTACTGGGATCACTTCATCCGGCTCGCGATCACCGCGAAGAATCAGTGGCTCGGTAATCCGAATCGCAGCGGCTCGTACATCAAGGATCGCGGCCGCGGCCACTGCGACTCGTGCTTCGAGGACACGTACGAGATCACGTGGACGCCCGCGTTCCAGCCGATCCGCGGGCACTGGTGGTTGGTGAAGTCACTCGCGCGCGACGCGGACTCGAGGACCGCGCAGCGCGATGCGCCATGGCGAACCTACACGTCCCTCGATCTCGACCTCGAGAAAGATTGGGGCCGAACCCGCCTCGATTGGTGGGTGATGGTGTGGTGGCGCGATGCGCCGGAGACCCAGACGCTCGGCATCGCGCTGCTGTTGGTGATGCTTGGCGGTACGGGATTCGGCGTTCTGCGGTGGGTGCGGTACCATCGAGCGTCTCTATGACGCTGCGCCCGGTCCCGAATCCGCCTGCCTCGTTCAGCGAAGAGCTCACCGACGACGAGATCCTGCGCTGGGCACTCGCCTATCTGCGCCACGCGCCGCTGTCGCTGTCGCTGCGCGAGATCAACCGGCTCGTCGCGTTCCAGGCATTTCAGGCGCGCTCGCCCAAGCAGGGCCCGGTCCTCGATGTCGGTTGCGGCGATGGCTTCTGGTGGACGGTACGCGAGGACGATCGCGAGATCTACGGCATCGACATCTCGGCCTCCGAGATCGCGCAAGCCAAGCAGCGGATCCACGCCGCGATCACCGATGTCTCGCGCGAGACCCCATTTCGCGGCACCAAGTTCGAAGAGATCATCGGCAACTGCTCGCTCGAGCACGTCCCCGATATCGATGCCGCGCTGTCGAACCTGCGGCGCGCCGCGAGCCCCACGGCGCGACTCCTGATGTTCGTGCCGACGCCGCGCTGGGCGTATCAAGGCAACACCCAGAAGCTGCTGCTCAAGTACGCGCCGCGCATCGCGATGAGCGTCTCGGGCGCACTCAACGGTTTCTTCCAGCACTGGCATCTCTACGATGCGAAGGTCTGGCAGCGCCTGCTCGAGCAGAACGGGTGGCGGGTAGAGACCACGGTCGGCCTCGGCTCTGCGCGCTCGGAGTTCCTGTTCCGCGCGTTCATGCCGCCCGCGTTCGTCGAGTTCGTCGTCAAGAAGGTCACGGGCTTCTATCCCTCGCGGCTCGCGCGGTTGCTGCCCGATGTCGCGCTCAAGCCGTTCGCGAAGCTCGTGCGCTGGGCGGTCTCCGATCCGATCGTCGCGGCCGATTCGCCGCACGCGTACGAATATCTGATCGTCGCCCACGCCGCGCCTCACGGACAGTCGTGACGCAACCTGGCCAGAGCGATTACTTCGCGAACCACGCCAAGGCGCGCAAGTTCCCGTGGACGCTCTATCACCGTCCGCTCGAGCGCGACCTCGCGCGCTTCCTGGCCGGCGTCCACGGCACCGTGCTCGTCGTCGGCTGCGGCCTGCTGCACGAGCTCGATGTCGCGCCGCCCGGCGTCCAGTTCGTGGTCGCCGATGTCGATGCGCGCGCGGTCGAGGCCGTGCTCGAGCGCGAGGATCCACGCATCGTCGAAGGCATCGTCGTGCCACCCGAAGCGGCGCTCGATTTCCCTCACCGATTCGCTGCGATCTACGCCAAGGAGGTCGTCGAGCACGTGCTCGCGTGGCCGACCTGGCTCACCGGCCTGCGCCGCTCGCTCGAGCCCGGTGGTCAGCTCTGGCTCTCGACGCCGAACTACGGCGAGCCCTGGTTACCCGCGCTCGAGTCGACCGTGCTCGAGCTCGTCGCGCGCAAAGATGGCTTCACCCGTCGCGACATCCATCCGACCCGGTTCACGCGCCGCTCGCTCGATCGCGGCTTGCGCTCCGCTGGCTTCGAAGCGGTCGACGTCAACGTGACCCCGACGCGTCTCGCGCTCACCGCGTGGGCTCGCGCGCCACGCTAGCCGTTAGCTCGGCTGCTGATTGCGCTCTTGAAAGATCCGCAGGATGTCCGCGGCGGTCTCTTCGATCGCACGGTTCGTGACGTCGATGACCGGCCAGTTCGCGTGCTTGCGGAAGATCTCGCGGCAGTAGGCGATCTCGTTGTCGATGTGCGCGCGCTGGCCGTAGCTCGAATCGTTCGGCATGCCGAGGTGCGAGAGCCGCGCCTGGCGAATGCGCATGAGCATGTCGGGCTGGACGATCAGGCCGAACACCTTGCGATCATCGACCTGCGACAGCTCCTCCGGAGGATCGACACCGAGCACGAGCGGTACGTTCGCGACCTTGAGACCGCGCTGCGCGAGGTAGGTCGACAGCGGGGTCTTCGAGGTCCGCGAGATGCCGACGAGGACGAGGTCCGCCTTCGGCAGGTTGCGCGGCTCGGCGCCGTCATCGTTCTTGACCGCGAACTCGACCGCTTCGATGCGGCGGAAGTAGTCGTCGGTGATCATGTGCAGGAGGCCGGGAACACCGGCCGGCGGCGACTGCAAGTAGAGCGCGAGCTTCGAGATCAAGGCGCCCATCAGATCGACGGTCTCGATGCTGTGGCGCTCGACGAGCTTCGCGATCAAGTCGCGCTCCTCTTGGTTCACGACCGTGAACACGACGAGCGCCTTGAGCTCTGCGGCCTTCTCGGCGAGTTGCTCGAGCTCGGACTCGGTGCGCACACGCGAGAACAAGCGGATCTGCACGGGCTCGCTGAACTGCAGCGTCGCGGCGCGCACCATGCGCTCGGCGGTTTCGCCCGTCGCATCGCTGATGATCATGACCATCTTCATCGGCCTCTCTATATCACGCGGCTGCGTGGGCAAGCACGCGCGGACATTCGGGATCCGGAGCCGATGGATCGCCACCGACGTGCGCCGAGACGACCTTGCAACCTCCCCGACACAACGAATGGTACTCGCAGGATCGGCACGGCTCTGCCGCGTCGCGCCAGGTCCGGAAGGCCCCGAACGCGCCGGGCGTGTCCCAGTAGCTCGCGAGCTCGGTGACCGAGGGTCGCTTGCCGAGCTGGAGCAGCGGTGGTGGCGCCGCGAAGCTGCAGGCGGTGATCCGGCCATCCGGTTTCGCGCCGATCAAAAAATCGCCGCCCGTGCACCCGTAGACGCAGAGCTCGGCGAGCAGGGCGCGGTCGGGGCGGTGATGCGCGAGCATCGGCGTGTACGAGCAATCGACCTTGACCCGCACGCGATGGCGCTTTGCCGCGGCGAGCACGGTCGGCAAGAACGCGGCGTGCTGCGCGGCGGTGCAGCGCAGATCTTTGTACGCGCTCGCACCGCGGCCCGAGGGCTTGAAGCGCAGCAGCTCGACCTCGGAGAGCCGCTGCTCGGAGGCGTACGCGAAGATCGCCTCGAGCTCGGCGAAGTTATGGCGCGTGACGACGACGTTGATGCCGACCTCGCGCTTCTTCGCGCGCAGCCGGCGGATCGCGGCATCGGCGCGCGCGAACCCGTCGAAGCCGCGGACCGCGGCGTAGGTCGCGGCGAGCCCGTCGAGCGAGACATTGATCTGGCCGAACCGATCGGTGATCTGGATCAGCGACTCGAAGCCCTCGAGCCCGGAGGTCGTGAGGTTCGGCACGAGGCCGCGTGCCCGCGCGTAGCTCGCGAGCTCGCCGAGCCAGGGCAGCACCGCGCTCTCGCCGCCGCCGAGCGCGAGATGAAAGACGCCCGCGTCGGCGAGCACGTCGATCGCCCGCTTCCACTCGACGAGGCCCCACTCGTTCGGCATGCCATTCGGCGAGGCGCCCGTGTAACAGCCGGTGCAGCCGGCGCCGCAGCGATTCGTGAGTTGGAGGTGTGCTTCGAGCGGCGCGGACAGCACGTGATCGCCGAGCTCGTCCTCGGGCTCGCGCCATGCGGTAGGGGTCGCCGCGACCCGCGCGACTCGGCGCGCCATCGTGCGATCGACGAATACCAGCGCGCGTGGCAACGCGAGCTGGATGATCGCGCCAAACCGTTCGAGGCGGACGCGCTTCATCGGCCGCGCCGCGGCGAGGCGGTCACGCAGCGAGGCGACGAGCTCGCGGATCATTTCGTGAGCTCGGCCGGCTCGGGCAAGGCCGAGGGCTTGTTCGCGCGCCAGCGCAGGAGCGCGCCGATCACCGGCGTCACGATCGCGAGCGCGGTCGCCCCGACGAGCAAGAACGTCACGTCGACGCCGAGGCTCGAAGAGTTCGGGTTCATGCCCCACTTGATCGCGAGGATTCGTCCCCTTCTCGCCATGCGCGCGACTCTACAGCACGACGTGGGTGACGGTGCCGAACATCTCGAGCGGGACGACCGGGCCCAAGAGGTGCGGCGTGAAGCCAGGGACCGGCAGCACCGGGGCGCAGATCTCGGAGGTGCTGATCGTGTAGAGCGGGTCGCCGTCGACTGCACCGACGGAGAAGTACCGCGCGCCATCGGTCGCGTAGGCGAGTGTCGTACCGCAGGTCTTCGTCGCGACGTACGCCTCCATCACCGCAGTCGTGCACTCGGCATCGCGAAACAGCGGCGAGAGATAGGTCGTGCCGATCGGTGGCAGGCAGCGACCCTGGCTCGGTGCGCAGTCGATGCCGCGCTGGTTGTCATGCACGAGGACGTCGTTCGCGATCAGCGCGAACCGCGATGTCGAGGACCCGATCGTTCGTGGCAACGGCGCGAGTGCGAGAGCCGCGCCCGCGATCACGAAATCGGCCGGCGAGTACCCCGTGGCCTGGACGCAGTGATCGGGCGTGCCATCGAACAGGTAGTCGGCGCCGCCTCCGAACGCGAGATCGACGGGACAGCCGTCGAGGATCGTCTCGATCGCATCCGCATTCGCGGTACTCGCGCGGGTCGCCGTGACCGTCGTGCACGTCGCATCGGCGTAGTACGAGGGCGCGGTCGCGCGCACCGGGGCGCACTCCGTACTCGCCGCGCCGGGAGCGCTGCGTGCAGCGCAATCGAGATCGAGCATGGTGTCGTGAAATCCGATCGGTGCGCTGAGCCCGTCGTCACTCCGCGCTCGGACGACCGCGAGCCGGCCTGGTCCACCATCGGGGAGCCGGCGGACCCGCACGAAGTCGTCGGCGCCGAGCTCGGTGTCACTGACGACATAGATCGGCTGCGCGGTTTGATAGAGCTCGCAGCCAGTGTCGCCGAGCCGGTAGTAGCCGCCGGTGCCGGCGAGGCCTCCCGCGACCCGCAACCGCGAGATCCGCGGGTCCGAGCTCGTGAACGGCACGCGCGCGTAGGGCTCGCCGATCAGCGCGGGGATGCTGCAACCGGGATCGAGGAAGCCGAGCTCGCCGGTGGCAGGGGTGCAGTGCGTCGCACCGTCCGACCACGGCTCCAGCGTGCAGTCCTCGGCCCGGGCGAGGTCGTGGAACGTGGAGGGATCGGGCTGGACGGTCCCGTCCTCGTAGACGAAGCCGGTGAGCGCGAGCCGATTCCCCGAGGCTGGGCCGGTGGAGGTGTTGTCACCACAACCTGCAACGATCAGTGGTAGGGTGGCGGCCAAGCGAGCGAGCATGTTTCGAATTCGCCAGTCTTATCGTGAGGATGTCGAGCAAGTGCTCGCCGTCGCCGAGCACCTCGACACGGTCAACTTACCAGCGGATCGCAAGAGCATCGAGGGCCTTCTCGATCGTTCGCAGAGGTCCTTCGCGGCCGAGCTCCCGATCGTCGATCGGGAATTCTTGTTCGTGCTCGAAGACCTCGCCGCCAAGCGGATCATCGGCACCTCGATGATCTACGCGCAGCACGGCACCAAGCGTGCGCCGCACATCTTCTTCCGCGTCGAGAACGACGAGCGCTACTCGGTCACGCTCGATCGCTACATGGTCCATCAGACCCTACGCATCGGCTACAACTACAACGGCCCGACCGAGATCGGTGGCTTGATCCTCCTGCCGGAGTATCGCCGCAACACCGACGCGCTCGGTAAGGCGCTCTCGTACGTGCGGTTCTTGTACATGCGCATGCATCGCGAGCTGTTCCGCGATCACGTGCTCTCGGAGCTGCTACCGCCGCTCGGCGATGACGGCACGTCGAAGCTGTGGGAGGCGCTCGGTCGCCACTTCACCGGCCTCACGTACCAGGAAGCCGATCGGCTGTCGAAGGACAACAAGGAGTTCATCCACGCCCTGTTCCCGGATGATCCGATCCACACCGAGCTGCTGCCCGAGGATGTGCGCGCGATCATCGGCCAGGTCGGAGAGGACACGCGCGGTGTCGAGAAGATGCTCCGCCGGATCGGCTTCGAGTACGCCGAGCAGATCGATCCGTTCGATGGTGGGCCGCACTTCGTCGCGACCACGAATGACATCAGCGTCGTACGCGATGCGAAAGAGGCGATCGTGCGAGCCCACGAGGGCGAGGGCAAGCGCTGGGCAATCCTCGGGCACGAGCTCGTGGGTGCGAACCCGGCCTTTCGCGCGATCGGCACCCGGGTGACGGCGCTCGAGAGTGGCGTCATCGGGCTCTCGGAAGATGCGCGTCGCCGCCTCGCGATCGAGGACGGCCAGAAGGTATGGCTCAGCTACGGTTGAGCGCGCCGAGCCTCGTGATCACCGTCGTGATCGCGAGCTGCGGCAGGAGCGAGGCTGCGCCGCAAGCGCACGTGTCGGGACACGCGGCGCCGAAGGGCTGGCAGCTCGATGGCGAGCTCGCGAAGACCGCCGCGAGTGCCGCTGCCGATCCCACCGCCGGCATCACCGTCGCGGGGAGCGAAGCGTGGAGCGAACCTTCGCGCGGCTGTTACGCGGTGTGGCTCGACCTGCGTGGTGGAGCGGCGCCGATCGAGGTGGCCTCCGAGCAGTTACTCGCGGCGCTCGCGAGGGAGCTCCCCGGCCTCCAGCTGCGCGAGGTCGCGAAGCCTGTCGCCGCCGACCACGGCACGCTCACCCTCGCATTCGACACGCGCGGGTTTCACGGCAGGCTGCGCGCGGAGCTCGCGAGCACCGGTGAGATCCACGCGCTCGCCTGTGTGTGGAATCGACGCGAGCCGAGAGCGTGCGAAGCGGGCTGCACGACGCTCTTGGGAGGTCCTCCATGAAGGTCCTCCTCCTGATCATGCTCGCGAGCGGCACCGCGGTTGCCGACGTGGTCGTTGCACCTCCCGGTTGGACCGGTAGCGACTCCTCGGATCTCGGCGCGCGCGCGAACGACGCCGGTCACTTCGGTGGCCAGGCCGGCAAGAAGGTGATCGCGGCCGCGGAGCTCAAGCCCGCGAAGCCCGAGGCCGGCGTGTCGCTGTTCGTCACGCGCGTCGCGATGGCCGTCGCGAACGATCCGGCCGCGGTCCGCGCCGAGGTCGACCAATTTCACGGCGCCTCGCAGCGCGCGCAGCTCTCGGGCTCCACGATCGCCGAGCAGGGCTGGCAGGAGAAGGTCGACGATGAGGGCAAGCAGGTCGAGGCGACGCACGCGTACAAAGATCCGGCGAACCACGTCGCGATCACGTCGCGGCTCTTGATCGTCGCGACCTCCGACCAATTGATCTCGGTGACTGGCGAGTGCATCGCGCGCGACGATGCGGATGCGCCCTCGCTGATCGCCTGCAAGGCGGCGCTCGCCACGCTCGATCCGGGGGCGGTCACGCGGACCGCGATCACGCTCGCGCCCGCCGGCACGCCCCCGCCCGCGCGCGAAGAGATCCACAATACGGGCCCGTCGATGTCGGACGGCTCGCACATCCCGATCCCACCAATGGTGATCCAACCCGAGGGCCAACCGGCCGTCGACCGCCGGCCCGTCTTCATCGGGGCAGGCATCGTGCTGCTCGCGGGCGCGTTCTGGTGGAACATGAAGCGACGCGCGAAGCACGACGAAGAGGATCAGGAATGACCGACGAAGTAGCTACACCTGGATCTGTTTCAGCCTCGCCGGCGGCTGACCCGGTCCTGATCGTCGACGACGAGAAGAACATCCGGCGTACGTTGCGCATGGTGCTCGAGGGCGAAGGCCACGTGGTCCACGAGGCGGGCTCGATCGTCGAGGCCGAGGCGGTGCTCGCGAAGGAAGCCGTCGACGTGATCCTCCTCGACGTCAAGCTCGGCGAGGACAACGGGCTCGATCTGTTGCGCGCACTCAAGAGCCGTGGCGAGGACGGCATGGCGAGCAAGACCTCCGAGATTCCGGTCGTCATGATCTCGGGCCACGCCACGATCGAAGATGCGGTCTCGGCGACGCGCCTCGGCGCATTCGACTTCATGGAGAAGCCGCTCGATCGCAACCGCGTGATGGTGACCGTGCGCAACGCGCTGGAGCGTCGGCGGATGTGGCGCGAGGTCCACGACCTGCGCCGTGCCGTCGACGCGCGCTGGGAGCTGCTCGGCGGGACGCCGATCATGCACGAGCTGCGGCGCCAGATCGCGAAGGTCGCGCCGACGCGTAGCCGCATCCTGATCACCGGCGAGAGTGGCACCGGCAAGGAGCTGATCGCGCGCGCGTTGCACCGCAACAGCAGCGTCTCGAACGGCGCGTTCGTGAAGGTCAACTGCGCGGCGATTCCGCCCGAGCTGATCGAGAGCGAGCTGTTCGGTCACGAGCGCGGTGCGTTCACCGGCGCGGTCGCGAAGAAGCGTGGCCTGTTCGAGGTCGCCGATGGCGGCACGATCTTTCTCGACGAGATCGGCGACATGGCACTGCCCGCGCAAGCGAAGGTGTTGCGCGTGCTCCAGACCGGCGAGTTCACGCGGGTCGGTGGCGAGAAGAGCATGCGGACCGATTGCCGCGTCGTCGCGGCGACGAATCGCGATCTCGAAGAGATGGTCAAGCAGGGCACGTTCCGCGAGGACCTGTTCTTCCGCTTGAACGTCGTGCCGATCCGCTCGCCCGAGCTCAAGGAGCGAGCCGACGACATCCCGTTGCTCGTCGAGTCGTTCGTCAAGGAGTGCTGCGACGAGAACGGCCTCGGCTACAAGCCCGTCGACGAGCCCGTGCTCGCGCGGCTCAAGCTCTACGAGTGGCCGGGCAACGTGCGCGAGCTGCGCAACGTGGTCGAGCGCCTCGTGATCATGTCCGACGAAGTGATCCAGGAGAAGGATCTTCCGCCGTACCTCGGCGGTCCGCGCAGTGCCACGCAGCGCCGCGAGAGCTCGGGCCCGATCACCGCGATCGATCTCGGACGCTACGCGGGCAAGAGCCTGCGCGAGTTTCGCGAAGAGGTCGAATCGGAGTTCATCCGGATCCGGCTCGCCGAGTTCGAATGGAACATCTCGCGCACCGCGCAGGCGCTCGGCATCGAACGCACGAACCTCCACAAGAAGCTGCGTGCCCTCGGCATCCATCGTGGTGAGGGCTCGCAGAACGATCCCGAGTAGCGCGCTCGCGATCCTGCTGTGCTGTGCGATCGCGGGCGCGGGCGAGCTGAGTAATCGGCTCGCGACCGAGGATCCGCGCGCGCTCGCAGCGGCGGTCGCCGAGATCGAGCGTGCCCCGGCGACCACTCCCGATCTGGCCGACCTCCTCTACACTGCGGGTCGCGCGTGCGAGGACAAGCTCGCCGATCCAGCGCGCGCACTCGCGCTCTACGATCGCCTGTTGCGCGAGCAGCCCGACACCAAGGCCGCGCTCGGCGCCGAGCATCGCGCGGCGCATCTGCGCACGCTGACCGGCGACGGCCACGCGGCCCAAGCGCAGGCGTTCGCGAGGCTCGTCGCCGAGGCCGATCGGCTCTCGCAACCAGAGCTCGTCACGCGCGGCGAAGCGCTCGCGACCGCCGCGTGGCCCGGGGCGGCCGAAGCGACGCTCTGGCTCGCCGATTGGCTACGCGGTCATGGCCGCTTTCGCGAGGCCGACGCGCACTTCGCGACGCTGCTCGCGACCTGGCCGCACGCCCCCGAGGCACGCCTCGCGGCGAGCGGTCAGGCGGGCGCCGCGATCGAGGAGCACGCGCTCGAGCGAGCGACGCGGTTGATCGCGGCGCTCCCCGCGACCACCGATGAAGAGCGCGCGGTCCAGGCAGATCTGCGGCGCTCCCTCGCGCGAGCGGTCTTGCGCGAGCACCTCGATCTCGTCGCGCGGATCGCGCTCGTGCTCGTCCTCGGCCTCTTGCTCGGCTCGCTGATCGAAGCGGCCGCGCGAGGTGGCTGGCGCCGGCCTCCGCTGCGCCCGCCGTTCGAGATCTGGTTCCTCGGCCCGATCTCGCTCGTGCTCGTCATCGCCTCGTTCACCGCGAACCAGGCGATCGCGCCGGCGGTCTTGCGGATCGCGATCGCCGGCGTCGTGCTCGCCTGGCTCTCGGGAGCCACGCTCGATCTCTTGCGAGCGCGTGGTCGCGCATTCCGCCTGCGGTCGCTCGCTCACATCGCGCTGTGCGCGCTCGGCGTCGTCGCGATCGCCTATCTCGCGATCAGCTCGAGCGGCCTGTTCGATCTGCTCGCCGAGACGTTCAAGAACGGCCCGGAGTAGCCGGTCGGCTGGTAGAATCAGATCATCCAGGCGCTCGGCAAAGATGTTCGCGATCTTCTGAGGCTCCTCGACGAGCATCGAGTGCGGTTTCTCGTGGTCGATGGATTCGCGGTCGCGGTGCACGGGATTCCCCGCTACACGAAAGACCTCGATCTCTGGGTCGAGTGTTCCGAGGACAATGCGAAGAAGCTTCTCGCAGTTCTCGAGGCCTTCGGCTTTGGTTCGCTGGAGCTCTCGGTGGAAGACTTCACGACACCGGACCTGGTGATCCAGCTCGGCTACGAGCCCAATCGAATCGACTTTCTAACGGGCCTGACCGGCGTGACGTTCGAGGAGGCCTTCCCTAAGCGGATCAGCGCGACGATCGACGGCATCGAGGTTCCAGTGATCGATCGGGCATCTCTGGCGACCAACAAGCGTGCGTTTGGGCGCCCCCAGGATCTCGTGGACGCGGAGGGGCTCGAGAAATGACGAAGCGAGAGATCGCCGCCGTGGTTCGCCGTACGACGCTTGGCGCCAGCGACGAATACGCAGAACGTGCGGCGTACTGGAAGACCCGCTCGATCGAGGAGCGCCTCCTCGAGGTCGAGTCGCTCCGTCGCTTGTGGACCGAGATCACGGGAGATCCAGACGAACCGATCGTCCGTGCAGTCCACCGACGGAGACTCGGCGAGCCCGCGATCCAGAGGCCGTGATCGATGCAGCGCGTGCTGATCGTGGGACCGGGTGGTGCGGGCAAGTCGTGGCTGGCGAAGCGGATCGCGGCGCGCACGGGCTTGCCGCTCGTCCACCTCGACCGCGAGTTCTGGCATCCCGGCTGGGTCGAGACCGCGAAGCCGGTGTGGCGGGCGCGCGTCCAAGCGCTGGCGGCCGGGGAGCGCTGGGTGATGGACGGCAACTACGGCGGCACACTCGCGCTGCGGATGGAGCGGGCCGATACGATCATCTTTCTCGATGTCTCGCGCTGGACCTCGCTCGCGGGGGTGTTGCGCCGCCGCTTCCTCGCGGGGCCGCGGGACGACATCGCCGAGGGGTGTCCCGAGCGCCTCGATCTCACGTTCCTCAGGTGGCTGTGGGCGTATCACGACCACCATCGCCCCGGGGTCCTCGCCCAGCTCGGGGACCACGGATACGGCCGCACGGTCGTCGTGCTCCACGATCGCCAGGCGATCTCGAAGTTCGCGCAGAGCCTGGCGTAATACGCTGCATCCAATCCAGGCTCGCCGACGAAGTGTTCGCTGGAGGTAATGCTTTGAAGGGCTCACGACCAGCACGTAGACGCCCCGAACGCGCGCCGTGATAGTTTCCTGCCGGACCATGGTGATCGAGGAACGCCTCCTGGCTGTCCCATCGCTGCTCGCCCGCGTGGGTGCAGGCGATGCGACGGCGGTGCGCGAGATCGTCGCCCGCTATGGCAACCTGGTGTGGTCGATCGCACGCCGCTACGAGGCCGCCGATGCCGAGGATGCGGTGCAGGAGGTCTTCCTCGATCTGTGGAAGAGCGCGAGCCGCTTCGATCCCACGGTCGCCTCCGAGGCAACGTTCATCGCCACGATCACACGCCGCCGCTTGATCGATCGCCGCCGCACCGCGCGGCGCCGGCCGCAGGATCAAGCGAACGAGCAACCGCACGAGCTCACCCTCGAAGAAGTCGCTGCCGAGGGCAGCTCGCCAGCGACCTCCGCCGAGGCCGCCGAGGCGGCCCGCGCGCTCGACCAGCTCCGGCCCGAGCAGCGCCAGGTCCTGGTGATGGCGACGTGCCACGGCATGTCGCATAGCGAAATCGCGGCGCAAACAGGCATGCCGCTCGGGACGGTCAAGGCTCACGCTCGGCGCGGATTGAGCTCGATCCGCGCCGCACTTCTGGGCGTACAAAAGGAAGAGTCGTGAAGGGACCGCACGCAGCGACCGAACCGATGGATCCTCGTCTCGAGGAGCTCCTCGCCGAACGCGCCCTCCGTCCGCTCGACGACAAGGAGCTCAGCGAGCTCCA
>JANXOP010000181.1 GCA_025357755.1 Kofleriaceae bacterium | reverse complement strand
GCTCGCGCTCCTCGCGGCCGATCCGCAGACCACGTATCGCCGCTCGATCGAGCTCGAGGTCGCGAGCCTCCGCAAGCAGATCACGAGCCGCGATGCGGCGCTCGCGCAGGCCAAGACCTCGCCAGATGATCGCTCGGCACGCATCGCCGAGCTCTCGGCGCAGGTCATCGGCGACAACGTGCTCGCGCTCGCGTCGATCGATCACGTCGTACCCGATCGAGCGATCGAGCTCGCATTCAGCATCCGTGATCCGGCCGACCTCGCGCATGCGTATCTCTACACGCGGGCGCACGGCGCACCGGGGTTCGCGCGCAACGAGCTCGTACGTGATGGCGATGCGTACCTGCGCGGCACGATCGCCGCCGCGGCGGTGAAGGAGCCCGGGGTCGAGTACTACGTCGAAGCTACCTCGACCGACGGTGCGACCCATCCCGTGTTCGGTTCGGCCACGGAGCCCCGCACGATCGAGGTCGACGCGGTGGTCACCGAACCGCCGCCCGCACCGGGTCGTTCGCACGTCGACCTCCACGTCGACTACGTCGACTTCGACGGCAAGTTCGGCAAGGGCTACGACCAGTACTACCAGGCCGAAGGCGATTTCATGTATCGCTTCGTCGAGCCGGTGTACGCGGTCCGGCTCGGCTTCGGCACGTTGTCGGGTATCGGCGGCCCCAAATCGGTGATCGATACCGATCCGATGCAGTCGTGCCTCGATACGAACGGTGTGTATCGCTGCAAGCGCGTCACGTTCTCGTACGTCTACTCGGAGGCCGAATTTCGCCTGCGCAAGAACATCGCGCTGATGGTGCGGCCGCAGATCGGCGTGCTCAGCACCGACGAGATGCCGGGGGAGAGCGCCACCCGCTGCCAATCGCGCGACACCACGGGGTGCCGCTTTCTGACCGGCATCGGTGCGCGCGTACGGTTGCGGCTCGGCGACGAACGCGCCACGAACCTCGTGCTCGGCGCGAGCTTCACGCGCGAGGTCGGGACGTTGCTCGAGGCCGCGTATCACTGGCTGCCCGTGCCGGTCGTGCCGGTCCAGATCACGGTCCAGGTCACCGACCAACCGGTGATCGATGACTTCGGTGTCCGCTTGATCGGCGACGTCGGCTATCGCCGGCTCGGCTGGTTCTATCCCTCGATCCGCGTCTCGTATCAGGCGCGTTCGCTCGACCACACCGGCGTCTCCGGTGGCATGGCGATGAACTTCGATTGGTGAGGCAACAAGCAATGTCGAAAACGCTTCTGATCCTGTTGCTCTCGGCGAGCGCATCCGCGGGCCCTTCCGGTGGCCAGGCGCACGCCCTCGTCGTTCATGTCGCGCCCGAGACCAGCGAGCTGGGCGCGCCGATCGAGCTCGCCGCGCAGATCGACGCACCGTATGCCGAGGCCCTCACGGTCCGGTGGCGTACGCTCGGCGAAGCGACCTGGCACGACACCACGTTCGAGCGCTCGTCGGCCGGTGGCTGGTTCGCGACGCTACCACCCGCCTCGGCGCCGGGCGTCGAGTACTTCATCCGCGGCATGGACGCGGACGGCGACGAGGTCGCCCACTTCGCCTCCGCCGAGCAGCCGCACCTCGTACGGGTCGATCCGAGCACCGGAGATCGCCTCGCAACGCTCGAGCGCGAACGGCTCGGTGGGTTCGCGAACGAAGTCTCGCTCGACGTGATGGCGCACGATTTCGGAAATCGCTACGACCTCACCGATCGGTTCGCGCGCGGCGAGCTCGTCGTCACGCACCACTTCTTCACCGCGCTCGACGAGGTCGGTTTCGGGGTCGGCTCGATCTCGGGTCACACCCCGGCGATGTCGGCGGCCGATGCCATGGATCCCTTGCACGGCTCGCGCTACGGCTTTGGCCAGCTCCGCGTGCGCCTCCATCCATCGGTGTTCGTCGATGGCCGCGTCGGACTCGGCGTCTCGCAGGACGGATTCGGTGGCAACGTGCGCGGCCAGCTCTCGCTCGGCAAGCCGTGGCGCTCGTGCGTCCAGCTCGGTGCCGAGTACATCGCGGATCTCGGTCCGACCGTGTGGGCTCGGTTGCAATGGGACACCGCCCCGCCGGTGTTGATGGGCGTCTCGGTCGTGCGCACGGACCTACCGGGGGCCGTGCTGTCGCGATTCGGTGTCTACGTCGCGTACGACCTCGACTATCGGGTGACCGCACGGCTCCGCGTGAGGGCGCAGGTCTCCTATGGACCACGCGACGGCGCAGCCCACGTGGGTGGTGGAATCGGGACGGCCCTCGCGTTCTAAGTGGCCGTTTCCGCCAGCGCCCTCCCCGGCTCCTCCAATCTAACGGATCCGCCGACGGAATAGACGGTGACATTTTCGTGGAGCCGTCACGATTTCTCGCGACCACCCCGGAGAGTGTGGCTCACTGCTTCACGATGAAAATCCGCAACGTCCTGATCCTTGCTGCGCTGGCTTTTGCTCCGGCGTGCTCCAAAGACCCCGCCGAGCAGATGGTCTCCATGATGGAAGACATGAGCAAGGCAGCCGAGAGCGCCGGTGCCGATTGCGCGAAGATGGCCGACAACGTCGAGGCCGTCACCAAGAAGTACGACCTCCCGAAGCTCAAGGCGGACGTCGAGAAGATGAAGGGCGACAAGGACAAGTCGGCCGAGATGATGAAGAAGTACGGCGATCGTGTTCAGAAGGCGATGCCGGGCATGATGGCGATGGCCAAGTGCGGCGATGACCCGAAGTTCAAGGCGGTCAGCGAGAAGTTCAAGGGCATGATGTAGTCGGCGGTCGCGCAGCGCGCGACCACGTAGGAGAAGGCAGTGACTCCGGTCGCTGCCTTTTTTCGTTTACTGCAGCGCGCCGGAGAACGTCAGCGTGTTCTGTACGCGCATCGTGCCGGTCGTCGCCGCTGCCGACTCGCCGATGATCCGGATCTCGAGGCCGCCGTTCGTCGTGGCGTTCAAGGTCGGGGTGGTCGCGGCGCTCGTCGAGAGCGTGACGTGGGCCGCGAAGCTATCCGCGCTCGTCGCCAGGATCGCGGTGGTCGGCCCGGTGCCGCTCGTGGTGACATCGACCGCGGCGCTGGTGACCGCGAGCTTGCATCCCGACGGCGGCGTGATCGTGATGGTGTAGAACCTATCGAGCGTCGCCGCGGTCGGCCAGTTACTCGAGTTGATCGAGCCGGTGCCCGCGGCCGACGTGAGCCCCGTGCTCCGCGTGATCGGACCGACCGTGATGCCGATGGTCCCAGGGGTGCCGGTGGTCGAAGCTTGCGAGCCAGTGGCGCCGGTGAACGAGTAGGTCGCGAGCACGCCCGTGTACGGCGTGCTGCAAGTGCCGGTGTTCGATCCGGATCCCGATCCAGAGCCCGAACCCGAACCGACAGTGGTGCCATCGCTACAGACCTGCATACCCGACGTGCTCGTGATGCACGCATAGCCATCCGGGCATTTGGGATCGACATCGCCGCACACAAACGGTTCGGAGCCGAGCTCGGGCGAGAACGAGCTGCACGAAACAAGACAACTTGCGAGGAGGAGGGCGACGCGCACGGTGCCGGAGCATCGCCGATTCACGTGACGGTGCACGCTCTAATGTGTGGGTTTCGCGCGTCACACACGCTAGGTGCTGGGCCCTGATCGGACGATGAGGTACGTTGGTGGTGCCTTGGATCCGGACGCAGCTGTACTGGACCGGTGGCGTGCAGGCGACCAGGTCGCGGGGCGCGAGCTCTTCGCGCGCTACTTCGATCAGCTGTATCGATTTTTCGCGAACAAGTGCGACGAGCCCGACGAGCTGATCCAGGCGACGTTCTTCGCGATCGTCAAGTCGGTGGACAGGTTCGAGGGTCGCTCGAGCTTTCGCACCTACCTGTTCGCGATCGCGCGCAACGAGCTCTATCGCCATCTGCGCGAGATGAAGCGAACCGCCGCGTTCGATCCGGCGCTGTCGTCGATCGCCGAGCTGGCGACCAGCGCGGGGTCGCGGATCGCGCGCAACCAGGAGCAGCAGTGCCTGTTCGCGGCGCTGCGAACCCTGCCGATCGAGCAACAGAGCCTCGTCGAGCTGCACTACTGGGAGGATCTCGATGCGCTCGCGCTGGCCGAGATCTTCGAGCTCTCCGCGACCGCGGTGCGGATGCGGTTGAGCCGTGCGCGCGCCGCGCTTCGCGAGGCGATGGCCGCGAGTGGCGGCGCGCCACCCGCCGCGCTCCAGTCCGATGACGCGCTCGAACGCTGGGCTCGAAGCGCCGCGACGATGCCTCCCGCGCCCCGTAAACCCCTGTAACGCGGTCGATCTCCTGGCCCGGCGCAGAAATCTCGTCACGTTTGGGTCGATGCCGACTCTACCCAGCGCATGCACCCGAGAGCTCTGTCCCTGTCCCTGACCCCGCTGCTCGCCCTGCTCGCGCTACCCACGCTACCCGCGTGCGTCGACGAGCCCGCCACGTCGTCGGTTACCGCCAGCGTCAAGGGCGGAAATAACGATCCGTGCCCGTTGACCGGATGCGGCACCAACTCGCCGTTCCTGGGGCCGACCGAGTTTCACGAGCTCGACTCCAGCGGGACGCTCGCGAACGCGGAGGGCTTCCGGGTCGTCGGCCTCCTCCAGAACGGAGTGAGCTACGTGCCGAGTGTGACCGGCGCGCTCCTGACGGCGAAGTCGCCGAACAAGGTGCTCGCGGGCCAAGGTCTGGTCGGCGCCGAGCTCCAGATCAAGAACGACATCACGAAAGAAGCGTTTTACATCCGGATCGATCGGGTCGTCCAGGCGCAGCAGTTCTGGCGAGCACCGCTCGATACCTTCGAGACATACGAGTTGTCGTGGCGGACCGACGCACCGAGCACTCATCTCCAGGCCGTATGCAACAACCCACCGGATCGCCTCGATTCCGAGGGTGGCGTATACGGCGACGTGATGGAGGCGATCCTGTTCACAGGCGATCGCTACGACGCCACGAAGCTGACGGTCACCGCGACCACGAAGAAGCAGTCGGGGACGTGGTTCAACATCGCGTGCGCGGGTAACGTGATGTCCAAGCTCTTCCTCAACCGCCACACCGACGCGAGCCAGACCGCGGCGTTCCCGACCAACCTAGAGCAGCGTCAGGCGATGCTCAAGATGTACACCTCGGATCTCTGCGGCACCGGCCAGGCGTTCACCGTCCAGGGCACGCCGCTCCACTGGGTGAGCTCCGCGGGTTGGTCGAGCATCGCCGGCAACTATCCCAACAACGAAGCCCTGTGGACGTCACGGGGTGCCGTGTGCCTCGACACCCACCGCCTCAACAACACGTTCAACGACATGAGCTCGCAGTACAACGCGGCCTGCACGCTGCTCCCGTGTACGACGAAGACCGGAACGCTGACGCTCGCGAATACCGGCGCCTACCTCCAGACCTCGAGCCCGGCGATTCCCTCGCCGATTCCCTAACGTCGGGCACGCAACGTGGCGACCGCATCGAGGCGCGCCGCGATGTCTCTGGGCGGAGCGCCTGCGAGGCGCTGACACAACTGCTCGGCGCGATCGAGGTCGTCCGCGCTCGCCAAATCGTTCTCGGCATGGTGCGCGAGTGCGAGCCCGAGCGCGACGTCGATCATGGTCAAGCGCTGCCACCACGGCGCCGCATCGCTGATCGGCTCGATCGCCGCGAGCTCGCTCGCCGCACCGGCGGCGTCATGTCGAGCGAGCCGCAGGAACGCATGTGCACGCACGATGCGGCTGTCGCTGTGCGCTGGATCGTCTTCGGCGGCGGCGATCACGCGCGCGGCCATCGCGGCGGCCACCACGTCATCGCCGGCGACCAAAGCCCGCCAGGTGACCTCGTAAGCGCACTCTCGAATCCTGGCACGTTGCTCGGGATGGAGCGTCGCCATCGCCGTGCACGGTGGCGCGAGCGCATCACGAACGCGTCGCGGATCTCCCGAGAGCGAGGCCCGCATGATCTCGGCCTCCAGGGTCGAGGGATGATTCGGCCCGAGCATCGCGACCCGCGACGCGACGAGGCTCGCCCCGATCTGATCGCGCGCGACCGGATCGTCGACGACGATCATCAAGCCGAGCAGGATGCTCGTGAGCTCGATCGCGGCGCCGCCGGTGAGGCCGACCGCCTCGCCGCGCGCACGCTCGAACGAGCTTCGAGCGGCGGCGCGATCGCCAGCGGCGAGCGCGACCGCGCCGATGTTGTGATGGAGCAGTGCGCGCGCGAATGCGGCGCGGCTGCCAGCCCGCAGCGTGATCGCCTCGATCAACGCGAGGCCCTCGGTCGCGCGCTCTCCCGAGGTCGTGGCGACCGCGTAGGCGGCGCGCGCATAGGCCTCGATCGCGAGCG
>JANXOP010000178.1 GCA_025357755.1 Kofleriaceae bacterium | reverse complement strand
CGATTCGCGCGCGCCGGCGCGTTCGCAAGGACGGCACCGTCGATATCGCCGGCGTGCCGTGGCAGCTCGACCAAAGCTTTCTGTCCGGCGGCCTGGTCATGATCGCCGTCGATCTGACCGGCGCCGCGGAGCCGGTCGTCGAGCACGACGGCCATCGGTACGTGCTTCGCCTGGTCGATGCGATCGCCGCCGGCAAGATGCGCCGCAAACGGCCGATACCTGCGCCGGATGATACCGAGGATGCCGTCGCATTCGATCCGGCCGGCGCGCTGCTCGATCGACTCGTCGGACGGCCACCGCGTCACCGTGCGCCCGAGGAGGACTGATCATGTCCACCCCGTACCTCGCGCACTTCGCGCTCAACGAACCCCCGTTCTCGAAGGAGATTCCCGACGGTGAGCTGTGGTTGCCATCGTCCAAGCAAGCCATCGTCGATACGCTCCTCGAGGCGCTCGACGAGCGCGCCTCGGTCGTGCTCGTCGGCGAGCCCGGCGTCGGCAAGACGTGCGTTCTACGCGCGCTTCGCCATCGCATCCCGGCCGCCGGATTTCGGCTCACCTACTATCACAACGCCACGCTCGGTCGCCGCGACTTCTATCGCCAGCTGTGTGCCGCGCTCGGTCTCGCGCCCGCCGCGACCGCCGGGAGTCTGTTCTACGCCGTGAACCGCTACGTCGAAGAGCGTGCCCTCGAACGGATTCATCCGGTCTTCTTGATCGACGAGGCGCACCTGTTGCACCAAGACACCCTCGACCATCTGCACATCTTGCTCAACTACGGCTGGGACAGTCGCGCGTTGCTCTCGCTGATCCTCGTCGGTCTACCCGAGCTTCGCGAGCGCCTCGCGCTACGCCACAATCGTTCGCTGCATTCGCGGCTGCATCATCGACTCGACGTCAGTGCGCTCACTCCCGACGATACGACCGAGTACCTGCGGCTTCGGATGGAACGTGCCGGCTGCACCCGCGAGGTGTTCGCCTCCGACGCCATCGTCCTGCTTCACGAGGCCACGCTCGGCGCGATGCGTGACCTCGATCGCGTCGCCGCCGCCGCGCTCCGCGAGACCGCACGCAAGAAGAAGAAGCTCGTCGAGCGAGACGTCATGGCGCGCGTCATCGAAGCCGATACACGGGAGCGCGACCGATGACCGCTCCACCGCGGATCCCGATCCCACCCGACGACCTCCTTCAGATCGCAGGATTGGTCGCGCTCGAGGCAGTGGTCGCGCTCGCTGCACGCGCGCTGGTGACCCACTACCCCCGCGTGACTCGTGTCCCTCGTCCCAATGACCCGGCCGAACTTCACACCGCTCGCGAACTGATCGACGACTGCGAGCGACTCTGCTTCGCGCTCGACGCTCATCGCCACGAGCTCACGCGGCACGTACCCGAGGATCCCGACAACGATCGTTCGTTTTAACCATCACGCCCTGCCGACCATACGGCGGGCTGTTTGATGGACATCAGCCGATGGACGCCTTGTCGGCACCCGCCGATGTCCATCGAATAGGCGGTCGCCTCGACCATGAACAGGGCCGCTCGGTAACAGGAGGGAACTTCAGAGAAGGCGTTCTTAGATCGTTGGGCAGGTCGTGCCTTCAAGGGGCACGAGTTCGTAACCCATCCGCATCAGGGGAAAGGAACTCTTCCCAAGAATCCGAACGCAACGCCAGACCCGAAACGTCGAGGACTTCTCGATCTTTTACCGGCCACCCTTCGTGCGTACGCAACTTCTGCTGCAACAGCGGACGACGGAGTTTTGGTTCTCGTGGACGCTGACAACGAGGATTGCAAGAAGCTGAAAAGTCAGCTCCTCGCGATCGTGGGCGCCATGAATGCACCGCGTGTGCTCATCCGAATTGCTGTAGAAGAAACTGAGGCGTTCTACTTGGGCGACCTAGGAGCGCTAAAGGCGGCATTTCCCAACGCGGATATGAAACGTGCCCGCGAGTATGTCCCTGACTCGATCATAGGTACCGCTGAACTTTTCGGCGAAATAGTTGGCGACGACGGGCTGCGCAAGGTGATGTGGGCCGAGGAGATGGGCGACAGGATGACCACGACCGCTTCACGGTCTCGGTCTCCGTCCTTTCGTGCACTACATTCCGGTATCAAGCAGCTCGTCACAAAGAACAAAACCAAGCCGAAGCGCAAGAAACACTGGAAATCTGTACATTCGAGCCTACGTAAGAAGAAGTAGTTTTTTCGCGCGCGTCTATCCCAATTGAGAGTGCGGTCGGACGCGATAGCGCTACAGATTCGCTCACACGGCGCTCAGTCGCAGATCGGCGGTCTCCGGCTTCGCCGAAGAATAGTCCTGCGGCTTCGCCGCGGTTTCCGGCTGCGCCGGCATGTTCGTACGCTGGCGGGTTTGTGGGCGGGACGTGTTTTGCCACGGAGGGGCACGCGGCCCGCGAACGAACGTAGACGTTTCTCCTTCAGACCTTCACCGACTCCTTCCGTCTCCGTGGCAAAAAAGCGAGCGGCCCGCGAGCGAACGCCGGCCCGTCCGCCTCGGTCGACCGCACGCCGACGTTGGAGCGCCGAAAGCCGGGATCGACATTGGTACGGGGAGCGCGGACTTCGAATCAGGAGTTGCCCGGGTACTTTCAAACCTGGAAGGTCCGGTCGTCGGTTCGGGGGAGGTCAATCACAGACCGGGACGTCGGCGCAGATCATCGTGGCGTCGCAGTAGCCGCTCTTGCACGCGTTATCGACCGTACACGCACCACCGTTAGCGAGCAGCGCCGTGCACTGCAGCGTGGTGGTGTTGCAGTAGCTGCCATCGCTGCACAGGCCGTTGCAGGTCTGGCCGGTGATCGGCAACGCCTCGCACGACAAGCTTTGCGGATTGCAGGTGTAGTACCGCGAGCAATCGTTCGAGGTCGTGCATACATCGCCGAGCAAGCCGAGAGGCGCGCAGAGCTTGGCGTTGTTGCAGTACGAGCCGAGCTCGGCGCACTGGCCGTCGGGGCACGCCTCACCGAGGTGCGGCATGGTTCCGCAGATGCCCGGATCGCCGAGGCAGCCGAGGCCGTAGTCGCAATCGGTGTAGAGCGTGCACGGGGCGCCGGCCGTGAAGAGGGCGACACACTTCTTGGTGTTGTCGCAGGTCAGGCCCGAGCCGCATGCGCGGGTGGCGCACGGGTCGCCGGCCTTGCCGGGAGTTTCGGCTGCGGTGCACGTGCCCGCGCAGCAGGCCTCGGTGCAGCTCGGCATCGCGCACGCGGCGGACTGGCATGCTTCATTCGTGAAGCACGGCGCGCCCGTGGCGACCGTGCCGGTGATGAAGTCGAGGCAGGCCGATGGGGTCTCGCGTGATTCCTTCGTGGTGCCGTCACACGAGGCGTTCTTGATCGCGTTGATGCACTGCTCGGCTTTGTCGCTGTCGTAGTTGACCTTGCCGCGGTCGATCTCGGCGAGCAGTTGGGTGTTGCTGGCGAGCGGGAGGAAGCCGTCGCAGGCGGCGGTCGAAGCGAGGATGCCGCAGCGCACGCGGAGGTCGCACTGGGCGTCGCGCAGCCCCGCACCGAAGTCCTGTGCCGCGATCCCGCCACCACATCCCGCAATTACCAGGGCGACGGCGAGGAGTCTCATACGTCGACGATAACGTAATCCGCTATGCTGCGGCGTGGCTGGCGAGTCCGATACCACGATCGACGGCACCGTCGAGCGTGTCGCATTTCACAATGCGGACACCACGTACACCGTGGCCAAGCTGACGACCAAGGAGGGCGAGGTCACGTTCGTAGGCAAGCTGATGGGCGTGGATGAAGGGATGCCGCTGCGGTTGCGCGGCACGTGGGAAGTCGACAAGAAGTGGGGGCGGCAGTTCAAGGTCACCGAGTACGAGCTCGTAACTCCGAAGACCTCCGCGGGCATCGAGAAGTTTCTGGGCAGCAAGGCGTTCACGGGCATCGGGCCTTCGCTCGCGAAGCGGATCGTCGAGAAGTTCGGGGCCGAGACGCTCGAAGTGATCGAGAAGAACCCGAACCGGTTGACCGAGGTGATCGGCATCGGCGGTGCGCGCGCGACCACGATCGCGAAGGTGTTCGGCGATCAACGCCACGTGCAGGACGTGATGGTGTTCCTGTACGGCGTCGGCGTGTCGGGTGCGTTCGCCGCGCGGATCGTCAAGCGCTACGGCAAGGATGCGATCCGGGTCGTGAAGCAGAACCCGTATCGCCTCGCGCACGAGGTGTGGGGCATCGGCTTTCGCACCGCCGATTCGATCGCGGAGAAGCTCGGCATCGCGCGCGATGCACCGGAGCGGCTCGAGGCGGGCCTGTTGCACGCGCTCGAGACCTCGGTCGAGGATGGCAACATGCATCTTCCCGACGACGAGCTGATGCAGAAGGCAGCGGAGCTGCTCGGCCGCGCGGTCGAGAATCTGCCACCGAGGCTCGCCGCGCTCGAGGCCTCGGGGCTCGTGGTGCGCGAGGTGCTCGGTGATCGCGGCGCGTGTACGGCGCTGCCGGAGTTTCACGATGCCGAGGTCGCGAGCGCCGCGAAGCTGGTCGAGCTGATCGAGAGCCACACTCGACCGATGGCGATCGATATCGCGGCTGCCGTCCACGCGTTCGAGGCGGTGACCACGCTCGAGCTGGCCGAGCAGCAGCGCGCGGCGGTGATCGCGGCGCTGCGCGATAGCTGCACGGTGATCACGGGCGGTCCGGGTGTCGGCAAGACCACGATCGTCAAGGCGATCGTGCACATCGCGAAGATCGGCTCGAGGAAGGTCTCGCTCGCCGCGCCGACCGGTCGCGCGGCCAAGCGGCTCGGCGAAGCGACCGGTGTCGAGGCGATGACGATCCATCGCTTGCTCGAATACCAACCGCACGCGGGCGGGTTTCAGAAGACCGCCGAGAACCCGCTCGAGGCCGACCTGCTCGTGATCGACGAGGCCTCGATGGTCGATGCGATGCTGTTTCGGGCGGTCATCGATGCGTTGCGTTTGGGCGCGCAGCTCGTGCTCGTCGGGGATGTCGATCAGCTGCCGTCGGTGGGCGCGGGCTCGATCCTCCACGACGTGATTGCCTCCAAGGCTGCGACGGTGATCCGGCTGACGGAGATCTTTCGGCAAGCGGCCGCGAGCAAGATCGTGGTCTCGGCCCACAAGATCAACCACGGCGAGATGCCCGAGCTCGAGGCGCCGCTCGCGGCAGGGACGAGCGACTTCTATTTCATCTCGCGCGAGGATGCCGAATCGGCACGCAACACGATCGTCGAGCTCGTCGCGGAGCGCATCCCGGCGCGGTTCGGGTTGGATCCGATCACGCAGGTCCAGGTCCTCACACCGATGCACCGCGGCGAGCTCGGTACGAACGCGGTGAACCGTGCGCTGCAAGAGAAGCTCAACCCGGCGGCGCAGGCAACGAGTGGCGAGATCGTGCGCGGGGACCGGATCTTTCGGCGCAACGACAAGGTGATGCAGACCCGCAACGACTACGACCGCAACGTCTTCAACGGCGACATCGGGGTGATCGAAACCGTCGATCCACAGGGCGGCGTGATCCGCGTCGATTTCGATAGCCGGCTCGTCACGTACGAGCGCGCCGAGCTCGATCAGTTGATCCACGCGTATGCGGTCAGCATCCACAAGAGCCAGGGCTCGGAGTATCCGGCGGTCGTGATCCCGATCGTCACTCAGCACTTCATGATGCTGCAGCGCAGCCTGCTCTACACCGCGGTCACGCGCGGCAAGCGGCTCGTGGTGCTCGTCGGTTCCAAGCGTGCGGTCGAGATAGCGGTGAAGAATGCCGACGCGCGCACGCGCTACACGTGGCTCGCGCAGCGGATCCGCGAGCACGTCGGGCACGACACGTAGGCGGCTGCTCAGCCGGGACGGACGGCGATCGGGTCGTCGGAGAGCTCGTTCGTATCGTCGGACTTGCGCGGCAGGACCTCGGCGAATTCGGGGGCGAAGTTCGCGAGCGTGCGGCCGAGCGCCGCCGGGCCTTCGGCGAGTGCGACGCCGAGCGTCTGCGCCATGTGATCGAGCCGGGTCTGGCCGAGCGCCTCGACGATGCCGACATCGGCGATGACCTCGACGATGCGATCGCGCACGGCGACGAAGATGAGGAGGCCCGTGCGGTCGCGGGTGGTGTAGATGCCCTTCTCGGTGAACAGCGCGCGTGCCGCGGTCCGCACGTGGTCCTCGCGCAGCGATGCCGGAACGAGGAAGCGATAGAGCGGCGCGATGTACTCGACGAGCAGCGCGGCGACCAGGCCTGCGGCGATCGGGAACGCGAGCGTGGCCCACGGTGTCCATGCGTTCAGCACCGCGAAGATCAGCACCGCGTAGGTCGCTACCAGGCCGACCGTGATGTGCTGGCCGAGGAACAACCGAGCGCGAGCGCGCACCGCGACCACACACTCCACGCTGGAGTTGTTCTCGATCGCCGAGATCGCGTCGCGGAACGTCTTGTCGCCCTCGGTTGTGCCCCAGCTCATGATGCGTCGTGCTCTTGCAACAAGCTCACCAGCTGCTGCACGCCTTCCTCGGGAAACGCGTTGTAGATGCTCGCGCGCAGGCCGCCGACCGAGCGATGGCCGCGGAGGCCCGAGAGGCCCTTCGCTTCGGCCGCTGCGAGCAGCGCCTCCTCGGCGGCCGGGGTCGCGCCACGGAACGTGATGTTCATGTTCGAGCGGCTGCCCGGCTTGGCGTGGGCGCGCCAGCTCCGGGAGCCGTCGAGGAAGTCGTAGAGCCGCGTGGCCTTGCGCGCGTTGGCCTCGGCCATGCCGGCGAGCCCACCGTGCGCGAGGATCCAGCGGCAGACCTCGCCGATCATCCACACGCCAAACGTGTTCGGCGTGTTGTGGAGCGAGCGCTCCTTCGCGTACACGCGGTACTGCGCCAGCGGCGACAGCTTCGTCGCGCCGGTCTCGATGAACTTCTTGTCGGCGATCACGAGCGAGATGCCGGACGGCCCGAGGTTCTTTTGCGCGCCCGCGTAGATCAGCGCGTGGTTCGCGAGCGGCAGCGGGCGCGAGAAGATGTCGCTCGATGCGTCGCACACGAGCGGTGCGGGCGCGGTCGGCGGCGCGGCCCACTCGGTGCCGTAGATCGTCTCGTTGCTCGTGTAGTGGACGTAACGAGGCGAGGCGCTCCACGAGAACGTGCTCGGCACGGACGCGAACATGTCAGCCTCCGAGCTACACGCGACGTGCACGGTACCGAACCGCTTGGCCTCTTCGATCACCTTGCCGGACCACACGCCGGTGTGACACACGTCGACCGTTTCACCGGTCGCGAGGAAGTTACGCGGCACCATCTCGAAGTGTTGCGTCGCACCGCAGGTGACGAACAGCACCGCAAACTCGTCGCCGATGCCGCCGACCTCGCGGACCGCCGCTTCGGCACCCTCGAGCACACGCATGAACTCGGGCCCGCGGTGACTATGCTCGAGTAGCCCGATCCCGGACCCGTCGAGATCCCAGATCGCCTCCTGCGCTCGGCGCAAGACTTCTTCGGGGAGAGTGGCCGGGCCCGACGAGAAGTTCAGCTTCCGCACCGGTGACCTGGTCCGCAGCGCTTAGCGGCGCTGAATTTCTTCGTGATAGAAGACGGTGATCGCGATGCAGTGAAACGCTTCATCGGACGATTGCGTCACGACGAGGTCGGTCACTTTCTTCTCGGCATGCGAGTTGATCCACGTGGTGACCTTCTCGCCCAGCTGATCTCGATCTGCGACCATCGTCGCCGAGAACACCTTCACCCCGTTAAACTTCACGTCCTTGCGGAGTGTGAGTTGTCCCGACTGATTGGCTTGGTTCGCGGACATCGAGCCCCGAAACTAGCACGTGCTATTCGTCGTCGTCGAGCGCGCGATCCAGAGCATTCGCGAGCCGCTCGGCCTCCAGGGGCGACATGTTGGTGGGAGTGAACGCTTTTTCAGCGGTCTCCACCAACGCCACCATCCGCGCTTGCTCGACCGAAAGACCGGACTGGTCGTTCGTGATCCACTCGTCGAGCTCCTCGGTGAGCCGCTTTTTCGGCGCGCGCAGCTCGGGCCCCGTTGGCTGCAACCCTTGCGGCTTGCCGGTGCGGCGGTACGAGATCGAACCGTAGGAGATCTCGAGGTCGCGCCGGAACTCGATCATCGTCTGGTAGCGCTTGCCCGGATCTTTTTGCATCGCCTTCAAGATCACCGACTCGGCCTGTTCGGTGATCTCGCGGTGCGGTGCGAACTCGCGCGGCGAGGGTGCCTGCGAATGGATGTGCATCGCGAGCACTTCGCTCGACTGCGGTGCCTCGAACGGCGGGCGACCACACAACATGTCGAACAGGATGACGCCGAGCGAATAGACATCGGCGCGATGGTCGACATCCTCGCCGCGCGCGGCCTCTGGCGACATGTACTCGGGGGTTCCGAACACCGCGCCTTGCACGGTCTCGGCGAGCAGCTCGTCCGGAACGAGGACCTTCGCGATCCCGAAATCGAGCACCTTGACGAAGTCGTACGATTCTTCGCGCTCGGTGATCCACGACGAGTTATCGGGGTTCATGCGCACCAAATCGCGGCGACCAGGCCGCTTGATGAGCATGATGTTGTCGGGCTTGAGATCGCGATGGATGACGCCGACCGCGTGGGCCGCATCGAGCGCGAGTGCGATCTGGTTCGCGATGTTCAGGGCGCGATGGAGCTCGACCGCGCCTTCTTTTTCGATCAGATCCTCGAGCGACTTGCCCTCGAGGTACTCCATCACGAAGTAGACCGGGCCCTCCGGCAGGATGCCGAAGTCGGTGACGTCGACGATGTTCGGATGGTTGATCGCGGTCGCCGCGCGAGCCTCGCGCAAGAAGCGATGGATCGCTTCCTGATAGCGCGCGAACTGTGGATGCAGCACTTTCACCGCGACCGCTTTTTTGATGTAGACGTGCTCGCCTTGGTAGACGGTTCCCATGCCACCGCGCCCGAGGATCTTGTCGAGCCGGTAGTTGCCGATGTTGTGGCCTAGCCGCGCGATGTCGTCTTCTTCGACGAGGACCGCGGAGTCATGCAGACAGAACCGCTCGCCGTCCGGGAAGCGTGTGAAGCAGCGAGGACAGACTTTCACGCGCTAGTACCTGGCCTGAGCAAAGAACGACAAGTAGCGGTTATCGATCGGGCTCTGACCATCGGGCGGCTTCACGTTGAGCAACGTGAACTCGAGACCGAAGTCGAGCTTCTGGGTCGGCGATGCTTCGACGCGCGCGGTCACGGGCACGACGAACTGGCCGGCCGAGGTGTCGAAATCGGGAATCCGCAACTGGGCGAACAGGGTCACGGAGAGCTGCGGGATCGGATTCGTCGCGATACCAATCGATGGATTGAAATCGGGCTTCGCGCTGTTGCCGGTCTTGCGAAAGATCGTCGACGGTTGGCCCGTCACAGGCGGATCCACAGGCACCACGGTCGCGTGATCGATATCGACGGCGTTGAAGTCGATGCTGATCAGGGTCTGCAGCGCGATGATCGCGATCTCGGGTTTGATCGAATAGCGGAACGGGAAGCCGAGGTCGATCGAAAATTTGGTCCCGCCGGCGAGGAAGTTGCCGTTCGGGAGGTTCTGGATCGCCGAGCTCGCGCTCTGACACATCTCGGCTCCCGGCGAGCCCGTCGCGATTTCACCCGGCATGCTCGGCGGGTTGCAAAAGTCCGAGTAGAGCGCGACCGCGTTGCGATGGAGGTTCGCGGCGACCCGGATATCGAGCAGGTCGTACGCGAGTGCGCCCTCGAACCCGAAGTAGACGCCGTACTGCTTGAAGTTGTACGCATCGGTGAGGCCACCGATGATGGTGAAGTTATCGCTGTAGCCGTACTGCGCTTCGAGGTTGGCGCCGAAGCTTCCGAAGGCGCCCTTCGCGCTCAGATCGGTGCCGAGGCCGAGGCGGATCTGGGTCACGCCCTTGGTCATCGTCAGCGGGCGATCGTTCTCGCGGATCGGATACGTGTTGATGGTGTAGAGGCCACCGGCGTAGACCGAGGGTTGATCCGAGCCATCCGCGTTGCCGTCGTCGTCGTCGTCGCCGCCAGCATCGCCCTTCTCGGACTTGCCACCGTCGTCGTCGCCACCGTCGTCGTCGCCACCACCGTCGTCGTCACCGCCTCCCTTCGCGTATGCGTTGTGGGCATGCCAGCCCACGTACGCAACACTGAGAGCCATCACCAACGCGGTCTTCACCGCGCGTGAAAGTCTAGGGAGCCTCACCACGTCGGTGAAATGCTACAGCAAAAAGCCGGGGCAACGGGGTCACTCGTACCCCGAAACTCCGAAACGAGAAAAGGCCTCCCAGCGGGAGACCTTTTCTTAGCAGTAGAAGAACAAACGCAGAGTTACTTGCGCTTGGCCTTCTTCGCCGGCGCCTTCTTGGCAGGCGCCTTCTTGGCGGGCGCCTTCTTGGCAGGCGCCGACTTCTTCGCCGGAGCGGCCTTCTTCGCCGGAGCCTTCTTCGCGCTCGAGCCCTTCGTCGCCTTACGCTTCGAACCGCCAACTTGGCGGCCCGTGCGCTCGACGGTGAGGTCACCGGCGTTGTCGGTGCTCACGTAGTACATGAACTTCGCGTAGTCGAGGTCGACACCCGTCGACGCGATCTTCTGCGCTTTGCCCTTCGGCATGTTGGGCTTCTTCAACGGGGAGCCCCAAACGTCTCCACCCTTGATGTAGTAAATCAGGCCCTTGTCGCGCTTAACACCAGTCTTAGCGATCGTCTCACCCATAGCTGTTGAACCCTCCCGGGGTTAATCAGGTCTGGCGAAACGCTACACGAGTCAGATCCCGGATTCTCCGTCGAGGATCTTTTTTTTGACTTTTTTTGTCCTCGGAGATCTCTCCATTCCTCGTCGGAGCGCTGCGCCAAAAGGCCCGATTCCCTGTGGATAAAACGATCCAAATCCTCGTCGGAAAAGGGGAATTCCTCGACGAGGATCTCCAGGATCAGCGGGTTTTCCGACGAGGAATCGGCTGGCGCTCGGCGATCAAGACTTGGGACTCGGCGGTGCCGTCGAGCTCGCGCCAGGCAAAATCCCCGTAGCGCTCGACCACGCGGAAGCCGGCATGGGCGACCAGCGCCTCGAGCTCGGCGGGAAAATACTTCCGCTGCGACAGCTTCACGACCTTCGTGGGACCCTTGCCGTCGACGGGATCGTAGAAGATCCGGATGTTCGCGATCTGGCCGACCGGATCGTAGTCGTGGTTCGTCGAGTAGAACATCGGTCGTTTCGTCGTCGGATCGGTGAACCGGGTCTTCGCCCAGCGCTTGCGCGAGTCGCGCAGCAACCAGCCGAGGTCGGGCATCTGGACATCGAAGGCGAACGCGCCACCGGGCGCGAGGTGGGCCGCGACCCGCGCGAGGCAGGCTGCGAGCTCGCCGCGCGTGTAGAGGTGCTCGAGGACATTGAACGCGGCGATCGCGAGGTCGTATTTGCCCGCCACCGTGAACGTGCACAGGTCGCCAGGCGAGACCCGGATCCGCTCCTGGACCGGGACGGGCGCGTCCTCGATCCGCTTCTTCAACGTCGCGAGCATGCTCGGGGATTGATCGATGCCGTGGACGTGGTGGCCGTCGCGCGCGAGCGGGATGGTCACCCGCCCCGAGCCGCAGCCGAGATCCAGGATCTGGTCCGCTCCGCGGCGCTTGGCGAGCTCTCTATAGAAGGTCACGTCGGCGCGACGCCGGCGATATTCGTAATCGTAGAGTGCGGCGTCGCTGTAGTGCTCGCGCGAGCCTGCATCGACGAGGTCATCGATCAGCTCGGCCGGCAACCGACCCGCGCGCGCCACGCTAGAGCTCGGATTCGCCGTGCCGACGGCGACCACCGCGACGACGGCGGCGACGCTTGCGGGGCCGATTCGGATCGTCGTCGTCCTCGGAGGCGGTCGCGCCGTTGCCACCCTTGGCGGCGACGGTCGTCGGCAGCACGGCTTCGTTGCCGGCGGCGCGCTCGAGCAGCGTGTAGAGCAGGATCGCGTCGTCGATCGAATCCCGCCCACCGGCGAGCTCGGCCTGGACGTCGCGCTTCTTTGCCGACGCGATCTTCTTCTGCGCGAGCAGCAGGAAGCGCAGGCGCTCGCTATCGCGACGCGTGACGTGGGCCTGGACGATCAGCGGATTCGAGAGCTCGTTGACGGCCGCCATCAGCGCACCGCCCTTGGGCTCGGCATCGCCCTGGAAGTGGACGAACGGGCCGAGCAGGGCGCCGAACGCGACCGCATTCGAAGGATCGCGACCTTCTTTGATCGCGACATCGAGCTGGGTCAGCGCCTCCCACGCGAGCGCGCGGCGCTTCGCGAGCTCGGCGCCGGCGAGGAACGAGAGCTTCACGGTGCTCGCGTGTGCAGGACGAGCGGGTGGGTCATCGGCCCACACGCGACGCCACGCCTGCTCCTCGACATCGAGCGCGGGGGCAACCTCGACATCGTCGGCATCGTCGGCATCGTCGGCGTCGTCGGCATCGTCGGCGTCGTCGTCGTCCGGATCATCCGGATCGGTCGCGGCCGGATCCTCGTCCTCGTACTCGATCCGCGCGATCGTCGAGCGGGGCACCGAATCGGTGAGTGCGGGCGTCGCGAGCGGGGCGCCTGGACCTTCGAGGAGCCCGGCGAGATACGGCGACAACACGGCGAGCACGCCGGTCTCGACCATCAGCTCGAACGAGCGCCGCGCGGCGCCACCACGCAACAACCGATGCATCTCCTCGAGGAGCCGCGGCGGGGCGCACTTCGAGATCTCGCTGCGCCAGCGGAGGAGGGCCTTCCACGTGGCCGGCTCGAACCCGAAATCGAGCCGCGCGGCGAACTTGATCGCGCGCAGCATGCGGACCGGGTCCTCCTGGAACCGGATATCCGGATCGCCGATCGTGCGGACGAGTTTCGCTTCGAGATCCGCAAGACCGCTGACGTGATCGATGACTTCTTCACGCTCGACGTCGTAAAATAAGCCGTTGATGGTGAAGTCGCGGCGTTTGGCATCTTCTGATTCGGTGCCGAACACGTTGTCGCGACGGATGAGCAAATCGTGCTCGTCCTCCTCGCGCGGGTTCGCACGGAACGTCGCTGTTTCGATGATCTTCTGGTCGAAGAACACGTGGGCGAGCCGGAACCGACGACCGATGATCCGCGAGTTTCGGAACGTCGATTTGATCTCGTTCGGCGTCGCACTGGTCGCGACGTCGAAATCCTTCGGCGTCTTGCCGACGAGCAGGTCGCGCACACAACCACCGACGAGGTACGCCTTGTATCCCGCCCGGGTTAGCTTGCGGACCACGCGATCGGCATCGGAGTCGATGGCGGCGCGATCCAGGGTTGGCATAACTTCGTCGAGCGGTAGCACGGTCCGCAAACCCCTCGCAAGTGCGCGAAGCGCCTCGAATTAACGCCGGCTACCCCAGACGGCACTGATCGCGTGCCGAGACGACCCTCAGGATCGTAGCAAGCTGACCGAACCAGAAACCCGTGACTGCCGAGGGCTTGATAGCGTCCGTGTTCGACGTTGGTTTCCTCCCCATCGGGGTGGTGGTGACCAAGGTCGATGGAATCGTGGTCGCCGCGAACCCTGTCGCGACCGGTGCGGGCTGGAGCGTCGGGGGCCAGGTCTGGGCGCACTCGCGCCAGCTCGAGGCCGCGTGGCCGAGCCTCGCTGCGATCGGCGGCGAAGCCGATCTCGAGGTCGCGAGCCCACGCGGTGACCGAATGGTCCGGTTCGTCGCCGAGCGTCGCCAGCACGAGGGCCAGTGGTACCTCGTCGCGTGCGTGATGGATCTGACCGATCGCAGCGACATCACCGAGCCCATCACCCAGCGCAGCGCCAACCAGATCCGGATCGCCTCGAACGAGCGCCTCGAGAGCCTCGGCCTCGTCGCCGGTGGTGTCGCGCACGAGTTCAATAACCAGCTCGTCAGCGTGGTCTCCGAGGCGAGCATGCTGCGCGAAGACGATTCGCTCGGCCACGAACCCCGCGAAGCGATCGGCCGGATCGAAGCGGCGGCGCGCCGGATGACGCTGCTCACCAAGCAGCTGCTCGCATTTGCAGGTCGCGGTCGGTTTGTCACCGCGCTCCTCGATCCGGATCTCCTCCTCGCGGACACCCGCCATCGCTTGACCCGGATGGTGCCTCCGACGGTGACGCTCACGCTCGAGGCGAACGCGCCCGACATCGCGATCGAAGCCGATCGCAGCCTGTTGCGTCAGGTGATCCTCGATCTCGTCGAGAACTCGGTCGACGCCGTGCGCGGTGCCGGCACGATCCGCGTGACCAGCATGATCCGCGACCACGCATGGGAGCTCTCGATCTCCGACGACGGCATCGGCATGGACGCCGCGACCCTCAACCGGATGTTCGATCCCTTCTTCACGACCAAGGCGGACCATCGCGGCCTCGGCCTTTCGGCCGTGCTCGGCATCGTGCGCCGGCTCGGCGGCGATCTCACCGCGACCTCGGAGCCCGAGCGCGGCACCACGCTGCGCGTTCGGCTCCCGATCGTCCCCGGTGTCCAGGCGCCACGCCGTCGCTCGACGAGCGAGCAGCCGCCGATGGAGAAGCTCACGGGCTTGAAGATCCTCGTCGCCGACGACGAACCTTCGGTCCGCCAGACGATCCAGCGCTTCCTGATCCGTCGCGGCGCGGTGCCGGTCGTGGCCTGCGATGGCGGCGAGGCCGAGCAACTCCTCCGCGCCCAGCACTTCGATGTCGTCCTCCTCGACGTGATGATGCCGAAGAAGACCGGCTACCAGCTCGTGCCCGTCGTGCGCGAGACCCAGCCCGGTACCGCCGTCATCCTGATGTCGGGCTACTCCGAGCAACCCGACAGCGCCGAGCAGCCCGACGGCTTCATCGAGAAGCCGTTCAATGTCTCGGCGCTCGAAGGCACGATCCAGGCCGTCATGCGCGGCGATTCCCAGCGCATCGGTGCCGACGAAGAATAGGCACTAACGCGAGTGCAGCCCGATCTTTCCCCACGGGTCGAAGCTCGGCGGGGTGTTCGTGTCGAGGTGCAGCTCGCTATCGCCGATCAAGGCCTCGTAGCCCTGGGCCATCACCATCACGGTGTACGTGCCAGGTGGCACGAGTTGCTTCATCCGGACCTCGCCGTTCGCATTCGTTCGACCCCACGCGATCGCCTGATCGTCGAGGCGATTGAGATCGATCGAGCTCGAGCTCACACCGGGTCGCAGCACCATCACGAGCGCATCGCGGATCGGTGACTCGGTCGCATCGTCGGTGATCGTAGTGTAGATCCGGACACCCTCTGCCGCGGCTTCGACGGAGGTCGGCGTGAGCGCGACCTCGGTGTGATTCTCGAGCGGCGTCCAGCCGGCCGCGGCATACGCGAGCAGCTGACTCGCGGTCTGGAGCGGGCGCACGAGGCCGACCTTGCCGTTCGCGCGGAACGCCGAGGCGATGCCGACGAGCCGGCCGTGATCGTCGACGACCGGTCCGCCGCTACTGCCCGAGCTGATCGAGGCGCGCGTGGTGATGTAGTCGCGACCCGAGGTGCCGTCGGGGCCGGTCCATCCTTCGACCGCGCCTTCGGTGAGCGTGAGGCCACCGCCGCCGCGATCCGGATAGCCGAGCACCCACAGGCGCTCGCCGATCGTGACGTTGCTCTGGCTCGCTTCGGCGAGCGTGGCCCAGATGCCCGACGACGCCGGACTCCACGCACGACCATCGAGATCGGTGTCGCACTTGATCAGCGCGAGATCGAGCGTGGGCTGGAGCTTGCTGCGGCTCGGCTTGCCGGCGCATTGCAAGCGCGGTGCTTTATCGAGCGAGGCGTAGCGCGCGACGATGAACAGGTCGTGGAGTCGCGGCTCCTTCTCGCTGTTGTCCGAGATCACGTGATAGTTCGTGAGGATCGAGCCATCGCGGCCGACGATCACGCCGGAGCCGCCACCGCGCGCGCGGAGCTTGCCGTCGACGAGATCGGCGACGATCACCATCACGGTCGAATCGAACGCGAGCGAGACGCTGTCCGGGAACTTCCGGATATCGAGCCGGCTGGTCTGCGGGACCATCGCCTGGCCATTCTGGGTCTTGGTGCGGAGCGACGGTGCGACCACCTCTTCGATCCGCGCGAGCTCGCCCGGCGTACCGAACAGCGTGACGACATAGATCTGATCGTGATCGACCGTGGCGTACTCGATCGCGTGATCGACGCGCGGCTCGTCGCCCTTATCGGCGACGTGCGCGTAGGTGTACGCGGTGCGGAGCCAATCGTGCTCCGCGATGCCGCGCACCATGCTCGACTCGAGGTGATAGAGCTCGCCCCACCGGGTCCGGCGATCGAGCTCGAGCCACATCGTGTAGTTCGACCAGCGTGGCAGGTCATCGATCAGCACCTCGATCTTGGCTTGCGCGTCGATCGTCGACGTGAGCTCGACGTGATAGAGGCCGGTCTTGCCCGTCGTGATGCCGGGCGCGGGGCCCCCCTCGGCTTCGCGCAGGAGGCGCGGCGCGGGCACGGGCGTCGGATCGGGCCCGAGCCACGCGGTCGAATGCTCGAACGTGAGCCCGTGTTCTTCGAACTGCATCACCGGCGGCTGACGAGCGCCGCGTGGACCCGGCCCGCGACGATCATCACGACGAGCGCGAGCAACAACACGACCCCGTCGTGGCGCTGGTACTGGAGGCGGAGCTGACCGAGGTCGGTCTTCGCGCGCGATCGCAGCCGCCCGATCGCGGCGGCAGCGATCGCCACGGGATCGAAATCCTCGTCGGGCTCGTCCGGCTCCTGCTCGCCAGCGGGCGTCGTAGCCGGCATCGGCTCGCTCGCTTGCCGCGCGCGCGGGTGGCGCGGCCCGGCCTCCTCGGTCTCGAGCGCCTTGACGATACGCTCGCGCGAGAGCTTCACGGTCGTGACCGGATCGCCCTTGTCGCCATCGGCGACCGGCAGGTTCGGGCGCGAGGTCGAAGGATCGGCCTTCTTCGCGGCGGTCGCCGCTTCGATCGCGGCACCGGCCGCCGCCGCCGCGGCGATCACCGCACCGGACTCGCTGTCGATATCGACCATCTCGCTGACGATGATCGCGGCGTTCATCGCAGCCTCTTGCGGCGTCGGCAGCACCGGCGGCAACGGCACGGCGTCGGCGACGGGCTTGTCGTCTTTCTTGTCGTCGCTCATGCGCCGCCCTTTCGGAACGGCGATTTCTCGAGCAAGCGCTGCGAGAACCACCAGATGATGCCGAACACGATCGCCGCGCACACCGCCGCGTAGAACACACCGCGCCACGGATGCAGGTGCAGGCCACTGCGCACGACGTAGTCCTCGACGAGCTGGAACTGGCCATTGAGCGCGGCCGCACCGACGAGCCCGAGGAACACCAGCACGCTGCGCACGAAGGGCGTCCGCTTGGAGAACTTCGAGCGGCCCATCACGTAGCCGAGAAACCCCGCAAACGATGCGTGGGCGAGCGTGGTGACCACGGCCTGGGCCGCCGCCGTCGACAGGATCACGGAGTGACCCTGGCCGGAGAGCCGGTGGTAGTTGACCCAGATCGCGAAGCCGGTCCCGCAGGCCATCATGTAGACGATGCCGTCCATCGGCTCGTCGAACTCGCGCGACGTGTAGACGGTGTAGCGCACGACCGCGTACTTGCAGACCTCCTGGGCGAGGCCGACCACGAACACCGCGTAGATCAGGCGATCGAGCGAGATCGCGGTGATCCCGTGGAGCTCGAGCGCGACCGGCGGTACGGCCTGGTACTGGACGAAGTCCGCGATCGGGGCGGCGACAAGGGCCCCGAGCACACACACGCCGATCACGAGCTGCTTGGGCTCGGGCTCGTGACGGTCCATCAGATAGAAGAACGCGAGCCACAGGACGGCGGGAATGGCCGCCATGAGGCCCGCAAAGACCGGTCCCAGGTCGACCGGGCGGTGGAGGCCAATAATCAATTCCGCAAGCCATGCGACCACCACAAAGCCCACGAGCCCCGCAATCAGCAGGAACTTGGTGCCGAGCAGGACCCGGGCTCGTCGCAACGACCAGCGCGACCGTTTCATAGAAAAATTCTACGGCACCCTTTCATGGCGCGCGCGTAAAGGGCCTTCTAAGATGTCCGACGGCGTTTAAATGGCGAAAAAGCAAGGCAATGACACCCCGCTGCTGACGATGCACGAGCTGGCGACGTATCTGCATCTCGACGAGCAGACCGTCAGCAAGCTCGTCACGGCGGGGAAAATCCCCGCCCTGCAGGTCGAGCGTCAGTGGCGCTTCAGGCGCGAACAGATCGATGCATGGATCGAGGAGCAGCTCGTCGGCGACGACGAGAACTTCGCGGACGTGCCCGACGGCATGAAGTTGCCGCTCGAGGACCTGCTCCCCGATCAGGCGATCATCACGAACATGCGAGCGACCACGCCGATCTCGGTGATCGACGAGCTCGCGGCACGCGCGTACACCAACGGCTGGCTCACGGACAAGCCGTGGTTCGTCGGTGCCGTCGTCGAGCGCGAGTCGCTTTCGTCGACGGCGATGGAGGGTGGCGTGGCCTTCCTGCACACCCGCGCGAAGGACAAGGGCAAGATCGGTCGGCCGTTCATCATCGTCGGTCGATCGTGGAGCGGCATCAACTTCGGCGCACCGGATGGCGCGCCGACGTATCTGTTCTTCTTGCTCGGCCTCAAGTACGACCGGTTGCACTTGCCGATCTTGGGCCGGCTCGCGCGCGCGCTGCGCAACCCGACCACGATCGCGAAGCTGCGCTCGCTGAGCTCGCCGGATCAGCTGCGGGCCTTACTCCTCAAGGAGGATGCCTCGGTGCGTGAGGGCACGATGCAGGAGTTCAAGCCCGAGGACTTCAAGCCCCAGCTCGATCGCACCCTGCGCCTGCGCGCGATCCGCCGGCTCCAGGCCGCCAAGGCCCCGGAACCGCCGCCGAAGGCCAAGAAGCGGTCGAAGCCGAAAAAGGCTATTCCGAACATTCCCGCGCCCAAGACGATCCTGTCGCCCGTCAAAAAGCCCTGATCCGGCCTCCGCCGACCACGCTATGCTTGTCGCATCGTGGGTCGGACTGCGCTGTACCGAGACCCCATGCCGTTCAAGTCGGCCTGCGCGAAGGTCCAACTCGAATCGGACGTGCTGCTCGTCGAGATGCCGGATGGCTGGAGCCGGCGGCACGTGCTCGATGGCGTGACCGCGACGATCGACGACGGCTTCGTGATGGCGCGTCGCGATGGCGGGCGCGTCGAGCGCAGGTTCGTGCGGATGCTCCAGCTCGAGCGCGGGGGTCGGCATGTCGCGGTGATCACGCCGCCGGAGCGCGGTGCGGTCGCGCCGAACGTGGTGCGGATTCCGGAAGCGCCACAGGATGCCGCGATCGTCGAGCCCGGGGTCTGGGAGGCCCTCGCCGAGTGGTTGATCGGCGGCGGCCGGCTCGGATCGCTCTCGGTCGCGGAGCTCGCGCGGCTCGCATGTATCGCGACGCCCCAGTTCGCGGTGTTGATCGGCGAGGTCGCGGCGCGGCGCGCGCTCGATCTCGTCTGGGTCGCAGCGGGGCCGTTGCGCGGCCTGCACGATCTCGATGCTGCACTCCAACCGCTCGTGGATGCGGCGCGCGAGTCGCCGCGTGCCGGTGAAGCTCTGATCTCGGCGCTCGCACATGCGGCGGGCGTCACACGCCGACGGCGACGATAGTTTCTTGGCCCCCGCGATCCTCGCGCGGTAGCTTCGACGCGATGCGGCTTGCCCTCCTTCTCGTCGTCGTGGCTGCGTGCCAATCGACGGACGTCTCGCGCGATGTCGGCGCGCGCTGCGAGATGAACTCGGAGTGCAACGAAGAGTGCCTCACCGGCGGCCACTGGCCCGGTGGGTTCTGCACGGTGTTGTGCGATACCGACGCGGATTGCCCGAGCGAGACGCGCTGTATCGACGAAGCCGGCGGGGGCGTGTGCGCGTACAGCTGCGCGGGAGATCCGAGCTGCACGTTCCTCGGTGCGTATACCTGCCAGCAACGCGATAGCCACGGCGCGGGCGCGAAGGTCACGGCATGTCGCGGGTAGCGCTGCTGCTGTTGATCGCGTCGACCGCGGCCGCGGATCCGGCGCCATCCGTGATGCCCGATCAGGCGCTCGGCGCCGACCTCGGCGTCGCGACGGGAGGGCGCGTGACCGCGGGCGGCGTGCGCGTCGCGGGTCACTATCTCTATCAACTCTCGTCGAGCGATTGGTTCGACGGCACCGCGAGCTTCACGTTCGGCGGCGGCACCGCGGCGTGCTTTCGCGATCGCGCCGACACCTACGTCTGCGATCACGGCCTCGCCCAAGGTGGTGCCGCCGAGCTCGAAGCCGGCGTCCGCCACTACTTCACGCCGCAGGGCCAGTTCTGGCCGTTCTTGCGCGGCGGCGTCGGCCTGCGCTACGTGCGGTTCGGGAACGACAACGTGAGTGGCGCGGCGATCCCGTTGCACCTCGGCGGCGGCATCCGTGTCGAGGCGAGCAAGGGTATCGCGATTACCGTGCAAGGCGCGCTCGAGCTCGGCGTCGGCGCGTTCGGTCACTCGCTCGGCGCGGAGCCACAGCTCGGTGTCGCGATCACCGGCGGCGTCGAATTCGGGTTGTGAAGGTACTCGCGTGCGCAGCCCTCGCGGCGTGCAGTAGCGCGACGTCTTCGAACTTGACCATCGCGGTCACCGATCAAGGCCAGCCGATCGCGGCGCGGATCGTGTTGATGCAGAACGCAGAGGTCGTCCATCTGGGCACGATCGATCTGTATGGCCAGCGGCAGGGCGCGACGGCCTGTGTGCTCTCGCCCGGCGTACTCGGCACGTGGGATGGCATCGTGCTCGCCGAAGGTGCCGGCAAGGTTCCGATCGCTGCGAAGCCGTGTGCGCTCGCACCGGGGACGTACACGGTGTGGGCGTGGCACGGCTTCGATTACGAGCGCTGGCAAGGCACGGTCACGCTCGACGGCGACACCACGCTCGCGATTCCGCTCGTGCGCGCGTGGGTGCCACCGGCGAACGTCGTCGCCGCCGACATGCACGTCCATGCCGAGGCCTCGCCGGATTCCGGCATGCCGAACCTCCAGCGCGTCGCCGCGCAGCTCGCGGCCGGGATCCAGGTGATCGGCCTCGCGAACCACAACACCAGTGGCGACGCGAACGCGGCGATCGCGCAGCTCGGCGTCGGCGCGAAGATCCACTCGGTGCCCTCGAACGAGATCACGTCGGAGATGATGCACGTCGGGATCTATCCCGCGATCACGGCGCCGACCGCCGATCAGATCGTGAAGGCCGATCCCGCGACGCTGTTTCGGCTTCTACGCGCGCTGCCGAATCATCCTATCATCCAGGTCAACCACCCTCGGTTTCGCTACCAGTCGCTGTTCGATACGACGCACTGGGATGGCACGAGCTGGCCCCCGCCGTTTCCCCTCGAGTTCGATGCGATGGAAGTCGTCGCGGGCTATCTCGCAAACAACACCGACGGTGATCGCCGGCTCGATGATCAGCTGCGCGACTTCTACACGTTCTATCAGCACGGCCAGGCGATCGCGGCGATGGGCGGTAGTGACACCCACGACTTCAACTGGGTGCTCGACGGCACCGCACGCACGTTCGTGACGCTGCCCGGTGCGTACGATCAGGCCGCGTTCATCCAGGCGATCCGCGATCGCCGCACGGTGGCGACCTCGGGGCCGTGGCTCGACGTCGCCGTGCGGCATGGTCGAGACGGTGCGAGTGTCGGGCCCGGTCAGATGATCGCGGCGAGCGGCTCGGTCTGGATCACCGTGAAGACCTCGCACGCGGCGTTCGTGAAGCCGACACGCCTGCGGATCACGGTCGGGACCGCGACGACCACGATCGTAGTTCCGGCCCAGCGCGACTTCGAGCTGACGCGAGAGCTCCAGGTCGGCACCCACGACACGTTCATCGGCGTGGCGATCGATGGCGATGAAGCACTGCCACTCGAGATGACCGGCACGTATCAGCGCGACAAGTGGAAGAAGCAGGGCGTCACGCCATTCGCCGTGATCTCGCCGATCCTCGTCGATGCCGATGGCGACGGCGCCTGGAAACCTACTTCGTGACGCCCTTCGGCAGTAGCACCCAGTAGCGCCCCGGGCCGCCCATCCGACCCCCGCGCTCCGCGGCATCGCGGGTGTCGCCCCAGTACACGTCGCCGCGCACGGCGCCCTGGATGCCGGCCCCGGTGTCTTGCGCGATCACGAGGTGCTGCCAAGGCGCGGTCGTACCGAGCTGGCCGACGACCGGCGCCTTGGTATCGACGAAGATCGGCGTCGACATCGCGATGAACGCGCGGTCGACCGCGAGCGAGCGCTCCGCGGTGAGGATCACCATCTGCGAGCCGACTGCGCCGGGCACCTTCGATTCCTTGAAGAACACGTACGAGGCATCGTTGTCGATCACCTCGTCGAACTTGGTCGGGTTCTCGACGAACCACTTGCGGATGCCCTGCATCGTGCCGCTGCCCGGCTTCGCGAGCGCGCCGCGGGCCTTCAGCAAGCCGCCGACGCCCATGTACGAGCGGCCATTCTTGCCGGCGAACTCGAGCCAGACCTCGGAGCCGTCGTCCATCTTTGCCTTCGCCGAGCCTTCGATCTGCGCGAACAACACGTCGACCGGATCGTCGGCGTACATGATCTCGAGCTTCTGTGCGGCGAGCGCGCCCTTGCGAATCTCGGAGCGCGTGAAGTACGGCTCGATCTCGCCGGTCGCATTCATCCGGCCCCACACGCGGCGACCGTGGGCATCCTTGATGAACTTGCCGAGGTCGACCATCGCGAGGTCACTGGGCCGCGCGAGGATCGGGATCTGGAACTTGCCCTGCTTCTTGCGCGAGGCATGGACCTCTTGCACGTCGAAGCCGGTCAGCTTGCCCATCGGACCCTTCTTGCCGGCGGCCACGAACGGCACGAACTCGGTCTCGAAGAAGGTACGGGCGGCGGCATCGTCGCCCCGCTTGAGCTTCGCGGCGGCGGCGCAGGCGGCCCGCCAGTTCTTCGCGATGCCACCGTGACCATCGACGCCCACCGGGTCCTCGTCCTTGAGCTCGGCGAGCCGTGCGCACGAGCTCATGAACGAAGGCACCGCCTCGGAGAGCTTGTCGTCGGTCCAACCGGGAAGCTCGCTGAACTTGGCCTTGGTCAGCGACATCGTGTCGTGGCCGGCCTTGGGGCCCTCGATCATCTTGGTGTCTGGTCCGTCGTCGTCGTCCGTGCAGGGAGCTGCGCCTGCGAGCAGGGAGGTGGACGCCAGGATTCCGAAAACGACAAAGGCCGCGCGCATCATCCAGAAGATGACAACGCGCGGCCCTCGGGGCGAATTTCTTACTTGCGACCGATGACGATCGGGCGCGTGAACACCTCGACCCAGTTCTCGTCGGTCGGCTGGTCGATGACCCAGCTCGACATCACGAGCGAGGCCGGCGACAGCGTGTCGCTGGCGTAGAAGCCGTACGCGCCGGGCCACGGGTTCGTGGCGCCCGCGATCGACTCGTGGGTCCACGCCATGTCGCCACGGGTCGCGAGCAGGAGCTCCTGCGTGGTGGCATCCTGGTAGAGCACCTGCGGGACCCCGTTCGAGAGCACGAGGCCGGCGTCGTCGCCGACGAAGTGATACTCGGGCTTCGGCAGGCCATCGACGGTCGTGCCGACGATCCGGTAGCCGTCGTCGATGATCTCGGGCGTGCCGCCCTCGACGATGTACTTGAGATCATCCGTGGTCGCGCTGACGTACGCGACCGCGACCTTGCCATCGGGCTGGACCTGCACCGAGGGCGACCAGCCGACATCGGTGCCGTTCGAGCCATCGAGCGTGATCGCCGCGGCGAACTTGTTCATCGCGGTGTCCCACTTGGCGACCTTGAGATCGCCGTTCGAGCGGTCGTAGTACGTCACGACCGGAGTGCCGGTCGGCGTGCGCGACGAATCGATGAACAGGCCGAGACCTTCCGGCAGCGGATAGATGTTCGGGTTGTTCGGATCGTCGGCCGGGATCCTGCCGGTATCGACGAGCGTGATCGTCCAGTCCGCGGGACCGGTCGGGACGACGAGGTTTGCCTGCGCGAAGTGAACTTCGGCGCGGAGGCCGTTCGCATCGTTCAGGTGCGCGAGGTACGCGATGCCGGGACGACCTTGCGGGTCGAGAGTGAGCGAGCTCCACATGCCGATCGCATTGGTCGACGAGCCGGTATCGCCCGCGCCGGTCGCGAGCTCGACATCGGTCTTCTGCCACGTCCCATCGAGACCGCGCACCGCGAGCTTGAGCGCGCCGCGATCGACATCGAAGTACGAGACGTACACGGTGCTATCCGAGGCGACCGCGATGCTGGTGTACATGCCGACGTTCGTGCCGGCGTCCTCGACGCCACCGCGGATCGTCGAACCCGGGACCGTGATCGGGCCAGCGGGAACGCCATCGACCCACTCCCAATCCTTGTCGGGAATCCGGCCGCCCGTCGCGTGCGCGACGACGAGGTCGCCGTGCGATTGCGCGTACGCCGAAACCCACATGTCGCCCGCGGCATTGACGCCGATGTCACTGTAGGGCCCGACCTTGCCGGCCGGGATATCGGTCGAGCACACGCAGGTGTTGTCGATGCAGAACGGGATCTGACCCTCGGGGCACATCGTGCAATCCGCGGTCGCTTCGCACGCGCTGGTCTTGTCGCTGCAGCTACAACCGGGCTGCATCGAGGCGGCGACCGAGGCGCCGGCCCACAGAGCGAACGTCGAGACCATCTTGATCGTGCGCTTGCTCAGCGTGCGACGGCGGCGGAGGAGCCCGATGCCGACGATCCCGAACAGCACCAGGCTGCCGCTGGTCGGCGCACCGGTCGAGTTGCACGAGGTGCAACCCGCCGTGCCCGACGTCCCGTGGAACGGCGCGACGAGCGCGACCGCGACGTTGCCCGCTTCATCGCGCGCGAAGACCTGGATGTCCCCTGCGAACTGCATCTTCTCGTACTGGTCGCGCGTGAACGCGGCGTCGCCCTGGTACGTCCACTCCGTCCGCGGCTTGTCGTCGCCCGGGCGGCCGAACGCGACTTGCACGTCCTTGCCGCTGACGGTGTCCCACACCGGCACGCTGAACGTGCCGTCGTTGTCGACGAGCTGGTCGTCGAAGATCTTCGGGCCGACCGAGTCGACGATCACCGGGATGCGAACTTCATCCGACTGCGTGTGGATGTCGCCCTTCACGCGCGAGATCAGGCCGATGTCGTACTTGCCCTGCCACGCGAACGCGCGGTCCGCGATGACCAGCGGGCTCGCCGAAGACCACTGGCGATAGAGGCCGCCATTGAGGTTCCAGCTCCACTCGAGCTCGCGACCACCGGCGTCGAAATGATCGACGGCGATCGTGACCTCCGGCAGCTTGCCGCCGGTCTGGTTCGAGAGCGCGGCACGAACGACCTCGGGCGCCGGCGTCACGACGCCCTGGAGGTGCGCGGTGCCGGTGCTCGGGGCGATCGTCGGAGCGAGTGCGTTGTCGAGTGCCTGGACCGCGGACGCGGCGAGCGGCTCGGTCGTCGCGAGCTGGCGCGCCGAGAAGCCCGCACCGAGCGATGCAGTGATCGCGAGGAAGTTGTCCTGGTTCGTGATGACGTGCGCGATCGTCGGGTTGTTGAGCGTGAAGCCCGCGAACGACGGCAAGGCGATCGGCGGGAGGTTGCCGAGCAGCGGCGTGACGAGATCGAACACCGACGGCAGCACCATCTGGAGGTGGTCCGGGGTCTCCTTGACGAACTCGCTATTGAGGACGGTGACGTGCACCGCGCTCGACGAGATACCGACGAGCGACGGCTTGACCATCGCGGCCATGCCAGAGACCTGCGAGAACTCGAGGTTGATGCCGACGTTCATCGTCAGGTCCATCGTGAACACTCGAACGTAGCGCTCGTAGAGGAAGGCGTAGAAGTCGACCTCGAGGTGCGACAGCGCCATCGTGATCGCGGGCGACGCGACCGTGTTGTCACCGATCGTGAAGTCGATCGCGCGCTGCGGGCGCGTCACGAGCAGCAGCGGGTCATTGCCTTGCGTGCTCTGCAGTTCGCCGATCGAGGGCACGAGCAGGCTGATCGTGCCGACGTTGAGCTGCGCGATCGTGCGGGTCCCGACGCCGAGACACATCGCACCCGAGGTGACGAGGTGATGACCGAGCTGGTCGAGCATCGTCTCCGAGAGGCCCATCTTGATATCGGGCACGTTCGCGCCGGTCTCGTTCGCACCGTTGAAGTCGTTCGCCGCGCTGAGCGAGAACGCCTTCGCCGGGTTCGTGAGCGCCGAGCGGTTCACGGTCGGCAAGTTGTGCGGGGCGGCCGCGAAGTCCGGGGTCGGCAGCGGCGGCACGCAGGTGCTCGGCTCGCTGACGTACGGGACGTTATCCGGGCGCGTCCCGGTGCGGGTCGTGAGATCCGCATCCGAGTTGAGGCCGGTGATCACGCCGAGGCTGAGGCCGTTACCGACGAGGTTCGCGTAGCCACCCGGCACGATCCGGGTCTCGAGCGTGGCCTTCGTACCGGGCGACACGCCACCGAGCAGGTTGCCGATATCCGTGATGCTCGCGATGCCGAGCGGGCTCGGTAGGAACCCCTGGATCAAGGGGTCGATGATCGGCGTGAGCAGGTCCGCGATGAACGAGCCGAGGATCGCATCGACCGCATTGGTGAAGAAGTTCGCGACCGACGACACGAACCCACATCCACTGAAGTTGAGGCTCAGGTGGAAGTCGTTGATGTGGTCGAGGTGAATGTTGAGCTCGCCGTTCGAAGGCGTGATGCCGAAGGCGACGTCGAAGCTGCCGCCGAGATCGTTCGACACCGCGGTCAGATCGCAGCTGCCGACGTGGCCGTCGACCACGTACGCGTCGCCGTGGAACTTCGCGCTGATCGTCGTCGAGAGATTGAGTCTGAGGTCATTGCCGACGACCTGGGTCGTCAAGCCGCCCGGGTTCACGCCGACGTTGATCTTGCAGCCCGGGCTGCAGCCGTTCGCGGTGGCGTTGCAGTACTTGAGGCCGGTGAACGCACCGAAAGTCGAGAACCCGGCTTGTCCTTGCGGCACGCACGTACCGCCCGCGAACGCTTGGTTCACGACACCGGGCAACACCGAGGTGAGTTTGGCAAAGCCCTGCGGTGTGACGCGGATCTGTGCGCCGCCCTCCACCGTCTGACTGCCGGGTAGACCGCCGGTTGGAAGTGGAGCCGTTGCTCCACATGCCGAACAGCTACCAAAATTTCCGCAAGCCCCCATCGAAACGACGAAGAGCACGGACAAAATACGGTTGATACGAGTCGAAAAAACGATCACGGGTCCCTCCATCCGCGGTCGAACGAATAAGGACCTCGTATACCTGAACGCTGTTTTGGTTAGAAGGAATAGTTATTACGCGGTCGTAACGCGTGGGTGCGCGATCCACTTGACACACCGGGTCGCGGGCCGCTATCTATCCCGCCGCCGAGCAAGGGTCCGTAGCTCAGCTGGATAGAGCGCCGGGCTTCGAACCCGTAGGTCAGGGGTTCGAATCCCTTCGGACTCACTGAAAACTAAAGACGACACGACGACAGCCCGGGGGCATAGCTCAATGGTAGAGCATCGGACTCTTAATCCGCTGGTTGAAGGTTCGAGCCCTTCTGCCCCCACTAATTAAGTCACGCTGAAACCTGCGTTTACGTCGGAGACGTCTTTACGTTTGCGCACCGCATTCGATGACGCGAGGCTTTGTGGGAGTCTCTCGAGCGTCGTAACGTAACAGGTGCGATGGGTGATGGGGCGCGCGACCAGCAGCAAGATTCGCTGACACAGGTCACGGCACCGCCGATCAAGCATGGTGGTCAGGAGGGCCCGGGCACCTCGATGTTGCGCGGCGCGCTCGGTGCGGGCCGGCCGCCGACCTCTTACGTCGTGCAGCTGTTGTTGACCTACCCGGCCGAGCGCACGGCCAGGTCATGCTGCTACAGCAGACGCTCGGAAATGGCTACGTACGGTCGGTGGTCAATGCGACGCCGGAGCTCGCCGGCCCGGGGACCGAGCCGCTAGGCGTCGATGCGTACTGGAAGAAGTACGGACGGCGCACGCTAGAAAAAGTCCAGACTTCGCTGCAGCTCGACATCGCGCTTCCCGGACTCACGCTTCCCGCGAGCGAGAGTGGGCCGTTGATCATGTACGCGTTCGGCCAGCAGCTTCTCGATACGAGCCCAACAGTCGTCTCGCAGATGCTCGACGCCCCGCTCTACGACGTTGTCGATCGTGTGCGCGCGGTCGACGAATTCGGCACCGCGCGCGACGCATTCGAGCCGCAGGTCGCCGACCGGATCGCGGAACGGCTCGGCATCGCGATCCGTCACGCCGTCGATCGGCTGGCATGGCCGTACGCTCGTGCGCGCGCCGCGATCGTGCGCGAAGCGCGTGAGCCGGTGTTCGGACCGATTGACGCCAACGCCGGCGAGCGCCAGCCGTCGCCGAGGTCGCTCGGTGCGCGCACGCTCGTCGAGCACCGCATCGCCGAGGCGCTATGCTTCGGGTTCGCGACGTTCGACGAGTCGCAGTTCAGCGTCATGTATGCGACCGCACCGGATGCAGGCGCGAGGATGGCCGACCTCGAGCTAGAGCGCGGGACGGGAGATTGGACGTCGGTCCGCGTGATGGGACCGGCGAACGTCGGCGCCGCGGATGTGGCGTTCACGCTGTTCGGCAGTCCCGCGTTCGAGAAGTATGTGGTCGGCGCGGGAAATCGCTTCTCGTTCGCGTTCCCGCCCGGCGTCGAGCTCGCCGAGCCGTATCAGTCGCAGTGGGAAGCCGAGATGCTCGGCGATGACAAGCTCGTGGGCGTCGCGGAGTACCGCCACCGCGATCCGCTGGACGGCCTCGATCCGGCCGTGGCCGATGCACGCGCGCTCGGTGTGGCGGCGGGCGAGCACGTCGACGGCGCGGCGCCCGTGCTCCAGCGGTTCGACATGATCGAGGACAATCTCGCCGGGATCCTCGCGATCGCGCGGCCGCTCGGGGTCGCCGGTTTGATCGAGCCGCTCCGCGTTCACATCGAACAGCGCCGCGCCCAGTGCATGGCGGACCCGAGCCAGGCCACAAAATGGAACGATACCGCAGCGATGCGCGCCGAGGCCCGAGCTGTCCTTGCTGACGGTGAAGCGTGCCGGCGAGCGCGCGCTGGCGAGGATCTCGAACGAGGATCTGGATGTTGCGCGTGCCGACAACACGACATTCAACAAGCCAGTGAGGACGCACAAGAACATCGACGTAGAGGCGGCCGACGCTCGCTACGAGATGAAGCGGGTGGCGCCGGATATTGTCAGCAAGGACAAGCTTGTCGACCAGATCAGCGAAGGTGTAGGAAAATTTACCGGCGCGCAGATCCAGGCCGCTGGGCACGGCGGCGCGAAGCGAAACATCGTGGATGTTCGATTCGACGACAAGATCAAGATCCCGGGGGCGTCAGAGTCCTCGATTCGCGACCGCATCGAGGACTACATTCGGTCCAACCATCAGATGGTCGGGTTCGTCGATCAAATCGCGATCCATGCCGAGCTTGGTGGAAAGAACGTCGACATGGTGTTCGAGGTAAAATGAAGGCGTTCTATTCTGCTCGTGGGAACCGTGAGCTCGGCGACCTGAGTTGGGAGAAACTCGGCGGGACGCCAGGAGTTCGGGCGGCTTTCGCGAAGTTCCTCGCTGCCCTTGACGCCAACGTGTTCGGTCCGGTCACCGGTACCGTGCGGGTCGCAACCGGAACGCCACGCGATCCGATCGTCGATACGTGGCCGCTCGCTGAGCTCGACCGGCGGTGGACTCCCGACCACTACCTCATCGATGCCAAGCTCGATCTCGAGCCGACAGTGATCGCGCGCGACGGCGAGATTGAGCTCGTCGAGCTCACCGAGCTCGCACAAGAGGAGTGGGCGATGGACAAGGTACCGCTCATCGCTCGGGGTGAGCGATGGGCGATCGTGGGCCATCCGCCGGAGGCTGAGGACGAGTCGCTGCTGTTCATCGACGTCGGCTTCGATGGTTACGGCGATCACGATGGGTTGACCGTCTGGTTTCGCACAAAGACCGACCTATGGCTTGCCTACGGTCTGGACGGTGAACCCAACGGTCCGGATCAGCGCGCGAACCGCGAGCTATTGATCGCCGCCTTGCGCAAACTCGCAGAGAAGACAGGTGGAATGCTCGAGCTGAGCGAGCTTGCGCGCTCGCCCGTCACATGACGTCCAGCCGCCGCGAAAAGGATTCCGCTGTGAGGGTCACGACCGCGGTACGCGTGGCAAAATTTTTCCAGGCTCGAACCGATCCGGCCGGACTCGGACGGACCAGAGCGGACAGGACATCGAGCTAACTTACCGAGACGTTTGCAAGGCCACGCGACTCTTGGTCAATTGTGGTCGTCTCGTTAAGGTTAGAGCCCTTCTGCCCCCACCACCTGCATTCGCTAAAAGCGGCCGCATCTCCTCGGAGACGGTCGCTTTTTTCGTTTTGTGGCGTCACACGCGTCACAGACCTCGGATGCGTCCGACCGGCCATGGATCTGTCTAGACCTAAATTCTCTCGCGACAGAAACCTGCTACCCAAAGAAAAACATCTCAAATCAACCGATTAGAGATCCTTGAAATTCTTCCTTGATCTATTTTCTGTGCGGACGAATAATTAGATCAAAGAGAAAATGGAGATAACGCTAGCGCTTCCAGTGGCGATGCACGCTTGGATCGCTCCGCGTCCCTGGCTACGTGTTTCACACGCCACGAGCCCGTCCATAGCGTGGGATCGTTTGTCGGTTCCGCTCGAGCTGATCCGAATCGAGAGCCACGCCGACATCGAACAGCTGCTGGAACGACTATCGCGGCAACGTGGTCCTGGGCAGCCTGTACCCCTCGTCACCAGCAGCTACATCCGCGCCGACCTGCGCGAGGAGCTAGAGAGACGCGGGCTCGGCTACCTCGACCGAAGAGGGAATCTTCACGTGTCGTCGCAGGCCGGCATCGTGCACATCGAATCTGGCCCGGTTAATCATCACAAACTCGCAAGTGGCTCTGGAGTCGCCGGTCTCGGTGTACACGGTGTCCGCGCCGTTCAAGCTCTATTGTCCGAAGGGGACGACCAGCAGGTCACCCATCTCGCTGGCGTTGCGGAGCTTTCGCTATCGCGCACGCATTCGGTGCTGCGACTTCTCGAATCTGAAGGCCTGGTCCGTGTCACTGGAAAGGGACCGGCTACGCGCCGCCACGTGATCGACAAGTCGCGCTTGCTCGATTGGTTGGCAGCACAACCCGTCGCACGTCGTCGTGAACGACAGATGTTGGTAGCGCTCTATGCGCGGACCCCAAGCGAAGCTTGGAACCTCATCACGCAGCGACTCGATCGCGCACATATTCCTCATGGAATCACGGGCGGTGCTGCTGCAGCTGCACTCGGAGCTGGGCCGACGAGCGTCATGGTGTCGCCGGTTCGGATATCTCCACAGTTCAGCCTCGAGGATGCAGCCACGGCTCTCGAGTCCGAGAAGACGGAACGGGGAGCCAACATCAGACTCATTCGTGACACCGGGATGCTCGGCAGTGCACACACGATCGAGCACGACGGTGTTCGCCTCGCTCCGCGGGTCCGTGTCTACTTGGATGCGTTGAGCGAGCGCCGCGGTGAGGACATTGCTCAGAACTTCAGGGAGAGAGTCCTTGGCTATTGAAGGTGGACACGTCAGCGACTACGACCCGGTGTTGAAGTCGAAGCTGCACGGCGAGGCTGCACGCATCATCCGGGCGTTCGGTTTCGCGGGCGCGCACGTGATCATCATCGGTGGGTTGGTGCCGTCGCTCCTTGTCCCCAAGGTTGAAGTGGGGTTGGAGCCTCACATCGGAACGACCGACCTCGACCTCTGCTTGAGCGTCGCACTGGTTGAGGGCGATGTCGGAGCCTACGACCGACTAGAAACGTGCCTGCGAGATGCTGGCTTCGAGATGGCGAGAGAAGACGGCAAGTCGATCAGCTGGAGGTGGATTGGCGGCAAGTGGGTACCAGTGACCGTCGAGTTCTTTTGCTCAATGGCAGAGGGGCGCGAGCCGGGCAGACTTCACCGGCCGGGAGGCGTGGTCGGGGGGAAACTGTCTGCCGTGGTGCTGGCTACCGGCGGGCTCATCGATCGCGATTTCCGTACCGTCGAGCTCGAGGTCGACCTGCCTGACGGCGGCGGACGAACCAAGCAGCAGTTCCGAGTTGCAGGACCAGCCGCCTATCTCGCCGCCAAAGCAGACGCTCTTCGGCGACGTAACAAGAACAAGGATGCGTACGACCTCGTTTGGCTGGCCGAGTGCTGGCCAGGTGGGCAGACGGCGCTAGCGGCCAAGATCAAGGCGAGCGACATATTCTCCGACCTCACCGCTACGTTCGAGATCCTTCGGGAGGAGTTCGCGACCATCGACGCCGCGGGAGCCGTGAAGTACGGCAGGTTCATGGCAAACGACAGCGGCGGGCAGGACGCGGCTGCTCAGCGGGCCGTCGGCGCATTCCGAGCACTGCTTTCCGCCCTTGCTCGAGCAAGCAGCCCGGACTACTCGAACCCAGACTAGTCGAGGACGCGCTTCAGGCGATGAAGTAGTACTCGCGGAGGTCAGCCAGCCGCCCGTGTGCCAAGCCGAGATGCGACGATTTCGCGCGCGAAGTGGCTCGCTGCGCGTTCGTCGAGCACTTCGATCGAGAGCCCGGCCTCGAGGAGCAGTTCCCATCGCTCACGCATGCGAGCGGGAAAGTCGTGCGCTGACGCCGGGACTCTACGTCTCGAGCTCGTCGCTCGAGATTACCGTCGGCGATCTCACCCTCGACGCCGGCGGTGACTCCAACGCGATCTGGGTCTTCCAGATCGGGTCGAGCTTCACCTCGGCTCCGGGGAGCCGGATCATCCTCGCGAACGGTGCCAGAGGCACGAACGTGTTCTGGCAGGTGGGTTCGTCGACGACCATCGGCACCAAAGGGGAGATGGCGGGAAACTTTTTGACGGAGGTGTCGATCACGGCCCAAAACGGCGCGTCGGTCGATGGTCGCTTGCTCACGCAGAACGGTGCTGTGACTCTCGAGACCAACGTCGTCATCCGAACGATCCCTGTCTTGATGTGAGCTCGACTCGCGCCGAAACGGGCTCGTCGAAGAGCGCATGAACCAGGTCTTGCGCCAATGCGACCGCGAGGTTGCATTGGAACCCCAGCACCCAGCGCGGGGCGACCCCGAGCGCGCGATGGCGAGCCGCCGCGCGGTCGGCAACCGGCACGAGCGGTGCAGCTCGGTTGAGCATGGTGACCTCGAAGTTGCTCGTCGGATTCGTGATGCTGGCCGCATGCGTCGAGCCGAGCCCGACTGCAGAGAGCGGAGCCGATGGTCTCGGTGACTCGAATGACGCGGACGATGGGGGGACCGACCCTCTCGCCAGCCAGGATGTCAGCGCCGCGGTCGCATGCACCGGGGTCTCGACGGTCGCCGAGCTCGTGCACCAGATCAACGTCGCGCCGTGCGTTGAGCTCGCGCCTGGCACCTATGTCATCGATGGTCAGCTGCCGCTGCATCCGGGACAGATCTTGCGTGGCGCGGGCTCGTCCGCGCCGAACATCATCATTCGCGCGAGCGCGGGGTTCCCTGCGGGTGGCGCGTTCGGGTTGGTCCGCGCCCTCGGTGCTGCGACGGATAACCCGGGCATGATCGACAACCTCACGCTCGACGGTGCGGGCGTCGCATTCCTCGGCGTCCAGGGTACGAACGCGCGCGTCCTGCACTCGCAGATCTTCAACACGCGATGCAACGGCGTGAGCATCCTCGGCGCTAACTCGTTCGAGGTCGGGTACTCGGTGATCCGGTACAACGGTGGTTCGTGTCCGACGGCACCGCCAGGCGCCGGGATCTACGTCCACGGCGGATCCCAGATCAGCATCCACGACAACTACATCCAAAATAACGTCGGACCCGCGATCGACGTCAACAGCGTCCGCTCGGCAGCCTCGAAGCACATCGACCGCAACATCATCAACGACAACTCCGGGTGGGCGGCGATCAGCTTGTTCGACACCAACGGCTGGTCGGTCTCGAGTAATCACGTGAGCCACCCGAAGACCTCGGCAATCCAACCGTACAACCCTGGGTGCGATGTGATGCCCGGCGGGACTCCTCGTTCGGCGGCGATGTTGCTGTGCGAACAGTCGAGCGCGTCGCCCACGGTCGGGAACTACGTCGCGCACAACCAATTCATCGGAGCGATCGGCTTGCTCGTGACCGGCAGCCGGCCCGCGGTGCCGGTCAACAACAGCCTCTATGCCAACGACGTGTTCGGCTCGACGATCGGGTGCGCGGATGCCTCTTCCGCGACGCAAGGCTCGCCGAACCGCTACAACGGTGTCACGGACCAGCGCCGCCAGTGTTTTGCAGGCAACGTCGCGCGGTTCTGATCGCGCGGGACGAGCCGCCAAGCATAAGCTCCACCGGATGAAGTACCTGGTGCTGGGGTTGGTCCTTGCCTGTAGCTCGCCGTCGAAGGCGACCCACGATGGTGGTCCGATGACTGGTGACGCCGGTGCGGATGCGAGCCCGGATGCGCAGACGGCGGGCGACATGGATCAGGATGGTGTTCCTGACGCGGTTGACGACTGCCCGACGGTCTACGATCCGGCGCAGGTCGATCCGGACCAAGACGGCGTCGGATGGGCGTGCGACTCGCAGGAGTCGTTCGAGCTCGCCGTGCACAACCCGACGGTGTTTCCGCCGAAGCTGGTCGGCAAGACGTTCGCTCTGAATGTCGCCTATGTCGATGACCAGAGCGCCTGGCAGCACATCGTCGCGCAGATCGACCTGACTAAGTTCACGACCGCTCGAAGCGACTCGGGCCTACCGGCTGACGCGTGGCTGGAGGATGCGCAGATCGAGGGACCATGCATCACGGCCGACGAGCACGTGTGGTGGTCGCGGCGCGATCACCTCGAGACCGGCACGTTGACCACGGCGACCGGTGTGTTCACGCCGGCCGCGCCGCTGACGATCACGACGTGCACGGAGGCCGCCGGTGCCACCGCGCTGCTCGGGTTGACTTCGTCGAGCGAGCCGGTCGCCCAACCGATTCCGACGAGCCTCGCGGTTCCGATCGGAACCTCGCTCTCGACGATCGCGACGGCGTCGCCCGGATTCGAGGCGCAGGACCAGCCAGCTGTGCGGGTCACGGCCAAGCCCGAGACGATCACGCTCGTCGCGAAGACGACGGCGTCGACCTACTCGTTGATGCAGGAGCATGTCGGCGATCTCGCTCCGACCGAGGTCCTCGTCGACGGCGCACCCGCCACGAATCTCGACGAGGTCGTGCCGCTCGACATTCCACCCGGTCTCGAGCCGGGCCCCGAGCCCGTAGCGTCTTACTGCGTGCGGCGTGGTGCGGCCGTCTATCACCTGGGCGTCGCTCAGAGCGCCGTGACCTGGGCGCCGCTGCCGTTCTCGGTGTGCCCGGCCGCGGCCCTCAGGTTGCCTGACTCGCGCGCTCACTTCCTGCGCGGCACGCAGGCGGTCGGCACGACGTCGATCGTCCGGATCCTCGACGGTGACGTGATGACCGTCGTCGACAACGAGCCGGGCGATCTTCTGTCGGCGTACGAGGGTGGCGACAACCTCCAGACCGTCAAGCTCTACGAGGGCCAGATCACGAAGGTCTGGGCGGTGGGCAGCTCGAGCGTCCTGCTCGCATCGACGCTACAAAGCGTGAGCACCTCGACGTATCGCGACACGATCCACGTCATCGGGATCCAGCCGACGACGGCAGGCCTCGGCGACCTCGTCCTCGTACGCTACCGCGCAAGCACCGGTCGCCAGCAGCTCACGATCCAGACCGGCATTCCGATCTCGCTCACGCCGAAGGTCGCTACCACCGCCGAGGGCGGCGCGATCGTCGGGGGGAGCGGCGAGGTCTACGCGGTCGGAAGGACGTCGACCGGCGTCATGCCGCTCGGGTTCAGCGCGCTCGACCTCGCTGCAGCGCGCGGTGATACGACCATGCTCGCCGCGCATACCCACGCCTCGGGATTCCAGTCGGTGATCTACGCCTACGACGAGCTCGGAGGATCGCCGCGGGTCACGGCGCTGACCGGCAATATCGATGCTGGCGCACCGATGCTCCTCGATCCTTACTTCGGACTCGCGACCGACTGGTTCACGTGGGGCGTGGTCTGTACGTACGGCCACATCGTGTACGCGAACAACGTGCCTACGTTGCAACACGCATCCAACTGTCAGCCCGGCGGGCGCGTGGTGGGTCGAACCACCGCGGGAATCCCCGTGCTGATCTCGGTGGGTCTCGTCGCGCTGCTCGAGCCGACGGGACCCGTCACGGTCATGCACTTTCCCGGGCTCGTCTCCATCGTCCCGATCGTCGATTTCAGGTACGCCACGCCTCCCGTGCTCGGATGGTATGGCGGCCAGACCGCGTGCCTCGCGAGTCATCCCGAGCGCTGCTGGCGCCTGCACGGGAGCATCATCTTTCCCTTCGCGGCGCACTCCGAAGTCGACACCTTCGCGCTCATGTCTTTCGCCGACCTTGACAACGGCCAGTATCGCGTCGACGTCATCCGCGCCATCGATGAAGGGCAGGTCGCGCAGCCCTTGTAGAGCCGCGTCAGGATGCATGCGCGGCGCGCGCGGCTTCGCGGCGAGTCGACATCCTGCCGTACCAGGTGGCGATCCGTGGCCTCCGCATGATCTCCTCGAAGATCGGGAACTCCGCGACGCAGGTCAGCGCGCCGTGGACCGCCACGTCGCCGACCGAGAGCTCGGTGCCGGTCACGTAGTCTTGATCCCCGAGCCAGGCCTCGAACCGATCCATGGTGGAGGCGACCCACGCGTGGCCATCCTGCTTGCCGTGCTTCTTCAAGATGCGCTTGGCGATCTGATGCATGATCAACGAGCCGCCCGCGCGTACCGAGAGGTTGTGCAGCAGGCCGAAGTTCGAGGTCCGGGCCGTGACCTGCGCGGCCTTGATCGCCTCGCGCCAGGTGCCGTAGATCACCGTCGGCAATGCGGCGATCAGCTCGGTGTCGGTCCAGTCCTCGATCTCGATGCTCCGCGTGCGTGCGCCGGGTTCGGTCGGCGTGAACGAGGCCGCGGGAAATGCCTCGTCGAGGTAAGCGAGGATCGCCGTCGAGTCGAACACCACGCGGTCGCCGTGGACCAGCACCGGCACCTTGCGCGGCGCATCGCTGGGAAGAGATGGCAGCTCCTTCTTGGTCATGGGGTTGACCTCGACGGCGCGGTAGGCGAGGCCCTTGAGCTCGAGACCGGCCCGGACCTTGTGGCAGAACGGGCAGAGCGCGAACTGGTACAGCGTCAGATCTTCCATGCGTGCGCACCATACCCACGATCCTGGTCGCGGCGTCGCTTTGCGGACATGACCCGACTAGAGGACGCTTGCGAGATTCTCGAGCGCGATGCGACGTAGCTTGAGGCCGCCGTCGCGCAGGATTTGCCACGCATCACGCATCTGACCAGCGTTAGCAGGATGGCTCCGCTCAGATACGACCGGTCTCGGATCCAGGCGCTGTTGGAGCTGGTCGGCGAGCGCCTCGATGGCGAGTGGCTGTTGATCGGCGGTGGTGCGGCTGCCGCGTGGTTCGCGCCGAGCCGGACCACCGAGGACCTCGATCTGATCGGACTCGGCGGTACACGAGCGGAACGCTTGGCCCTGACTACAGGCCGGATGCGACGCTGTTCCTGCTGCTCAAGATCGGACGTCTGAGCGCCGTCGACCTGGAGGACTGCCTCGCGCTATTGAGGCATGTCGGTGGCTCGAACGAAGCTATCGACCGCGATCGCGTACGCGAACAGCTTCGAGGACTCCCGCCGATCGACGACATCGCGCTGCAAGGGCGGTGTACGAAGCTCGCGACCGCTCTCTGAGTGTGCTGGCTGGTCCATCAGCCTGTCAGAAAACGCGCTCTTCTGAATCGAAGATTCAAGGGCTTACGTGATGGTCCGACCATTGCTTGGTAGGGTCGAGATGAACAGCTCGCTCGGACTCGCGATCCTCCTCGCAGCGTCGTCGGCCTCCGCTCAACCCATGCTGATCTCCGAGGCGTCGCCGAAGCCGGACGAAGCACACCTGTACGTCGCCGCTGGTACGACCCTTGGCGGTGACCGCGGCGGGCTGTACTTGAACCCGACGCTCGAGGTCGGCACGCGAATCAGTGGATCGTGGTGGCTTCACGGTCAACTCACCGGTGGTGGCAATCAAGCAGTCGACGAGCTCACGTACTCGGGATCACGCGTCGTCATGCGCGCGGGTGCAGAAGATCATCTGTGCGTATGGCACGAAGCAGCTTGTGCGGTCCTCGGTGCTGACCTTGCCGTGCGTCAGGAACAGTACATGGCCGAGTACGACGTGCGCTCGATCCGGGATGTCGCGATCGCACGTCGGTCTCGAGGTCGGAACGCGGCAGCTGCGGTTTCGCCCCGCGATCGAAACCACGACGAGTCGGTCGCGCGCTGTCGATGGCATCGCGCTGGTCGCGAACCTCGGCTTTGCGTGGTGAGCGTCGTTTCTGCACTCGAACGACTTTGTTGCCCGTGGAATAACCTTCTGCGTTGACCTCGCATGCGCTTCTCGCGAGCTCGAAGATCCCGGCGGCACGGTTCACGCCACGCCCCGAATGGACCCCCGCGGCCTACGCACTCGAATTACACCAACTGATGAGCCAGCAATGCTCTCGCGTTCGGCGACGAGGTGCTCACTGGCCGGCGACGAGGTTCGTGATCGGCGCGTCGGTCATGCTTTTCGGGGCGAGGTAGTAGTACCCGGCGGTGGCCCCGAACGGCACGTCGAACACCAGTAGGCCGCTGAGCGTACCGGTCAGCGTGCTCGTCGCCGTGGGCTCCATGTCGACGAACATCTTCGCGCAGCGACAGTCGCTCGAGACCGTAAAGGTCTTGTAGAAGTCCGTGCCGATCAGTACCTCGTTCGCGTTGACCGCGGCTTGACCGGTGGGCTGCGTGGTTCCATTCGAGCACGCCGCAGCGGCGGTGCCAGTTGCCGACATCGGTAGCATGCCGAAGCCGAACTGATACGAGCACGCGGTCGCCGAGGTGTTCGCGAGCTCCGGAGGCGTCCAGTCGAACATCCTGAGCTTGTCGGCCGCGGCGATGTTCACGGTGATGCGCTGGAAGCGAAGGTTCTTCGCGGTGCCGCTGCGCTCGATCTGCGCGAGCGTCGCCGTCGCGGCGGCGGGCGCCGTGGTGGCGCCGTTGTCGGTGAGGCTGTCGATGAAGAACTCCTCGAACGTCGTCGAGGCGGTCTTGATATACGTGCCGGTGATCGTGACCGAATGGCTGTCCGCGATCGCGGCGACCTGCGTGTTGATCGAGCACGGGTGCGAGGTGCTCGTCGAAGAACACTTGGTCACCATCGCCGAGAAGTCGCCGCCGGCGGCATCTTGTACGAAGAGCCTCGGCGACTTCGTCGAGGGGGTGGTGCCGAGCGTGACGACGTTGGTCAGGGTAAAGCAGCCACTCACCGTGCCCATCCGCATCGCGGCGATCGTCGTCATCGTGTAGCTCGTGCACCCGCTGGCGCTGCCCGAGCCGGCACCATCGAGGTGCGCGCCATCATTGACCGCGTGCGAGTCGACAGGGTTCGACGAATTGCTGGAGCCGCAGCCGATCATCGCCACCGCGACACAGATAAGGCGCTTGTTCATGAGCGCGAAGCTACGGCGACCGAGAGCCTTCCCGATCGTTAAGATTCCCGTTCGGCTAGCGCGCTTGCCGGTTACTGGCCGATCGACGCGGCCTGGGCCGAGAGCGTACGGGCTTCGTCCTGGAACGTCTGCCAGTCGCCCGCGAACACGAACGGCTCGCCGATGCTGTAGTTGCGCAGCTTCTGCTCGCGCCAGAAGTTGAACAGGCGGTAGCAATCGCTGTGGTGCGGCTCGCCGAGGTCGCCGATCGGCACGAACATCGGCGTGTGGTCGTCGTTCGTGAAGCTCTTCGCGAGCTGTGCAGCGCAGCTGGTGTTCTCCGCCAGGTAGGTCTGCCGAAAATCGGGCGGCACCACGAGTGCGATCGCAGCCATGAACTCTTGCCACGAAGCGATCACGTCGGTGGGCGCGATGCCCATGCGCGCCGAGATCTCGAGCGCGATGTCGTCGGCCTCTTCTTCGATCGTGTACAGGCCGATCCGGTTCTGCGCGATCTGCGTGCGCAGCGCGGCCTCCTTCTTGTCGAGCTTGACCGCGTTCGCGTTCAGGGCATCGAGCACGTTCGCGAGCGTCGCGCCCTGGAACGGCAGCGTGACCTTGCCGAGCTTCGCGTCGATCACCGACATCAGCACCGTGCCGTACGACAGGGACGTCGCGCCGGTGTCGCCGGTGAGGTTCAGGTGCGACGCGCACGCGGCGAGCTTGGTCTCGAAGGCGAGGTAGCTCGTCACCGCATCCGTGGGGATGCCCCAGCCCGTCATCAGCGGTGCTTGCCACGTGCCGAGCGCATCACGCGCCGCGGCGCAGACGAAGCCGGTTTCGGTGCGCTCGGTCAGGAGTGGCACGATCCCTGTCATCACGAACGTGCGGAGGCGCGGGCTGTACCGGCCCGGGGTCGCGGCCTGGATCGTCTTGGGGCCATTGACCAGCTCGCTGTACTTGATCTGGAGGTCGGAGGCGTTCGCGGCCGGCACGGGCACCTTCTTGCGATCTGCCTCGCTGTCGTACCAAAAGTTGTAGTGCTGGATCGTCGCGTCGGTCACGTGCGCCCGGTAGTAGTGGCCGAGCTCGTGCGAGAGGATGACGGCGAGCGTGCGCTCGCTCACCGCACCGATGAGGTCGGTCGTGACGTGGATATAGGGCGACGTGGAGATCATCACGAGCTCGCCCGGCGCCGCGTCGGTCTCGATACCGCAGCTCGGCCCACCGACGACGAGATCCGCGCCGACCTTGCACGCCGGCTTGTGGCGATCCCAGAACGTACGGAAATCGGTGACGCTCGGATAGGTCGGGTGCACGCACTGGTAGCTGGTGCCGTGCGTGACCTGCGCGGAGGTCAGGAAGCTCTGGGTGGAGTCGTCACCGCCGGCGAGCGTCACGCCCGCGCAGGCGGCGACCGGCGAGACCCACGCGTTGAAGGTGCTGCCGCTCGGGAGCACTTCCACGATCGGCTTGGGGGCGACGAGCTCCTCGCCGGTGGTGTCGTGGACTTCTTTGCGGACGACCGCATCGATCCGATCGATCCAGGTCTGCAGGCGCTGCGTGAGCCGATCGGCCGTCGCGACCGGCGTCGGATTCGCCGCACCACCGAGCGAGGTGTACGAGGCTGAAAAGTCTGCGTACGCGCTGGGCGCCCAGTAGAACGGCGAGTTCGCCTGGATGTAGCCGACGTAGCTTCCGCTCTGGCCATCGGCCTTGCCATCGTCATCGCCTGCCGCCCCCGAGGTGTCGATTGCGCACGCCGATAGCAACCCGAGGAGGAGGAGCTTCATGAAGGTTGCTCGCAGCAAGCCTCACGCCAGCTGACGACGGTGCGGTTTGGCGGAGTTGGCGGTGACTACCGCGGTAGCCGGCTTCTAGAGGATCACGGTCGAGCAGCCGAGCGTGACGTCGACTTCACCCGTCGTGTCGCCTTCGATCCGACTGCACGTCGAACCGCACAGGATGATCTGCGTCGGGTTCGCGGGGTTGTTGTAGTACCAGCCGTCGCCGCTCGCCGGGCAGTTCGCCTGCGTCATGACGTACGGGAAGGTCTGCGCGGCACCACCGCCGCCGGGCTGATAGACCACGTTGACCTCGTCGAAGTTCGGCGAGCCGCTGACCGGGGTCGGGACGAGGTACTGGCAGCCGAGCGCCGCGTGGCGGATCGCGTTCATCGCATCGAGGAACTGCTGGTTGGTGTTGCCACCGGTGTCGACGAGAAACGCCGACGTGGTGCCACCCGCGGCGGCGATGCCGTTGAGGCTCGAGAGCGACGGACCGACGCCGATCACGAACGTCGGGATCGAAGGCGTGCCCGCGAATGCGGTCGCCGCGATCGCGTCGATGTGGGGCAGGCTCTCGTCGCAGCCGCTCGGATCGCCATCGGTGGCGAGCACCGCGACGACGGCATCGCCAGGATGCGCGGTCGCCCAGGCCTTGGAGTGATCGACCGCGCCTTGCAGGGCGGCCGACGTCGGCGTGCCGGTGGTGGGCGAGTGCATGCCGATCGAAGCGACGAGCGCGGCCGCAGCACCGGGCAGGGGTGCGATCTCGACGGCCGGCGTCGCATAGTCCGAGGCGGTGCACGAGTCACCGGCGCTCGCGAAGAAGCCGAGGCAGACGCCCGACGTGCATGGACCGCAGGCGGCCGCGCCACAATCGGCGGCGACGGTGCAGGTCAGTGCCGAGCAGGTCGCGCCGCCGGCCGGAACGCCGAAGTACTGGATGCCGACCGAGATGCCGTCGAGGCCGGGTTGCTGGACGAACGTGTCGAGCGCCGAGGTGACGGTCGTCCACTTCGTGCCGCCACTGACCGAGTCGCTCATCGAGCTCGATCGATCGAGCATGATGAAGATATCGAGCGGAATCTTGTCGGCCTTGACGATCGAGGTCGCGCACGCCGGTGCATCGACGGTGCTCGTGTTGGCGTCGCCATGGGTGTCGTCGTCGCCGTTGCCGTTGCGCGTGTTCGGTCCACACGCGGCCACGACGAGAATTGCGAACGCAGTAAATTTCACCATCGCGCCCTCCAGCGGTACCGGAACGTACGGCGAGGCCACGTCGAGTTGCAAGTTCAACCGTCGACGACGAAGGCGATGCGCAACTTGCGCGTGGGGATATACAACGCGTGCTTCTCAGTGAATGCCAGGAGCCGGCAGCGCGCCCGCGTCTTTCCCTCGGTTACGTTCCGTCCCATGCGCGAAGTCTGGGTGCTGTTCGCAATCGCCGCCTGCGGTGGATCGTCGTCGGGAACCACGGACGGCGGTGGGGGCAGGCCCGCGGACGGTCGGGTCGCAGACAGCCACCGCGTAGACGCGCCGCCGTACGACTTCAGCTGCGGTGGCGCCGCGGCGTGCGCGACCGATACCGATTGCTGCGCGATGCCGTCGGGTGCGGCGACGACGTTCGCGTGTGTCGCGCCGGCGAGCTGCCCGGCGGCCGACCGCATCGTGTGTGATGGTCCCGAGGAGTGCAGCGGCGCGACGCCGGTGTGCTGTGGTGTCGACGTCGGTAACGGTCAGGGCTCGTCGCCGAACTGTGGTGTCACGTCGGTCGGAGCATCGTGTACCGCGGCCTCGGCGTGCAAGACGCACATCGCGAGCAGCTGTAGCGATACGAGCAAGGTCCAGCTCTGTCATACCTCGGCGGACTGCACCGACTCGACGAACGACACGTGCTGCACGTTCGCGTCAGGCGCGGCGTCGTTGACGTTCTGCATCGACTCGACGACCGCCTCATTGGGCGGCGGCACCTGTCACTAACTCGGCGGCCGCGCTGCGATCGCAGCGCAGGGTTTGTTCGAGCATCGCGGCGGTCGTCGCGCGGATGATCGGAGCGGTCGTCGCGAAGGGTGCATCGTCGGAGCCGCAGCCATCGTTCGCGAGTTGCACGACGAGCTCGGGGACCTCGACGCCGTGCGCTTTGGCGATCGCGACCGTGCCGCCGCGGTCCGCACCGACACCGCACAGATCCGTGAACGCGAGGTGCCCGGCGCGATGCACGACGACGACGCGGCCTGCCGGAGTTGCGGCGCTGCCACCGGCGATGTGATCGTGATCGCCGAGCATGGTCAGCGTGTCGGCGCTGCCCTTGGTCGGTGCGGCGCCTGCGAGCGCGATGCGAACCGCGACCGCTGCTTGATCGGGCACCGAGCTCGCGAGCAAGGCACCCAACGAGTGTCCGACGATCGCGAGCCGGTCGCCGAGCCGGGCGCGCAGGAACACGAGTGGATCCTTCACGGGCGCGTGCTCGATCAGCGCCACGATCTTACTCGGGAGCATCAGCGGGAATTCCTGCGGTCCACCCATCACCGCTGCGAGGCCGATGCCGGGCATCTCGGGCGCGAGCACGACGAACCCGCGGCTCGCCCAGTGCGTCGCGAGGAAGGCGCTCTGCGCGCGGAACGAGGCAGCGCCGTGCAAGAACACGATCGCGGGATAGCGACCACGGGTATCGTCGACCGGCAGGTCGCGCGTGCACGCGCAGTCGAGCCACGCGTTATCCGCGTCGGGAATCTTCGCGGCCTCGGCGGGCGGCATCGCCTCGCGCAGATCGTAACGCACGTGCGGATGACCGGTCTCCGAGCCGGGCTTTGCCGGGTACCAGACCTCGATCGTCGTGCCGTCGTACTCGATCGTCTTGACGCCGACCGGCCACGGGCCTGGCAACGCTCGAGCCTGCTTGACCGGCGGCTCGATGCCTGCGCACGCGCCGCTCGAGGTGTCGGTGCCGTGGCACGCAGCGAGGACAGACAAGAGAAGCGCGAGCCTCATCGCACGAACGTACACGCTAGTCGATCGCGAGTGACCACGCGACGACGCTGTTCGCGTGATACGAGCCCCCGGTCGCTCCGGTGACGCCGAGATACGCCGTACCGAGCCGTGCCAGATCTTCGGTCGCGGTGAGCAGTGGCGTGATCGGCTTGGTCGTCGATGGATCGAGCGACACCGAGAGCTGGTGGGTTGCCGCCGTGTAATCGATCCAGACGCTGAACGTGGATGCGACCAGCATCTCGAACGGCGGATCCGCAGTCAGCGTCGAGATCACGTTGCCGTCGAGATCGAGGCCGATGTGGTTGTAGTCGGGATCGTCGGGGTTCATGAACGTGTCGAGCTCGATCGCGGTGCTCGGTGTGATCCCATCGATGCCAAGCGTCCTACCCGTGTTGCCGATCGCCTCGAGGCCGCGTGGATCGGCCTGGAAGATGACCGTCATCCCGTCGCCGGTGAAGTCGAAGCCGACCATGCGGACCCGGACCTGAAGCGCTACGTGGTTCACCCTGGTCAGGTCATACGGCCGTGGCAGCCACGCGAGGCCTTCCAGGTTCACATCGGCGGTGGTGAGCTGGAGCTCGCCGTCGACGCACACCGCTCCGCCGCGCAACACGAGCTGCGCGCAGTCGGTGATCAAATCACTTCCGTCGGCATCGCCCGAAGGCACGTCGAAATTCACGCGACCACACGCGACGAGCAAACCTAGGAGCGCTGTCCGCAGGCCAACAGTATACGAGCTATTTCGCGACGAGGGTGACGAGCTCGAACGGCAGCCCCTTGCGGGTCCACAGGTTGAACAGGTCGGCACGCTCGGTCGTGGCGAGGATCGAGATCGTGAACTCGTCGGACGGCGAAGCGAGCGCGAGGATGCGCGTGCCGTAGATATTGCCCTGGCGCTCGACGAGCGTGACGGGCTTGGCGTGATCGGGCACGGGGAGCTGGTAGCCCCACGAACCGAGGGCCTCCATGCCGAGCTGCGGATCACCGGTCGTCATGATCGTCGTCGAGGCGGCATCGAGCAGCGTGTGATCGAGCAGCGCCTGGCTGAACACCGAAAGATCGGTCGCGTCGCCATAGATCGCGGCTGCCGGCCCATACGCCGCGAGCTCCACATCGGGTGAGAGCGAGCCATCGGTGCGATAGCTACGAATCGTGATCGGAGGATGCTGCGCGGCGACACCCCAGCTCGCGAGCCCGAGCTTCGTGATCACGCGCTCCTGGACCAGCTGCGTGAACGAGCGGCCGGTCACGTGCTCGAGCACCGCGCCGAGCACGACGTAGTCGCAGTTGTTGTAGCGAAACGAGCCCGGTGGATCGAACGTGCCCTGTGCGCAGCGGTGGGTTTCGGCGAGCGCATCACCGACTACGCGGTGCTGATAGAACGGCGGCACCGCGGTGTCGGCAACGCCCGCTTCTGGATCCGGCATGCCGGAGGTGTGCTGGAGGAGCTGCTTGACCGTGATGGGGTGAGCGATCTCCGGCACGTACTGCTGGACCTGATCGGTGAGCGCCAGGTGATGCGCGGCGACTTCTTGCATCACGAGCACCGCGGTGACCTGCTTGGTCAGCGATGCGAGCGGGAACACGTCGCCGACCGTGAGTGCGCGCTTCGCTTCGCGATCCGCGGCGCCGAAGGCCGCGAGATACACGAGCGTGCCGTGCTTGCGGATCGCGACGACGCCATCGAACTCGCCGCGCGCATGATAGTCGCCGAGCAGTTGATCCACGGCCGCCGCGAACGGTGCCGTGTGCACGGGCATGCGCACGGGCATGCGAGCGTGCGAGTGCGTGCAAGCCGCGACCAGCGCGAGCATCGGGAGCAATTTCACCTGGGTTTGGAGTCTCACGAGGTGCGATAGTTACGCATCGAGAGATTCGAAGTTTCCGTTGCGCAGGATCTCGCCCGCGTACACCGGAAGTGGATCGGTGCCCGAGTCTGCCAACCCTTGCGAAGGCGTGCCGGATCCGCAGCCGGCTGCGACGAGAAAAGCTAGACAAGAAGCGCGCATGAGCGACCCTTTTGCAACGCGCGGTACGTGCGAATGCGGCGCTCTCGCTTCGAGCTCGCGGTCGCGAACGACAGAGCACGACGGATTTTCGAGGCCGCACGACGTCGATGTCAGAGTTAGGACCCGAGGCATAACCCACGCGCCTCGCGTGCTGGATCGATTCGAGCGATAAGGGAGCGATGGGGATGTGTCGGGCTGCGGTGGCATTGATGTCGTTCGTGTCGTCGAGCGGGTGCTGTCTGGTCTTTCAGGACCGGCTTCCGAGTGACTACGCCGGTAATCGTCAGCTTCCCCGGTGCAGTACAGGCGGCGGCTTGCAGGTCCTAGATGGCATCTTTGGAGGGGTGAACGCTGCGGCTGCGATCGACGAGATCGCAAGTCCGTTGCGGACTGACGCCGACAATGCGGCGCTGATCTTTAGCGTCGGCTTCACCGTGCTTCATCTTGCGTCGCTGGCAGCTGGGCATGGGTGGACGAACGAGTGCGAAGCCGCGCAGAACGACTTCGACGAGAGATCACAAGACGCTCCTCCATCTCGGGCACCACCACGAGAGGAAGAGCCTCGTGAAGAGAGGCGTGAAGCTCGGCCTCTACCGCCACCCTCGCGCAGGGTCATTCACGGTGGGAATCCGCTCTACTGCGCGATCAGTACGACGGATAGCGACGTCGGTCTCTGCTATGTCGATTCGACCTCCTGCAGTGAAGCCCGGGCGAGAGCGCCTGATTCCCTGAACACGTGTGTCGTTCGCTCGGCAGGCTCCTGCTTCAACGCGAGCTCGGTGCTCGACGAGAAACGCCTCGTTTTCTGTTCGGTCAGCGTGAAGGCCTGTGAAGTCGATCGTGCGGCTCGCGCTACCGACCCTGACTACGCGAGCGTCTCACCGATGTGTGGAATCTATCGAGCTGACGCGGAGCCCGAAGCGGTTCCCTGAGATTCGATCGTGATCGTGTAACCGGGCGGTAGCGAGAGCGCAGGTGGCTTCGCGAGGGTGCCATCGACCTCGATCTCGACCGTGCGTGATCCTGCGACGCGGCTGATCGATCGCGGCATTTGCGTGCCTCGAATCGTTGCGATGACCGAGAGCGGGACGGTGTCCTTGTCAGATGCGACGGGGACGTCCGCAAGTGTGGCCGCCTCGACGCGCAGCACGACGTCGAGCCGACGATCTCGGTCGTAGAACACCGCGACCGACTCTCCATCGCGCCAGGTCGTGACCGCGAGCGCGACATCACGCGCGGAGATACCCAGGCTCGCGGCCCGCGACCGATCGAGCTCGATCGCTGGGTGCAGGTTCTTCTGTGGGACCCGCGCCCAACCATGCACCGTTCTCGCGAGCCTCGCGAGGGTATCGAGGTCGGGACCGGCGATCCGGAGCGTCGTCGTCTTGCCCGTGAGGACGGTGCCGGTAATCTCCGCGGCGTGCTGCATGCGGGCCGCGCGGACGGCGCCTGGCACGACGAGCCGAAATTCGTCGGCGAGCGCGGTCGCGAAGCCCCCGTCGCTCTGACCGTATTCGACGATCTCGTCGGGCGCGTCGCCGAGAGTACGAGAGACCGCTGCGAGCGTCCGATCGGGCTCTCCCTCCGTAAACCCGACACGGACGGGGATCAGCTCGAGTGGCGTGATCGTGACATCTAGCTGCTTCGCGATCGCGGCGAGTGTGGCGAGCGTGCCGGTCGTCGCGCCTGCGCGATCGCTTCCAGTGCGCAGCCACACGAGGCCCTCGACGACGTCGGCTCCGCGAGCGGTCGCCACCAGGCAGGTCGAACGTGCGGCACCACGCCGAACGATCGCGACGTCTCCTATCCTGCCACCGCGGATGGGCATGGCGATGATCGCGTCGATGCTCTTGTAGCCACCGGTGCTGGATGCGAGCGCCTCACGGAGGTCTTTCGACGAGAGCCCACGCGCGGTCAGCCGCGCGACCTCCGTGACGACCTCGATCTGTTCGACCGTACCTCCGCAGGTCGAGACATCGCCGATGCCCGGAATCTGTAGCAAGCGCGGTCGCACCTTCCAGTCCTGGAGGCTGCGCAGTTCGACCACCGGGCGTTGCGGACTGCGGATCGCGTAGCGCACGATCAGATCCTGCTCCGTCGTGACGGGGCCGAGGTTCGCGGTCACGCCATCCGGCAGCTGTGCGGCATTGATCGCTTTGCTCGCGCGTTGCCGCGCCGCGAGCAGCTCGCCCTTGTCTTCGACGGTGAGGATCACACGATCCATCGTGGTCAGCGAGCGAGCTCCCGGGAACGCGCGCTCGAGGGGGATCGCGACATCACGCTCGAGCTCGAGCGTGCCGTAACCTGGTGCATCGACCCACACCTGAAACGTCGAGGGTGGCGGGGGCGCCGTTACCGTGTACGGATGATCACAAGCTGCGAGCGCGACAGCCACCAACCAGCGATGCACCAACGCACGACACCACGCGGCCGAGAGGTCGTCAATCGGTGAGGATCTTTGCGCCCGTCGGGATGGTCTTCCACGCGACCGGCGCGGGGACCGGAACTTCGCGCATTGCATCGTTCGGGGTGAGGCGCTGGGCGTGGCCCTCGTCGGCGACCGCGAGCTGCCCATCGATCGCGACGATCACGAACTTTGCCGACGCGGCCTGCAGATCGACCTCGCCACGGTTCGAGGCATTGAACTCGCTGTAGTAGTCGACCGACTCGCCACGTCGGACCGCGGTCAAGCCGTGCTCTCGAGACCTACGGGTCTCCGCGGCATCGTCGAACGTCGAGAGGACCTTGCGCTCCTCGTCGATCACGTCGCGATGGTCGAGCTGCGAGGCCCCCCACTGGTTCGGATAGAAGACCTCGAAGTACCTTCGAAGATCGACGCCGATGTCGGTGGCGCGATGGTTCGTGATCCGCACGTGGATGAAGAAGTGCGGTGACGCCGGGCGCTCGTAGAGCGCACGCTCGACCGCAACCTCGATCTCGGCGGCTCGCGCTACGGTGGTCCATCCAGCGGGCGCTAGCGGCGGTCGTGCGTGAACGCAGCTGGCAAGCAGGACGAGCGCGATTCTCATCATCATCCTCCAACGCGCAGGAGCTCCATCGAGGTCTATTTCGTGGCCTTGGCGGCCTTCGCTGCATGATCGGCGCGAACCTGGGCGAGCAATGGGCACGCCTTGTCGAGCCGCGCGACGAGCGCCTTGGCCGTGTCATCGAGCGTGCCGGCCTCCTGCATGGCCTCGACCGAGAGTCCGGCGTCGACCGAGCACTCCGAGAGCGAGACGGCATCCGGCTTCGCCTTGTGTGCGGGCTCGGCGGCATCGACCGCTTGCTGGATCAGGTCGAGCTGGATGTCGTGCGTACACAGCTTCTTGATCTGCGTGGCGGTCGCCGCGTCGTATTTCTGGACCTCGGCCACCGAGGACATGGTGGCCGCGCAATCGAAGAGGTTCGCCTTGTGCGCGGCGAGCTTGGTCGTGAGCTCGGCGACATCTTTTTTCGCGTGCTCCACGGTCATCTGGGCGACCGGATCGTCGCTCGCGACGGCCTTCGGGGCAGAGGTCGCGGCGGGCGCTTCCTTCTTGTCGCCGCATGCGGAGAGGCCGAGGACTGCAACCAGCGCGAAGAGCTCGTACATGGACCCATGAGCGACGAAACCGGCTCGGGTCGCACGAAAAAAGAATCCTTTCGGATCCGACCAGGCTTCTCCGAGTATGAAGCACAACGTTGGAACCGCCGATCGTCTCCTCCGGCTCGTCGTCGCGGTCGCGATGCTAGTCTCGGCTGTGGTCGCTCCCGTCTCGCTCGCCGTGCGCGTCGGCCTCCTCGGTGGCATGGGCGCCTACATGCTGATCACCGCGCTGGCCGGG